>JBAWVC010000140.1:0-6665 GCA_037147455.1 Verrucomicrobiota bacterium | reverse complement strand
ATTCCTCGGGAACTGACAGCCCGATGAAACCTCTCCCCGATGGCGGGCGCATCTCCGATAGGTGCAAACGCGAAAAAGGTGGCGGCGGAGCCGCGACCACGCCCCAGCAGAGTGGGGCGGCTACATCAAACGCCCAGCGTGACAATGACGCCGGGGTTGTAGCCACGGCACTCTGCTGCCGTGTTCGTTCTGCTCCGCGCCAAGTGCGCTCGCTGAATCCTGAAAGTTGCACTTATCAGGCATGCGACCTCGAGGGCGGCAGAAACGAATTTCCCGGCGTCCTCGCCTACACGTATCCCGATCACCTCCGGGATTTTTTGGATACTGGAATCAACGTCTTCCGGTTTTCTCTTCCGCTCGGATGGAAGGGGCCGGGAGTTTTTGATTATGCGGACGGCGACGAAATTGTCGCGGCGTTTTGTGCGGCAGGAGCAGAAGCGCGGCTGTTTCCCATGATCTGGCTGGACGGTCCAGAAACGAAATGGTGGGAGCTGGAATATCCGGGGGAAGTCGCGATAATGCGGGACCGGAAATCCAGCGGGATCTGCAGCGAATCCCCGGGCGTGAGCGGATATGCGAAGCCGGGGGTGGACTACACGCCGAAAGGAGACCTCTTTGATCGCCTGCACCAGGGGGTTCCCTGCCTGCATTCGTTCGCCTCGGAAATCTGGCGGGAACAGGCGGCGGATGCGCTCAAGCGCGCTCTCGGGCATTACGAAAAAAACTTTCCTGGACGGTTCGCCGGCTTCTACCTCTGCGGCGGGCTTTCGCATGAATGGTTCAACTGGGGGAACTACACCGACGACGCGCTCTTCGACTATTCGCCGCCGATGCGCAAATATTTCCAGGGCTGGGTTTCCAAGCACTACGGCAACCCGCAGGATTTGAGCGGGGCCTGGAAAAAACACATCGCCACCTGGAGCGATGTCGAACTTCCCATGCCGTCCGAACGCGCGGCTGTCGGGAGCGGACCGCTTCCGGCCAACCACGCGCCCGCGGCGGACTTTGCAGCAGCCTTGTCCGACGCGCAGGTTGATTGCTTCCTGCACCTTTGCCGGGAGGCCCGCTCCGCTGCCGCACCCGGGACACTCATCGGCGGATTCTACGGATACTGGTGGACGCAGACCGACTTCCCGTGCCCCGCAAGAAACGGGCATCTTGCACTCCAGCGCGTGCTGGATTCCCCGGATGTGGATTTTCTCGCCAGCCCGCTCGACTACAGCAACCGCGGAGTCGGCGGCGCCACGAGCTCCCAGTCCATGACCGGGTCGGCATCGCACCACGGAAAGCGGTTTATCAATTCCGCCGACGTGAAGCTCTCGCAGGAAAAACACGGATGGTGGCATTCGTTCATCCGGGTGCCGGAGAATTCGGCGGAGGCCATCGAACTGCTCAAGAGAGACTTTGGATTTTCCATGGCCGAGGGGCTCTGGCATTCGTGGGTGGATCTTTTCGGCGGTTCCTTCAGCCGCCCGGACGTGCGCGACGCGCTGCGGCGGATGCAGGAAATCGCAGCGAAGAATCCGGGCCTGCGCCGGATTCCCAAGGCGGAGGCCTTGGTTGTCGTGGACGAACTCAGTTTGCGGTTGGTCACCCCCAACAGCGGCTTGTGGACGATCCTTTTTCCCGTTCAAAAACAGTGGAACCTCCACCGGAGCGGGTTCCCATGGACGTTCATCACGCTGGATGACTTCCTGCAAATGGATTGGCCGGACGCGCGACTCGTCAATTTTTTAAATGTCTTTATTGCCGATGAGGCCCGCCGGGAGGCGATTCACAACAGGCTCCGGGCCTCGCAAGCCACGGCGATCTGGAACCTCTTCCCCGGATTTCTCAACGGGAACAAATTCGACCTGCGCCGCGCCGAAGCGCTCACCGGATTTTCTCTCACGCAAGCGGGCGATTCCACCGGGGATTGGGATTTTGTCTCCACGGAAAACGCATTGGCAATGGGCGCCCCGCACGAATACGGGACAAGTTTTTTGCGGGAGCAATGCAGCGACCGCATGAAGCATTATCCCGCGCCGGATCAACTCGCCGGATCGCCGCGTCTGGAGGTCGTTCCTCAAGATGCGGACGAGACGCTCGCCCGGTGGAAAGATGCCGGCGGCGTGGCCTTGGCCAGGACAGATCGCCCCGGATTCCCCTCGATATTCAATGCCGGCCCACTCCTCCCGGATACGATCCTGCACGCGCTCGCGACATCGGCCGGCGTGCATTGCTACGCTCCAGCCGGCGATCTCGTTTACGCCAACGACCGGTTCCTCTGCCTCTGCACCGGACCTGCGCCATCAAGAGTCGTCAGGCTGCCCGAGGGAACGCGCGCGCGCGATTTGTGGCATGATGGCTGGCCCGTCGGGTCCGGCGAAATCACAGTTAAAACCGGATCCAGCGATTTCTCACACGGAGACGCGGAGCACACGGAGAAAAACCGTTTTCGGGTTAATGCCCCTCCGAACACGACATTTCTCTGGAGCCTTGAGCCCGCCGCTGTCAAGGATCGCTGATCGGACATGCGGTTTTCTGCATCCGGCGGTTGAAAAATTCGATCTTCAGCGATTAGCTTTTTGATCGATCCCAGACTGGACTCCTTGCATGCTGCTCCCATGAAACTCGCACTCATTGCCATCTTTTTCATTAGCTCCCTTCTGCCTGCCCAGGACATTGCGGGAGCCTTTGAGACCAAGACCTTTCAGGATGGCGATTTTGCGCTGAACTATCGGGTGCATGTTCCGCAGAACCTCAAGCCGGACGAAAAAGTTCCGCTCATTCTTTTTCTGCATGGTGCAGGTGAGCGGGGAGACGACAACATCCGCCAGCTTCAACACGGCATCCCAGCGCTGCTTTCCTACATCCTGAAAAAGAACATTCCCGCCATCATCATCGTGCCGCAATGCCCGATCGGCATGCAGTGGGTCAATGTCCCGTGGGGCGGTGATGCGCATACCATGCCTCCCTCTCCTTCGAAGCCCCTGCAGGCTGTCCAAGCGCTTCTAACGCAAAGCCTCGCGGAGTTGCCAGCGGATCGGTCCCGCATCTACATCAGCGGGATTTCCATGGGCGGATTCGGCACCTGGGATTATCTCCAACGGGAGCCGGACCTTTTTGCCGCCGGCATCCCCATCTGCGGCGGTGGGGACACGGCAGAGGCCGCCAAACTCAAAAATATTCCCATCTGGACTTTCCACGGCGATCAGGACACCAGCGTGAAAACCCAGCGTTCGCGCGACATGAGCGAGGCCATCAAAAAATCCGGCGGAACACTCGTCCAATATACCGAGTATCCCGGAGTGGGTCATAATTCCTGGACACGCACTTATGCCAACGACGAGGTGCTCGACTGGCTGTTTGCCCAAAAGAAGCCCGGAGAGCCTGTGAACTAATCATTTCGCGGCCGCAGGGACGCCGGACTGGACGTGGAGGTCATCCACGTAGCCGACGAAGCCGCCGAACCGGACCGACAGCGGCCCTCCTAGCAACGGAGGCAAAGCCGTGCTGCCGAGCAGCCGCCCGTCTTCGCGCAACTGGAACGAGCCATCCGGCCCAATGGACATCTGGTAGAAATGCCATTTTTTTGGAGAGAGCGCATCCTTGAGCTGCTCCCATCCGACAACGGCATAGCCCTTGATATCCGCGATATCCGGAGCCACCGGCTTCGGCCATTTGCTGGTGCGGAATGCCACCGCCCGCTTCCCGTCCTGCAGGATCGACGCGATCTCGAAGCTATCCACCCCGAAAGAAAATTTGTCTCCGTAGAGCCAGAACGAGACGGTGATCCCGGCCGAAACGTCGGGCTTGCCGAGATCGACCTCGAGGAAGGAATGGAAATCGTTGAAGTGAATCGCGCGGCCGGACATCTCGCGGTTCCAGCTGACATTCAAGGACGTGCTGTCCACCGCTCCGGTCACCTTGATCGACGGATTTTTTTGGTTCTGCCCCTCGGGCAACCGGCCTTCGGGCAAGTCATCGAACGAAACAAGCGCGAGAGTTTTTGGCGTGGCGGCGGCCGGCGCGGCGGAGTTCGCCTGCGCGACCGGCATGTCGTGCCGGGCAAAGACGCGGCGGCCGTCGGGCCACACCGCCTCGACCTCCAAATACCCCGGGTAGGCGTCGCCGACGCTTCCCTCGAACTTCGAGCCGAAGACCGGCTCGCTCCCGCTCGCCTCCCACACCACCTGGGCCTCGTCCAGCGGCGGCATTCCCGCCACCTCGAGCGCCGCGCTGAATTTCTCTCCGGACCGGATCTTATCGGGCGCCCCCGCAATTTTTCCGACCGCCGATTTCCACGGTTTCGACGGCGTCCCGGTCTGGCTGAGCAAATACAGGTAAGCCGCCAGGTTGCGCGCCTGCGTGGTGATCGTGAACTCCGCGGACACGTTGAACGCATCCGTCCCCGAGCGGTCATAGAACGGGAAACTGGCTCCCAGCTCCGGATAGAACAGGCTGTTCAGCCCGTTGCGTCCTTCCATTTTATATTGGTAAAGATTGTGCGGGCCGCCGAACACGTTGCCGAACGGAATCCCGGATGGCGGCAGGACGCGGTCGTCGTTCTCGGCGTATTGGTGAACGATCTCGCGCATCCACCGGTTGCCTGTGCCGGACACAAATGGCCGGTTGGAGGGATTATCGCCGAACTCGTATCCGGACGCGTCGCTCAGGGTCCTGATCGCCTTCGTCCGCAGGCTTTCGTCGAGCAGGGCGGCGGGGACCGCGTCGAACGCGCCGTCCATTGCCCAGAACCAGCCGATCGCGCGGAACCGTTTGCTTTCGAGAGGAACGGCGATCCCATACGCGCAGGCTTCCGCGCGCCCGATCTGCGCGTTCCCGGCATCGATCACCTCCTGCCGCATTTTTTTCAGGTATTCGGGATCTTCCTTGCCGCCGCCCGGGCGGCCGGAGAGTTGGGCGAAAGCATAAACCCGCGCGGCGCTCCCGTAGGATTCGCCAAGATGCCACCAGCCCCAACGCCGGGAATCCGAGGCCAGGGGGTCCGGCCACCATTCCTTCAAATCGTTTTCGTAGGCTTTGTCGCCGGTGGCTGCAAACATGGCCGCCGCCGCATACGACATTTCATCGTGGTGGCCGAATAGCGCGCCGTAGTGGCTGATGAGCTGGCTCGACCCCTCGTAGCCGTGCGCGGCCACAGCCCGTCGGAGGAAGTCGTAGCCTTTCTTCGCGGCCGCCATGTAGCGGTCGGCGACTTTCGGATAATACTTGCGGAACGTCGGCGAGCTGCCCATCTCGGCCAATGCCCCCACGGCCTCGGCGGACGATATCATGTTCTTCGGGAAGACGACCTGCGGGTCGCCGTTCTGCGGCAGGACGTCGCCTTCGTATTTCCGGTTCTTCGGATAGACGATGAAATAAAATCCCCCGTCTTCGTCTTGCATTTTCGCGACAAAATCCGCCTCCCACTTCGCGAGCTGCAGGGAATCCGGGATCCCGTCGCCGCTCTCAGGAATTCCGAGGTTGTCGGGTTTTTCGCCGGGGATGCAGTCGGACGCGAACGCGAGGTGGTGGATCTGCACGCAGGCGCTGTTCATGTATTTGCTGTAGTCGCCGGCATCATGGAACCCGCCGCTCACATCAACCGTATCGTGGCGCACAAACGGATAAAGGCTGGCATCGACATTGGCCAACTGCGCGCGTTCCATCGCCTTGATGTTTTTGTTCGTCGCATCAAACTGCGGATCCATCGTGGGAATTTCCGCCGGGGCCGTGTGGCAGGGCGGATGGGTGAACCTCGTAAACGGCAGCTCGTTGGCTCCCCCGCAGAGCTGGTGATAAATCCCAAGCGCGTAGGCGCGGGCCGCGTAGGCGATCGCGCCCTCATGAATCCGGAAACGCGCCGATCGGCCCAAACCGGGGATCTCGATCATGTATTCGCCGGGAGTTTTAAAGTCGCTGAAATCGGCGAGAAGCACCTTCTGATACGCCCCGTCCGGCCAGCCTGCCTCCTTCGCGGGCACCAACTTGCCGGACCAGACTTTTTCCCCCTGCGGAGTCACGAGGGAAAATTCCGCTGCCGGGATGTCGAGCTCGCCCAGACTGCCAAGATAGAGCCCGGCGCGGGCGAGTTTCGGCAGCGCGGGCGCGTAGCCGATTTGATCCACATGGATCGCCGGATTGAACCCGGTGCCGGTCCAAGTCGCTTTCAAAGCCACGTTCCCGGGCCAATAGGCCGGACCCTTCGAGCGGATTTCGACGCTTTCCCCAACGGCCAGCGGGCGGCCGAGTTTGAGAAACAGCGAACCGATCGCCCGCACGTCGAAACCCCGGAATGCGGCAAAATCCAGGACCTGCCGGTAGCCGGTTTCCTTCACCTCGACGGGAGCCCCAGCCACCGTTGCCGAAAATTCTGTCGGCGCGGGAATCTGCACCTTCCCGTCCGTTCCGAAATACTGCTCCAAATGCTTGAGCGGATCGCTCATCTTTTCCTTGGTTCCGACAACCCGGACCTCGACAAGATCGGGCGCCAGCATCCGGGCATCCCACTCGCCGGCTTTGGGCAACGACACGGGCGTCGGAAAAAGCCGGTCCCCGGAATCCGCAGCGCCCGCATTTCCCATCAGGCAGACCGCGGCAATGGCCAGGAGGAGCAGAGCCCTCGCACATTGAAAAAATGGCGGCACGAAAAACGGATGATCCTTTTCAAATTGGCAAGG
>JBAWVC010000139.1:0-6669 GCA_037147455.1 Verrucomicrobiota bacterium | reverse complement strand
AACATCAAGCTCCTCGGCGGCATGGCCCCGACCTGCTACATGGAGCAGCTCATCTACGACACGCGCTTGATGAACGAGGCGATCAAGGACGGCAAGGAGGGCATTGCGACTTATCAGCGCTGGACCGTCCGCTCGGATGCCGGCCTCGACCCGCAGGCGTATATCCTCACGCCGGCAAACATTATCCGCATCGCAAAAGCCATCGTCTCCTCGAAGGACCACTACCGCGCCGGATGCGCCGCCGCACTCGAGGCGATCACCGTCATGCGCGAAGGGGCCGAGGCCGGATGCCTCCATGTCCTCGACCGCGAAAAAGACTGGCTCGACAACATGGCCGACACCGTCGGTGAACTACCAGAAAATGAAGACGACTTCATCGCCGACCAGCTTGCCATGGCCGACGGGGAAAAATTCCTGCCGGCGGAATACGGGCTATAAAGAAGATCGCGGGATAGACGAGCAGCTCCATGAGCGTGGAGGTGATGACGCCGCCGACCATCGGGGTGGCGATGCGCTTCATCACGTCGGCGCCGGCTCCGTGGCTCCACAGGATCGGCATCAGGCCGGCGATGATGACGCACGCGGTCATGGCTTTCGGGCGGACGCGCTTGACGGCGCCGTGGTAGATGGCGTCGCGGAGGTCGCCCGCATTCCGCATGAGGCCCCGCTTTTTCCAGTCCTCATACGCGAGGTCGAGGTAGAGGAGCATGACGACGCCGGTCTCCGCATCGAGCCCGGCGAGCGCGATGATCCCGACCCAGACGGCCACGCTGAGGTTGTAGCCGAGGAGGTAGATCGCCCAGAACGCGCCCACGAGCGAGAAGGGGACGGCCAGCAGGACGATCGCCGTTTTGATCGCGGAGCCGGTGTTGAGGTAAATGATGAGGATGATCAGCAGGAGCGTGGCCGGAATCACCAGCATGAGGCGCTGCTGCGCGCGCAGCATGTATTCGTATTGGCCGCTCCAGAGGATGTTGGTGCCGTCAGGCACGGAAATTTTTCCGGCGCCCACCGCCGCATCCACCGCGCGCCGGGCCATCTGGACATAGGTCCCGATGTCCATGCCTTTGACATCGACGTAAATCCACGCGTTCGGAACCGCGTTTTCGCTTTTGATCCCCATGGGGGCGCGGACGACTTTCAGGTCGGCGAGCTGGCCGAGCGGGATCTGCGCGCCGGCCGGTGTCGGGATGATGATCTCCTTGAGCGCGTCCAGGTTTTCGCGGAAATCGCGGTCGTAGCGCAGGGTGATGGCGTAGCGTTCGAGGCCTTCGACGGTTGTGGTGAGCGCCATGCCTCCGAGGGCGACCTCGAGGACTTCCTGCACGTCGCCGACGTTGAGGCCGTAGCGGGCGATCTCGTCACGGCGGATGGCGAACTCGATGTAGTTGCCGCCCATGACGCGTTCGGCAAAAACGCTGGACGTGCCCGGCACCTTGCGGACGACCGCTTCAATTTCGGACGCGATGCGCTCGAGTTCGGCGAGGTTCGGGCCGGCGACCTTGATGCCGACCGGCGTCTTGATCCCCGTGGCCAGCATGTCGATGCGGGTCTTGATCGGCATCGTCCAGGCGTTGGTCAGGCCGGGAATCTGGATCGCCGCGTTAAGGGCCTCGACGAGTTCGTCCACGGTCCTCCGCCGGTGGGCGATGACTTTTCCGGACGGGTCTTTAATATCTACAACCGGCCAATCCTTTTCGTCCTTGAGCATGACGGTCGTCTCGATCATGTCGAACGGGGCGGGGTCGGTGGCGGTCTCCGCGCGGCCGATCTTCCCGAACGCGCGCTGAACTTCCGGGAAGCTTTTGATGATCCGGTCGGTAACCTGGATGAGCTCCCGGGCCTTCGTCGGCGAGATGCCCGGAAATGTCGTCGGCATGTAGAGGAGGTCGCCCTCGTAGAGCGGCGGCATGAATTCTGACCCGATGTGCTGAAACGGAAAAACTTTCCCGAATGCTGCGGAGGCGTTCCGCAGCGGTCCTTCCGGGAGCCGGGACGTCACGAGAAAATCCCAGGGAACGAAGACCCAGAGCACGATCGCGAGCGCCGCGCCGATCACCTGCCAGCGGAAGCGGATGATGAAATCGATGCACGGATGGTAGGCCCAGATCAGGAACCGGTTCACCGGGTTCCTCTCCTCCGGAGGAATTTTTCCCCGGATGAAGTATCCCATGAGGACCGGCGCGAGCGTGATTGAGAGCAGGGCGGCGGCCGCCATCGAATAGGTCTTCGTGAACGCGAGCGGCTTGAAGAGCCGGCCCTCCTGCGCCTGCAGGGTGAAGACGGGGATGAACGAAACCGTGATGACAAGCAGGGAATAAAACAGCGTCGGGCCGACCTCGACCGCTGCGTCCCGGATGATCTGCCAGTGGTCCTTTTTGCCGCCGTCGTGCTCGATGTGCTTGTGCGCGTTTTCGATCATGATGATCGCGGCATCGACCATGGCCCCGATCGCGATCGCGATGCCGCCGAGCGACATGATGTTCGCGCTCAGGCCCTGCGCCCGCATGATGACAAACGAGGCCAGCACGGCGATCGGCAGGATGATGATGGCGACGAGCGCGCTCCGGAAGTGGAGCAGGAAAATGAGGCAGACCAGCGCGACGACGATGCTTTCTTCGACCAGTTTTTCCTCCAGCGTTTTGACCGCGCGGTCGATCAGGGCGGTGCGGTCGTATGCCACGGTGTAGGAAACATCCTTCGGGAGCCCTTTCATCGCCTCGTCCAGCCTGGCTTTGACGTCCTTGATGACTTCGCGGGCGTTCGCGCCGTATCGGACAACGACGATGCCGCCCACTGTTTCGCCCTCGCCGTTCAGCTCCGCGATCCCCCGGCGCATGTCCGGGCCGAACTGCACGGTCGCCACATCGCGCAGGAGGATGGGCACGCCATTGTCCCCGACTCCGAGCGCGACTTTTTCGAGGTCGGAGATCTGTTCGATGTAGCCCTTGACCCTCAGGATGAATTCCTTTTCGGCGAGTTCGAGCGAGCGTCCGCCGACCTCGCCGTTGCTCTTTTTGATGGCATCGCCCACGTCGCGGATCGAAATGTCGTAGGCCCGGAGCTTCACCGGGTCCACCGTGACCTGGTATTGCTTGACGAAGCCGCCAACCGACGCCACTTCGGCGACCCCCTCGACCGACGAGAGCTGGTATTTGAGATACCAGTCCTGCATCGAGCGCAGCTCGGCGAGGCTGCGGTCTTTGGAGCTCAGCGAATACATGAACGCCCATCCGACGCCGGTGGCATCGGGCCCAAGCGTCGGGGCAACCCCCTGCGGCAGGCGGGATGTCAGGCCGCTGAGATATTCCAGGATCCGGCTGCGCGCCCAATACGGATCCGTTCCGTCCTCGAAGATGACATAGACGAACGAGAACCCGTAGAACGAATACCCGCGGACGGCCTTCGCCTTCGGCACCGAAAGCATCTTGGTCGTGATCGGGTAGGTGACCTGATCCTGAACGAGCTGCGGGGCCTGCCCCGGCCATTCGGTGTAGATGATGACCTGCGTGTCCGAGAGGTCCGGGATGGCGTCGAGCGGGATCGTGCGCAGCGACAGCCATCCGGCGACGATGAGCACGGCAGTCCCAATGAGGACGAGAAACCGGTTCCGGAGCGAGAAATCAATGATTGCCCGGAGCATGGTCGGCGGGTGCGGCGGCAGGTGCGGCGGCAGGTTGGGCGGCAGGGGTGGCGGCCGGTTGGGCTGTGGCGGTTCCCGGGATCAGCGTCATGCTGCAGATGGGGCATTTCCCGCCGTGATCGTATTCGATGCTGGCGTGCTCGGGCATCGGGCAGACGAATGTCTTCGGGGGCTGCGGCGGGGCGGACTGCGGCGGCGGATTTGGCACCTGCCCGACTGCGGCCGGAGGGTGGGATTTTCCATCGGGGCCCTGCATTTTTTGGATTGCCTCGCGGAGCTGGCTTTCGGAGTCGAACATGAACTGCGCCGAGGTGACGACCTTATCGCCCGGGCTCAACCCCTGAAGGACCTGGTAGCGCGCGCTGCTGTCGCGCGGGCCCAGAACCACTTCGCGGGGATCAAATTTCCCGCCGTCCAGCGCCACGAAGACCGTCGCCCGGTCGCCGCTTCTCAACACGGCGCTTTCCGGAACGAGCGTCGCGGACGGGGAGAGCTGGGATTCCATCTCCACCTTGGCAAACATGCCGGGTTTGAGAAGAAGGCCGGGATTGTGGAACTCCATGCGGACCTGGGCGGTCCGGGTCTTGGGATCGAGCGTGGGGTAAACGTAGGTCACGCGGCCGAGGAATTTCCGTCCTGGCAACGAGTCGATGCTGGCGACCGCTTCCTGCCCGAGCCCGACGAACGCCATGTCCTGCTCGTAGATCTGCGCCTTGAGCCAAACGAGGGACAGATCGGCGAGCCGGTAAAGGTTCATGCCCGGCTCGAACATCATCCCTTCCACAGCCGTCTTCTCGACCACGACCCCGTCGGCCGGCGAAAACATCGTGACCGTCCGCGAGGGCTGTGCCGCCGTCTTCAATTTCTCCAGCTCCGAGGCCGCCACGCCAAGCAGGCTCAGGCGCTCGAGGGTCGTCTTCGCGAGCGCTGCGTTTCCGCTCCGCGTCAGCGAGGCGAATTCCAACTCCGCGTTATAGACATCCGGGGAATAGGTCTCGAAAAGCGGTTCGCCTTTTTTGACCGCCTGTCCGGTGGCATCCACAAAGAGCTTCTCGATCCAGCCTTTGAACTTCGCGGTGACATCGGTGAGCGCGGTTTCGTTGAAGTCCACGACGCCGACCGTCCGGACCGACCGCATGAGCGGCCCCCCGGTCACTTCCCCGACCCGCACGCCCATCGTCTGGATGGTGGCGGGATCGATGGTGATCGTCGCGCTGTCCGCTTCTGCCTTGTCCCCGCCCGGGGACGGTTGCGCGGCCTGCTTGCGCACCGGCTGGAGTTTCATCTCGCAGATCGGGCAGTTGCCGGGGTGGTCTTGGATAATCTGCGGATGCATCCCGCAGGTGTAGAGCTGCTTTTCGGCCGTCGGCTTTGGCGCCGCGCCTAAATGCCGGATGAAGAAAACTCCGGCGAACGCGATGCAAACGAGGACAATAATCAGTGCGCGTTTCATATGAAGCTCTCAGTGCTTGGTTGGCGTTTTTTTGTCATGGAGAGTGTTCGTGAAAATATCCCGGTTGAGGTGGCGGTTGGACCCGAGGGCGGCCTCCAATTCGCTCAGCGCCTGCGCCTGGTTCATCAGCGAATCGACATAGAACAGCCGCTGGTTGATCTCCTGGTTCGTGAGGGTGATCGCTTCCGTGGTGCTCGCCTGGCCGGTGCGGATCGAGGATTCCAGGACGCTGCGGGTTTCGTCCAGGAGCGGCAGGGAGTCTTTGGAAATCACCGAGGCGATGGAGCCGGTCTTCGCGGCCCGGACGCGGGCGGTGGCGATCTCGGATTCGATGGTGAGCTTCGCGGCCTCGAGCGCGCTGCCGGCCCGTTCGCGGGAGGCTGTCTTCTCCGCGATGTTCCCCTGGTTCCGGTTCCAGACAGGAAGCGGGACGATGACCCGCGCACCTAGAAAATTTTCATCCATGAGGTTCATCCCATTGAGTGTTTTCATATACTCGTATTCCACGCCCACCGTGATGTCCTCCCAGACCTCCGAGCGAGCGAGCGCGATTTCGGCGGTGGCCGCATCCGCCTCCAGCGCCGCGCGGACCAGATCCGGCCGGTAGAGCGTCGTCCCGGCCGCAGGCTTTTTCAACCGGACGATGATCTCCGCCATCGAGCCCTTCAATGTCAGTGGCTGCTCCCCGGGCATTCCGAGCGTCCCTTTGAGCGTGGTCACCGCGGCTCCCTCGTCGGCTTCGAGGGAGAGCCTCTGCTGCCGCAGGCCTTCCTTCTCGACCTTGGCGAGATTGACCGCCACCGCAGATGCCTGGCCCGACTGCTGGCCGGCCACGTTCAGCGCGATCAGCGAATCCATCGAGGCCGACAATTTTTTCAGCGCCGCGGCTTTTTCGGCAGCGGCCCGGGCCTGGATGAATGTGCGCTGGACTTCGAGGATCAGCTTGCGCTCGGCATCCCGGACCTCGGCCAGGGCAATCGCCACCTGGACGCGGGAAACCTTCTGCGCGCGGGCCAGCCGTCCGCTCCACGGAAGGCGCTGCATGAGCGACGCCATCGCCTTGTTCTGGCCGTCGCCTCCAAAAAATACATCCGCGCGGTAGGAAAGGTCGATTTCGGGGTTCGGCCACAGGCCCGCCTGCAGGAGTCTCCCCCGCGCCTGCCCGATCATCGAGTAGGCAGCCCGGATCGCCGGGCTGTGGGAGAGCGCGTATTTTTGCGCCTGGTCGAAATCCAAGGTTTCCGCCGCCAGGACGGCGGGCAGGAGAAACAGGGCTACGAAAACTTTTCTCATTCCGGGATATATAACGAAATCTCCCAGCCTGGCCCTCCAATTATTCCTGAGGCGACCTATTCAGCGAAGTCGGGCTGGTCTTTTTCGATACGACTTCCATTTACTTTGAGGGAGCGGGAGGCAAGAGCCTTGGCCGGCACGGGCACAGCAAAGACCATCGGCCCGACCTGCCCCAAATTTGAGGCCACTTTCCGCATGGCCAAGAGCATCCTGGAGACGCGACCGATTTACCACAAATGCGATGAGACGATCCGCGGACACGTGTTCTGTTCGTTCCTGG
>JBAWVC010000138.1:0-6806 GCA_037147455.1 Verrucomicrobiota bacterium | reverse complement strand
ATGAAGTTTTCTGCCATCGCCGCCCTTGCCGCAACCGTCCTGCTCTCCGGGTGCGGGTATAAGCTCGGGGAGATCCGCCCGACGCCCATGCGCTCGGTGAGGACGATCGCTGTCCCCACGTTCAAGAACAACACCTTCAAGCCCCGGCTCGAAGTGCTCTTTGCCGACACGCTGGTGAAACGGATGCAGCAGGACGGCACCTACGAGATTGTCGCCGATGACAAGGCCGATGCCATCCTGTATTGCACGATCTCAAAGATCGAAACGCGCGCGCTGCGGTCGGTCCAGAACGACGTGCTGGCGACAAGCGAATTCGGCCTCCGGGTCTTTTCGAAATACGAGGTCCAGGACCGGGTGACGGGGGCGATCCTGATGCAGGGAACGCCGCAGGCCGAGACCACCTTCTTCAGCGGAAACGATCTCGTGACGATCGAGCGGCAAGCCATGTCGAACGCGGCTTCGGAGCTTGCCAACAGGATCATGGCGGAGGTCTCCGAGGGCTGGTGACGGGCGGGAGGAGTATCCCGTGTTGACCGTCGTCCCCACCCCGATCGGCAACCGGCAGGATATCACCCTCCGGGCCATCGAGGCCCTCCGTGCCGCGGATCTTGTCGCGGCCGAGGATACGAGGCATAGCGGCCTGCTCCTCCAACACCTCGGCATCAAGAAGCCGTTTGTAAGCCTCCACGAACACAACGAGGCCGCGCGTTCCGCCGAGCTCGTGGACCGGATGGCCGGGGGGGCGCACGTGGCGCTGATCACCGATGCGGGGATGCCCGGCATTTCCGATCCCGGGCACAGGCTGATCCGCTTGTGCATCGAGCGAGGCATTCCGCTGACAGTCCTTCCCGGACCTTCCGCAGTCCTCACCGCCCTCGTGGGGTCCGGGTTTCCGGCGGACCGGTTTTATTTTGGCGGGTTCCTGCCCGTGAAGAGCGGGCGCCGGGCCGCCGAGATCGCGCGGGCCGCAGAACGCCGCGAGACGAGCATCTATTTCGAGTCCCCGCACCGGATCGTGCGAACGCTGGAATCGCTCAAGGAAGCCTGTCCGTGCCGGCTGGTCTGCGTGGCGAGGGAATTGACCAAGGCCTTCGAGGAATTCCAGCGCGGGACCCCCGGGGAAGTGCTCGGGCATTTTCTGAAGCACCCGCCCAAAGGGGAGATCACGCTTCTTGTGGCGGCGATGGACAAAGGCGCGCTGGCTTCTGATGCTATCTCCCGGGAATAAACCCGGATCCGGCGATTCCTCACACCATCTCTTTGAGATAAATGGACGGTAATGGTCGGAGGATGGAGCTCCTGCTCCGTCCGGCTTTCCTGAACGCAGCAGGAGCTGCATTCTCCCTTGCCGCCGCTTTGAGGATTCTCTCCTGTTCTTCGGCCATGCGCTGTGCGGAGTCCGCTTCCACATCATCATGCCCGGCGAGGTGGAGAAGCCCGTGGATGCAATAGAGCGCGAGCTCAGTGGTGACATCGTGGCCGAACTCCGCCGCGCGAGATTCGGCGACCGGGGCGCAGACGAGGATCTCACCGTAAGGAAAGGTGATGACGTCAGTCGGACCACTGACGTTGAGAAACTCCCGGTGGACCTGCGCCATCCGGCGGCGGCCGACCACCGTGCACTCGACCAGTTTCATATCGGGAAGCGGGCCTCCGAGTCTTCGGGCAACCTCCAGGCACATGGGCAGACCGGCCATCACGATCGCGGTGAGCCGCGCGTGATCGTAGCCGACCGAGCGCTGCCTCGAAACGACGAGGATGTCAGGCAAGGACGTCACCGGAGCAGTGCGGGGTTGAGGGTTTGTTTCCAAGAGATTGTCTCAGGCCAAACGCACAGCGTGATAGGTATAAAAAGTCGGGCGCCTCGGCAAAACCCGCGCGATAGCGCTTCGTGGAACAATGGGTAAGCAAATTGTTTGGCCGGGAAGGCAACCGAAGCGCAGCGGAGCATGTGTCCCCCTACTGATTTTTGGTAGGGATGGCTCGCCGAGGCGTCCGTCGATTCCACCCATTTCTGTGTCAAAACGGTATCAGGCCACACTGCCGGGGCCTTCACGCCGCGGATTTTTCGTCGCGCTTGTCGGTAGCTGCAGGCTCCTCGCGTTTCGGGTAGGCGATCCGCGCGTGGAGCATGTTGACCAGCGTGAAGCGGAAGCTTTCCGCCGCGCGGTAAATTTCCGCGAGCGTCAGCGGGCACTCGTCGAGCTGGTGTTCAGCGATGCGGTTTTCCACGATGTCGTTGACCAGATCCTCGATCCTCTGCGGGGTCGGCCTCTCGAGGCTCCGCGAGGCGCTCTCGATCGAATCCGCGAGGTTCACGATCGCCGCCTCCCGGGTCCTCGGCCGGGGGCCGGGGTAGCGGAAGCTTTCCTCCCTCACCTCCGGGATGTCGTCCTCGCGCATGTTCATGATTTTTCCGCCGAGGCGGGCATCCTCCTGCTGCTGGAGGGCGCGCTTGTAGAAATACGAGACGATCGAGGTGCCGTGGTGCTGGCGGATGATGTCGGTGATCTCGCCGTTGAGCTTGTGCTTCAGGGCCAAGTCAACGCCCTCTTTCACGTGGGCGATGATGATGAGCGCGCTCATGGTTGGGGTCAGATCGTCGTGCGGGTTGTCCCCCGGATGCATGTTCTCGGTGAAATAGTCCGGCTTCACGAGCTTGCCGATGTCGTGGAAATACGAGCAGACCCTGCAGAGGGTGGGGTTCGCGCCGACGGACTCGGCCGCCGCTTCCGCCAGGTTTGCCACGGCGAGGCTGTGGTGGTAGGTGCCGGGCGCCTCCATGCTCAGGCGCCGGAGGAGCGGGTGGTTCAGGTCGCTCATCTCCAGCCAGGAAATGTCGGTCGTAATTTTGAACAGCGGCTCCAGCATCGGAAGAATCCCGCTGACGATGATCGCCGTGCCGATCCCGGTCGCGATGGCCGCGAGGCTCTGGAGGGCGATCATCCTCCAGTCGGTTTGCGCCGGAGACTCCCAGATGACCGGCCCGATCTGCCCGAAGGCCGCCGCCAGGATCCATGTGGCGATGCCGACATAAACACCGGCGCGGATCAGCCGGCTCCGCCGCCTCACCTGCAGGGTGACATAGACGGCGATGAATCCGGTGATGAGCGAAATCACCAGGAAGACCGGGTCGATCCGGCCGACCAAGAGCGAGCCCCAGAGGCTCGCGAACACCGCGGCGTAGAGGCCGTGGTTGCGGCCGAGCAGGACGGACAGCACGAGCGGGGCGAAGGCGTAGGGGACGAGAAGCGGCGCGAGCTGGAGGTCGATGTTCCCTGATGCCGCTTGAAAAAGCGTCACCTTGATCGCCGTCAGCTGCACGAGAAGAACCCCGAGCAGCAGGCAAAGCCGCGAATTGACGGCCAGCGTCTGCGGGTGGTTGATCCACAGCTGCACGATCGCGGTCACAAAGATGAGCACGCACAGCAGAAATTTCTTCGCCGGCTCGTCCTGCTGGCCGGAAAAAATCAGGATCGCCAGGCCTGCGATGAAGGCCCCCAGCAGGATCGATCGGATCAACCACCCGGATTGAAGGGCGTCAGCAAACTCGCTCTGCTCGATCGTGCGTCGGCGCTTCCCGCAGTCGAGGCCTTTGCCGACGAGCCGGCGCTTTCTGAAAAAGTCCCACATAAATTCTAAATCCTGCTTTCCCTGGCCCCCCGGTGTTCCTTGTAGGCTAGGATGATCGACTGCACGAGAGGATGCCGGACGACATCCTGCTCGTTGAAAATATGCATGGCGATCCCGGGAACCTCCCGCAGCGCCTCGACCGCCTCGATCAGCCCGCTCAGCTTGTTGCGCGGGAGGTCGATCTGCGTGCGGTCTCCGGTGACGACGCATCGCGACCCCTCGCCGAGGCGGGTCAGAAACATGAACATCTGCTCGGCGGTCGTGTTCTGCGCCTCGTCCAGGATGACGAACGAGTTGGCCAGCGTCCGGCCACGCATGTAGGCGAGGGGGGCGATCTCGATGACCCCGCGGTCCATGAATTTTTGGATCTCCTCGACTTCCAGCATGTCGTAGAGCGCGTCGTAGAGCGGGCGGAGATAGGGCAGGATTTTTTCCTGGAGGTCGCCGGGCAGGAACCCGAGCGCCTCGCCGGCTTCGACCGCCGGGCGGGTGAGGACGATCCGGCCGACCTTTTCCTGCTTGAGCGCGGCGACCGCCAGCGCCACGGCGAGGTAGGTTTTCCCGGTGCCCGCAGGGCCGACCCCGAATGTGATGTCGTGCGACTGGATGGCCGCGATATATCCTTTTTGGCCGGACGTCTTCGGGACAATCGCAGGTTTGCGCGCCGAGCATTGGATCCGAGTGTCGAGCAGCTTGCCGAGGCCGTCGTTCCCCGCGGATTTTCCATCGGCCGAGTTCAGCGCGTATTGGAACTCGTGCCTCCTGACGGCGACCCCGCGTTTGACCGCCTCCCGGAGCTGCTCGATGACGGCGCGCGCCTGCGCGAGATTTTGTTCGTCCCCCTCGACGCGCAGCCATCCGTCGCGCGTTGTCACGCGGACGCCGAGCCGCGCTTCCATCTCGCGGAGCAGCTTCTCGTCCCCGCCATACACCGCCTGCAACGCGCGGGCGTTCTCGAATTCCAGCGTGAAATTCTCCATGAGGAGTTATTTATAGGCGTAGACGACCGCCCACCCCGTGCGTTCCTTCGGGGACTTGTCCACCGTGATGATGGCGTAATAGGTCCCGGTTTTTCCCGGGGCGATGCGGGCCCCCGCAAAGCGTCCTTTCTGCCAGGATTCCGCTTCGGCCAGCTTCCCCTGGGAGTCGTAAATGTGGAGCGTCACCACGGCCCCCCTGACCTCGGTGCCGAGGCAGAACCAGTATTCGTTCCCCTTGAAAAGCTGCGCGGTAACCGCCTGCTGGTCCTTGACGCCGAGGTCGCCGCCCCAGGCGTCCTCGCGGACGCTGAAGCCTTTATTGATGTAGGGGAGGGCCGCCTCATGGGCGAACGAAAGCGCGTCGTTCACGTAGGCAAAAGCCGTCGCAATCAGGAGGGCTGGAAGGAGGAGGAGGAGAACTTTTTTAGCCATGGGATCAGGCCTCCTTCGAAGTGATGGCGACGACCACATCGCTGGTCATCTTGTTGATGCGCTTCACGTTTTCGGCGGGAATTTTCGAGCCGTCGTCCTTGCCGATGAGCGGGCGGATGGCCGCCAGCGTCTTGCGGATGCTGATGACGAGCTCGTCCCTGCCGAGTCGTGTGTTTTTCAGGCCGTCGAGCCTCCTGGTGAAATAGTCCAGAAGCTGGGGCTGGTAGAGGAGCTCCGCGCCGTCCGGGGAATAGTTTTTCGAAACGATCGATGTCAGGACCTGGGTGCCGCGGAGCCATCCCCCGATGCTGACAAGCTGGGCGAGCTCGTCGTCCCCCAGCTCCTCCATGGCCGCGCGGACATCCTGCAGCGCGCCATCAAACTCCTTGCGGACCGAGCGCCAGTCTTTGGCCCCGGCCTTTTCCGTGATGCTCTTGCTCCGGGCGATCACCGCCTTGCGGACGTTGATCGCCTCGGCCAGCACGAGCACCTCCCGGCCGATGTCTTTCACCTTTTCAGAATCCTCGGCCTGGACGGCGATGAACCCCTCGGCGATCACCGTGCCCAGAAGCAGCGCCACCTGGGCGCGGTTGCCGGTGTTTTTCCCTGTGGAGCTCCGGAGCTCGGCCCGCCAGTTCGGGGTTCCGAGCTTGTCCAAAACAGAAAAAACCTCGCTGGGCACCGGAACGACGATGTTGTCAACTTCCTTGGCCGGAAATTTCGAGAGATCGACGTTTTCCGGAGCTGACTGGGCCGCGACGAGAGGGAGCGTGGGTAGGCAGATCGCGGCCAGAATGAGATGGATATTCTTGGTCATGAGAAAAATTGAGCTTTGTTGCCGGGGCCAGCCCGGGCTAGAACACTGGTCAATCATGCGATGAATCCTTCAAGATTACAACATCTTCTTCAGAACGCGGCAACCAGACGGATTTTGGTAGTCGGCGACGTGATGCTGGACGAGTTCGTCTGGGGGCGTGTTTCGCGCATCTCCCCGGAGGCCCCGGTGCCGGTTGTCGAGGTGCAGGCGGAGTCGTCTTATCCGGGGGGGGCCGCCAACGTGGCGAGGAACCTCCGCCCGTTTTGCGCCGGGGTTTTGCTCTGCGGCGCCGTGGGGGAGGATTCCTACGCCGCTAAGCTGCGCGGGCTCCTTGACGGGGAGGGGATCGAAACCGGCGCCCTGGTGGCGACCCCGGAAATCCCGACGATCGTCAAGACCCGGATCATCGCCCGGCAGCAGCAGGTGGTCCGCGTGGATCGCGAAAAAAACCGCGGGCCCATCGCCGGGGTCACCGAGCGGGCCGTGGAGATTGTCACGGAACTCATGCCATCCGTGGATGCGGTTATCCTCGAGGACTACGGGAAGGGGTTTCTCTGCCAAAGCCTCAAAGACCGCGTTTGTGGCCTCGCTCGGGAGCACGGGAAATATCTTGTGGCGGATCCGAATCCGGGCAACCGCCTCGATTGGGGCGGAGTCGATCTCCTCAAGCCCAACCGCTCGGAGGCCTTCGCCATGGCGGGTCAGACGGATTTCGGTGCCGCGGAGCATCCGCTGCAGGACGCCGCCCTCCTCGACGTTGGCTCGACACTTCTGAAAAAGTGGAGCCTCAACGGCCTGCTGGTGACGCTGGGCGAACACGGGATGATCCTCTTCGAGAAAGGCTCTCCCCCGTATCATACCCCGACCAGAGCCCGGGAGGTCTTCGATGTCTCCGGCGCCGGCGATACCGCCATCGCGCTCTACACTCTCGCGATTTGCGCCGG
>JBAWVC010000137.1:0-6841 GCA_037147455.1 Verrucomicrobiota bacterium | reverse complement strand
ACCACAGAGATCCCCGGGAGCACAGCGCAGAATCTCCAGAACATAGAAAATATCCGGCGCCCGCAGGGAAGATTTACGTAAAGCCACCGTTTGTTTGGAAACCGCCGGACATTCTGTCGGGATGGCCCTCGTCCGATCCAACCCGAACATTTCCCGCACATGACAGCCTCACTTCCCCGCCAAATCCTTCCCTTCGTTCTCGGGCTTCTCATTCCCTGGACCGCGATCAATGCCGCGCCGGAATCCGCCGGCGCCGACAAGCCGGACTACCGGACGGTCGGTAACGTCCTTTATCGCAGCGAGCCGGAGGCGACGGACGCCATGAAGAGCGCCTGCCGGCTCGACCTCTATTATCCGGAAAACTCAAAAGGGTTTTCCACGGTCCTGTGGATCCACGGCGGCGGGCTGACGGAGGGCAGCCGCTCGATCCCCGCGAAGCTGAAGAACCAGGGATTCGCAGTCGCGACGATCGACTACCGCCTCAGCCCGGGAGCAAAATCACCGGCCTACGTCGAGGACGCGGCGGCAGCGGTCGCATGGGTTTTTAATAACATCGAAAAATACGGGGGCTCGCCGGACCGGATTTTTCTCACCGGCCATTCTGCAGGCGGCTACCTGGCGATGATGCTCGGCCTGGACAAGCACTACCTTGCGGCGCACGCGGTCGATGCCAACCGCATCGCCGGGCTGATCCCGCTCAGCGGGCAGGCGATCACGCATTTCACCGTCAGAAAAGAGCGCGGCATTCCGGACAAGCAGCCGGTCATCGACGAGATGGCCCCGCTCTTCCACGTCCGCGCGGATGCTCCCCCGATGCTTCTCATCACCGGGGACCGCGACCTCGAACTCCTCGGCCGCTACGAGGAAAATGCCTACCTCTGGCGCATGATGAAAATCGCGGGCCACAAGGCCACCGATCTGAAGGAACTCAAGGGCACGAACCACGGTTCCATGGTCGAACCCTCGCTCGATCTCCTCATCCCGTTCGTGCAGGAGCACAGCAAAACCCCTGCGACCCCCTGACCCGATCCGCTCCGTGAACACAGCAATCAAACCCATGAAAAACGAAGCCGACAACGAACCGTGGTATGCCGCCGGCGATCCTTGGGTGCTGATGCAGACCGGATGGGACCCGGAAAAAAGCCTCTACCTGGAAACCATCTTCACCCAGTCGAACGGGTATATGGGGATCCGCGGCTACCGCGAGGAGGTGGACACTGCGGGGGCTACCTGTCGCGAAGGATATCTGGGCGGCGTGTTCGCGAAGCTGCCGCCCGTGGCCCGCGAGCTGGTGGTCCACGACTACCCGTGGGATTCCCGCCAGATGGTCTCGCTGCCTGAGCTTTTCGCGGCGTGGATCGTGCTCGACGGCGACGGGTTCTCCCTGACAGCCGGCATACTCGAATCGCATGTCCAGTCGCTCGACATGCGCACGGGCATCCTCCGGCGCGAGGTCGTCTGGAGCAACAAGGAGAAGGGGAAGACCACAAAAATCCGCTTCACCCGCTTCCTCTCCGCCGTGTCTCCCGGCCTGGCCGTGCAGAAGATCGAAATCGAACCGGTCAACTGGTCGGGCATCGCGGAAATTTTCTGGGATTACGACATCGCGCAGAAAACGATGTTCCGCTGCGGCGACCCGGCCAGGGCCCATTTGCCCTGCCCCCTTTTCGGCATCCTCGAAACTTCCGCGTGCGGAAGCTCCGCCGGCGGGGTAGTCGAAACCGAGGGCAGCGGCCACAAGGTCGCGTTCTCCAGCCGGCTCACCGGTGAGGGGGCGCAAAGCTCGGCGAGCAGGGCGGGAACAATTTCCCAGAGCGGCACAGGCAAGGTGACCAAGGGCAAGGCCAGCACATGGGTCCGCACGACCGCCGTCGCGACAACCCGCGACGCGGGCGTGCCCGAGCCCGCCGCAGCCGCCGGAAAAATTCTCGACGAGGCGGAGGCCGCCGGCTTCGACGGGCTGGTTGCCGCTCAGGAGGCTGCCTGGGCAGCGCGCTGGAAGGATTCCGACATCGAGATCGACGGCTCGGCCCGCGACCAGGTGCTCGTCCGCTTCGGGATTTTCAGCCTGCTCCAGGTGGCGCCGTTCCATGCCGACAACCTGAGCATCCCGGCCCGCTGCTTCGCCTACAACCGCTACAACGGTCTCTATTTCTGGGACGGCGAAATTTTTCTGCTCCCATTCTATCAGTTCTGCACTCCATCCGTCGCGCGCAACCTGCTCGCCTTCCGCTGCAAAACCCTGCCCGGCGCGCGCAAGAATGCCGCGTTGCTCGGAGGCGAGGGTGCCATTTTCCCTTGGCAGGGCGATGCCGACTTCGGCGAGGAGCAGGCGCCGTGGGGGCTGTATCAATATCTCTGGCACCAGAACGCCGACATCATCTACGCGTTCGACCAGTATGCGCGCGCGACCGGCGACGAGGCCTTCCTGTGCCACGACGGCCTCGAGGTGCTGGCCGAAACCGCCCGCTTCTGGGTCTCGCAACTCAAGCGCGACGCCAACGGCATCTGCCATTTGGAAGCGACCGTCGGCCCCGACGAGGCCGAGGAGCATGGCCCGGACAACGGCTACACCAGCCTCATGGCGCGCCGCAGCCTCGAGATCAGCACCCGCTGGTGGAATCTCGCCAGGAAAAAGACCCCGGATGCCGCGGACATCACCGCCGCCAAACTCGGCCTCATCGACGGCGAGATTGACGAGTGGGCTGCGGTTGCCGCGAAGATCAACATCCCCGAGGTTCCCGGCTGTCCGGGCGTCCCGCTGCAGGACGCCTGTTTTCTGAAGCGCAAATCCGAGGACATTTCGAACATGACCGTCGCCGAGTATTGGAAAAAGCGCGGCGAAGTGCAGGTGATCAAGCAGGCCGATATCGTGCTCGCGATGTATCTGCTCGAAGATAATTTCACCCGCGAGGAGATCAGGCGCGGCTACGAATTTTACGAGCCGAAGACGCTGCACGTCTCGTCGCTGAGCTACAACACCCACTCGATCGTCGCGGCCATCATCGGTCACGCCGGCGAGGCCTACGGCTATTTTCGCCGCGCCGCCGGGCTCGACCTCGACAACCTGCGCAATTCGACCAAGGACGGTCTCCACGCCGCCGCGCTGGGCGCCGTCTGGCAGATGGCGATTCCCGGATTCATGGGCATGCGCGTGCGCGAGGATCATATCTATTTCCAGCCCGCGCTGCCGGAGGCCTGGAAGCAGATCCGGTTCCCGCTCCAATACCGCGGCTGGCATTTGAAGTTTTCTGCTGGCGCAGGCAGCTACCGCGTCGAAGTTTCCGGCAGCGGCCAGGCCGGAGCCGTCATAAAGATCGGTGACTCCGCGCATCCGCTCGCTGCAGGACAAATCATCGAGGGCAGCTACCAATCATGACAGCCCCGAATCGCACTCCATTAAGCCCCGAAGGGGCAACATCCAATAGCCCAGGGCAAGCGTCCGCGCCGCCCTGGGTATTGAAAAATAACGAGCCCTGCCCTGAATGGGCAGCATCCCGAAACGTCCTTAACTTGGCACCGATATTATGACACCTCCCGCTTCGCGCCAGGAATGGTCGGTCACATCGGAAGGATGGTCCGCGGAAAATGTGACGCACCACGGGAATCTGTTCCTGCTTGGCAACGGCCGCATGGGTTATCGCGGCACGCTGGAGGAATTCGGCCCGGAGGAAAAAGTCGGCATCCTCCTGCCCGGCCTCTACGACCGGGTCGGCGACGCCTGGCGCGAGCCCGTGAACGCCCCGAACGGCCTCTACACGCGCGTTGCGGTCAACGGCACCTGGCTGAATCCGCTCGAAGCCGCACCGGTCGGTCACCGCCAGCGCCTCGACATACGCGCTGCGGTGCACCACCGCGAGACGAAGTTTTCGGTCGAAGGCGCAGAGGTCACGATCAAAGCCGAGCGCTTCCTCAGCGCCGCAGACGTCAACCTGATGGCCCTGCGCTACACCGTGAGTGTCAGCGGGGATGCCGAGATCACGCTGGAGTCGGGAATCGACGAGCGCATCTGGGATCTCAACGGCCCGCATCTCGACAACCTCAGCGTCTCCCACCAGGACGACGCCGTGGTCCTGACAGCCAGGACCCACGAAAAAGGCAGCGAGGTGGCGGTCGCGGAATGCTGCGGCCTCACGGCATCGGCGCCGGCTCAATCCTCATCCGTGAATGGCGCGCTCCGCCGCTGGACGTTCCGCGTTGCAGGCGGGGCAACCTTTGAACTGCTGAAATATGCCGCGGTTTTCTCTTCCCTCGACGCTTGCGACACGCCGGTCGAAGCGGCCGCGCTCGCATGTGCATCGGCAGCCGCCGCCACCGGATATGCCAAATTGCTCGCCGCCCATGAAGCGGTCTGGAACGGCCGCTGGGAGCGTGCCGATGTGATCATCGAAGGCGACGCGGCGGGCCAGCATGCCCTGCGATACAGCCTGTATCAGCTTCTCTCGTCCGCGCCGTTTCATTCCGAGCATCTTTCGATCCCCGCAAGGGCGCTCTCCGGCCAAGTATATAAAGGCGCGATCTTCTGGGACACCGAGATTTTCATGTTCCCGTTTTTCCTCGCAGCGTTTCCCGAGGTCGCGCGCAATCTCGTGCGCTACCGCATCCACACGCTCCCGGGAGCCAAAGCGAAAGCTGCGGAGTATGGCTTCGCGGGCGCCTACTATCCGTGGGAAGGGCAGGAGGGCGGATACGACGCCTGCACGCTCTTCAACATCACCGACGTCTTCACCAACCGCCCGATGCGGACCTATTTCCGCGACAAGCAGGTCCACATCAGCGGCGATGTTGCATGGGCGGTCTGGAAGTATGTCCAGACGACCGGCGACACCGGCCTGCTGCGGGACGGCGGATGGGAGGTCATGCTCGAGTGCGCGCGGTTTTTCTTTTCCTACGCCTACAAGAGGACAACCTGTGACGAGTATGTCCTGCTCGATGTCACCGGGCCCGACGAATATCACGAGCGCGTCGCCAACAACGCCTACACAAACTACCTCGCCCAATACGCCGTCGAGGCAACGATCGAGGCGGCCCGCCTGCTGCGCGAAGAGGATCCGCTGGGATTTACCGCGCTCGCGGAGCGGCTCGGTTTCGGCGCGGAGGAGGAGGCCTGGCTCGCGGACTTCGCCGCGAAGATCCTCCTTCCGCAGCCCGATCCGGAAACGAAGCTCATCGAGCAGTTCGACGGCTACCTCAAACTCGAGGACTGTTCGCTCAAAGAGATCAAGTCGCGCGTCCTCAACCCCGCCGAATATCTCGGTGGCGGCAGCGGTCTCGCGACAACCACCCGCATCCTCAAACAGGCGGACACCGTGCTGCTGACGCATCTTCTCGGCGAGCGGTTCAGCGAACAGGTGAAACGCGCGAACTGGGATTTCTACGAGCCGCGCACGGAACACGGCTCCAGCCTCAGCGCCTGCGTCTATGCGCTCGTGGCCGCGGAGACCGGCCGCAGCGAATTCGCCTACAAATATTTTCTCAAAACCGCCACGGTCGATCTCACCGGCGACTCGAAACAGTATGTCGGAACCCTCTATATCGGGGGCACGCATCCGGCCGCCAACGGCGGGGCTTGGATGGTCGCAGCCCAGGGATTCTGCGGCATCCGGTTCCGCCCCGAGGGGCTCGTCGTCGAACCCCGCCTCCCGGAGAAATGGAAATCGGTGTCGCTCCGCGTCGTGTTCCGCGGCTATGTTTTGAAATTGACCATCACCCATAGCTCCTGCCGGATGGAGGTGGACGGCTCCCGCGCGCAAGGCCCCGCGCAGGTCGTCCTCAACGGGGAAGCCCACGCGCTGGCCGACAAACTCAAATTTGCACATTAAAACAGATAAAAACCTATGAAAAACATCCAAGCCGTCATCTTTGATCTCGATGGAGTGATCGTCTCCACCGACGAGTTCCATTTCCATGCCTGGAAGCAACTCGCGGACGCCGAGGGCATCCCGTTCACCCGCGAAGACAACGAGCGCCTGCGGGGAGTCAGCCGGATGGAGTCGCTCGACATCCTTTTGGAAAAATCCGCTCGCAAATATTCCGATGCGGAGAAGGAAGCGATGGCCACGCGCAAAAACTCGATCTACCGGGACTCGCTCAAAGCGCTGTCTTCCGCGGACATCCTGCCCGGAGTGGCGGACGTGCTGAAAGGCCTGCGGGAACGCGGCATCAAAATCGCCATCGGCTCCTCGAGCAAAAACGCCGGACCGATCCTCGTGTCCATCGGCCTGGACAAAACCTTTGATGCGGTTGCGGATGGCACCCACATCTCGAAGTCGAAGCCGGACCCCGAGGTGTTCACCCTCGCCGGAAAGCAACTCGGCGTCCCGCCGGAGCATTGTCTCGTAGTCGAGGACGCCGATGCCGGAGTCGATGCGGGCCTCGCCGCCGGCATGCCAGTGCTCGCCGTGGGCAGCGCCGCCTCGCATCCCGGCGCCACCATCAGAGCCAGCGATCTTTCAAAAATTTCCCTGGACGAAATGCTGGGCGTCAATACGCGGGACTGACCCGCTCCCCCAGCAGGAGAGCTTCCGCCGGATCCGCAGGCATGCCGCCGCTCCGGCCGAACAGCAGGATCAGCTCTCCGGAAGGATGCTGTCGAGGATGTCCCAGGCCGAGATGACGCCGACCAGCAGGCCGCTGGCGGGCTCGACGACGGGAAGAAAATTTCTGCCGTGGAAAAGGTAGAACATGGCGGTGACCAGGGGTTGCTCCGGCCGCAACACCGGCGTGTCGGTGTCCAGATACCGGCGCACCGGCTTGTCGGCGATGGCGGAGAAGCGCTCGCGCACATCCTCCATGGTTTCCGACAACATCCCGCCATCGATCATCTTCGCGATCCGGTCGA
>JBAWVC010000136.1:0-6922 GCA_037147455.1 Verrucomicrobiota bacterium | reverse complement strand
AACCCCCTTCATACCGACTCTTCCAGAATCAGGTCAAACGACCTGAACAGTTACAAAAATTCGTCTTGTTCGTCCCCCACCGGAACGCGCGGGTCGAATCGTCGCCCCAATTCCACCCTTGGCCCGTGATCACGGTTCCTTTGCCGACTCCCCATCCGATTAAGACGGATGCTATGCTCGTGTCAGCAGCCGACAGCATGTTCGACAGTGGAAGCGCCGCAAGCCCGGGGTCACCAGAAATTTTTTGGAGCTGAAGATCAACAAGAACAGCCGGGGACCCTGGAACCGTGATGGGCAAAGGCGCAAACGACTTGTCACGAGTGTAGCTTGTTCCCTCGATAAGCAGCCCCGTATCCGAAGTTCCCACATGCCGGGCCGTGAGAAGATAGCCGTTGCCGATGTAAACGGCGGACGCGTTGTTGATCCCGTAGCGGACGACGTATTGCCAGGGGACGCCGGTGGCGGGCGACGCCGGATAGGTTGCGGGGTTCGCCGGATCAATCACGTTCTTCGCGTTATCGGTCGAGGCCGAGTCGTAAAGGATCAGCGCCGGGGCGTTAGCCGAAAGGCCGAGGAGTGTCAAAACGACGAGAATTTTTAAGCGGTTGACGGGTTCCATTGCCGGAAATCCAATTCGGCAACATGCACCGGACTGAGCTCCCGCGCAACCTGCGAAATGCCTGACATTCCGGCAGTTCTCATTTTGGGGTGGTCGCAGAGGGCACCGGCTGAAGCCGGGATTCCGAACAGCGGAAAAAACCGTGCTTCGCAGAGTTTGGAGTCCCGCCTTCAGGCGACCGGGAACGCAAAATGAGAACGGGCGCATCTGAGAACTGCTGCTGACATTCTGCATTGCGGGTTGGAGCGGAACCAGTAATGTATTCGTGTTTTCCATGCAGGGCCTTATTCCATCCGACAAGATTATGCTCCGGCTGAAAAAATCCCTGCCCGATGGGGTGGCGGAAAGCGAGGAGACGTCAACAACCCTGTCCGCCAAGCTCAACGAGCTGTTCGACGCTGGCTATGTCAGGGATGATATCTACGGGCTCGCGGTCCCCCTTCTCATGCAGGGAAAAGTGAGGATCGACATCGGCAACCGCTCCGAGCGTTTGGAGATGGAAGATCAAACCCAAACGCTTCCCCGCAGCACAGCGGTGCAGGTCTTCGAGGATTTTCTGATGCTTTACCGGCCTGAGAAAACTCCCGGGCCAGCTCCAACGCAGCCCGCTTGATGGGCCACGGCATTCATGTCGTTGGAGGCCGGGCCCCGCGTTTCCGGCAACCGCCCTACGCCACCACGGCCACCGCGTTCGCGGCCGACGGACGCACGGCGGTCAGATCCGGCGACCGCTCGTAGAACGTCGGCGGCTCGCCGCTCACCCGCGTCATTTCCTTTTTCAGCGCCCGGAAAACCCAGCGCCCACCCAGCGATGCCACCAGCCTGGACGACAATCCAAAATGCTTGTTCAGGTCGCGCAGGATGGAATCCGCCTCACGATACATGGGGGAACCCTTGGGATACCACTGGCGGGTCGCCCACAACACCGCTGAGTATTGGTGCGGAAGCGTGCCGGCTTCGCGCTGGAAACGCGCACTGACCCGTTTGTCCGGGTGCTTGGAAAACTTTTTCCATCCGCGCAATACCCCCCGGGCCATGCGCATGATGCTCGGCCCGTTGGCTTCGAAATCGCGCGCGAACGCCTTCAAAAGAAAGCCGGTTTCATCGCCGGGCGGAATGTGCGGGTGTTTATGAGCGAAGCGGAGCTGCCCGTGGATGTCCGACGGGTCCTCGCACTCCGGGTCGATCAGCGTCCCGTTTTTCCGGTGCTCCTCGAAAAGCGGCGTTCCCGCAACCGGGGTATAGAGCATGAACTGGTGGAATTCGGTGTTGTGCGAGACCGCGTGCTCGATCGCCTCGTCCATATTCTCCGGCGTGTGCTCCTCGAGCCCGATGATCGTCGAGCCGAGGATGCTGATCCCGTGCTCCTGAAGCTCGCGCACCAGCTCGTGCGTGTCGGCCCCGGCCAGTTTCTGGTACTGGCTCTTTTTTCCTTCGAGCCCCATCCACACCCAGGAAATCCCCAGCCGGACCAGCTGGTCCATCGTGTATGACTGCAGGACGTTCGCCGAGCTGAACACGTAGAGAGACCAGCTCTTGTTGTGCTTCTCCATGAGCTCGAGCAGGCGCAGCGACCGCTTCTTGTGCAGAAGAAAATTTTCATCCATCACAAAAAACGACTGCACCTTGAGATCCCGCTCCAGCCCGGTCATCACCTCGAACAGCTCGTCTCCGGTCTCGTAAAAATTGATGAACTTTCCCTTTCCGCCGAACGTCGCGGAGGTCGAGCAGAAGTTGCAACCCATCGGGCATCCGACCGACGGGATCAGAGTCGCCGCCACATAACCAGGCTTCTCGACAAGATCGAGCCCCATCGTGCGCGTGCCGACGCCGGAAAGAATCCGGGGATGCCGGATCGGCGCATTCACGTCCTCCCCGAGAAACTCCCGGAACCAACGCACCCCCTCGCCGCGAACCACGTGGTCGGCCTTCAGGCGCTCCTCGATCCGCGGCAGCCCGGAAATGTGGCCGCCCACGACGATCTTCGCGCGCGGCTGCAGCTCGCGCACCAGCCGGCACATCTCCCGCGCCTTGATGAAATTCGGGGGAATCGCGCTGATCGCCACGATGTCGTAGGACTCGTTTTTGAGCTCCTCGATGAAACGCTCCCGCGTCGGAAAATCGAGCATCGCGTTCGGCGCGGAAATGTTTTCCCGGATCAGCATCAGCCCCCACGAGCGGTGGAACATGCGGATCGAAAACGGCCCCTGCAGCCGCGTCACCTGATTGTGGTAAAGCTCCATCGGGTTGATGGCGCGGCTCCCGAACTCATCGTCCCTCGCATAGGGACCAAAGACGCTCGTGAAAAGAATTCGGGGCTGAGTTCGCGGCAAACCGGAGACCTCAGACTCCCATTGGGGCATATATGACATAAGGGGCATAACCTATTCCCCTCCGCCAACATCACCACTGGTTTTATCCACAATAAGCGATAAAATCCATATTTTCTTGACCAAAGTCAATGTTTTTCGCCCGAAATATGGATGAAACGCCGCAGGCTCGGCGGTCTGCTCAACAATTTATGCGTCGTTTCAAAAAACGGCGAGGGTGACCGGCATCACAACAGACCCGGCCGGACACGGGGTTTGCGCGCCGCCGGCCTCGCGGCCAGCCGCTCGCCGGCGGTCACCTCGCGCTGGCCCACCGAGGAAGCGCACCCGGTGCAGAGGTAGTCGAAGATCTCCTTGTCCGGGAGGATGAGCAGAAGTTTTTCGCGGACCGGCATGGCCTGCCGACACTTGTTGCAATAGAGCGATGAGGCGCGGAAGTTTTCAAACTGCTGCATGGGATTCAGGAACGAGGTTTTTTTCTGACACGATGCGGCGGAGCGTAGACGCGGAGCGCCTGTCCTGCAAGCCGCCGCGAAGATTTCGGGTGAGGCGTTGACTTTGTCGCGCCGCTCCCTTAATCACTTCACACACCTTTCTCCTAGTGGCCCAGAATGAAGATTATATTGTAGAAATCCTGATGGATGTCGGGCTGGTGACCCGCACGCAGGTGGAATACGCCCGCGGGCACATGAGCGGCCACAGCGTCATCGACTCGTTGATCCACGAGGGATTCATCACCCAGGAGGACGTCGGGCGCACCCTGGCCGCGCAGAACGGGATGGAGTTCATGGACCTGTCTCAAATTGTGGTCCCGCCGAACATCATCGAGCAGCTTCCCGCCGAGGATGCGAAGCGCTGGAAGGTTGTTCCCATCGGGCAGCGGGAAGGTGCGCTCCTGATAGCGATCGGAGATCCCATGGACATGCAGACCATGGACGACCTGGCCTTCAAACTTCACCGCGAGGTCGAGTTCATCTGCGCGACCCCGGATTCCATCCGGAACAGCCTGATCCAGTATTATGGCGCCGACGCGACGGCAACCTACGGCCAGGACACGGAGGCCGGTTCCGAGGAGGCCGGGGCCGACGACGCCCCGATCATCAAAATGGTTTCGCTCCTGCTGGTGGAAGCCCACCAGAACCGCGCCAGCGACATCCATCTCGAACCGCTTGAGGCGAAGTTCCGCGTGCGCTTCCGCATCGACGGCGTGCTCCAGGAAATGCCGAGCCCGCCGAAAAAGCTCCAAGCCGCGATGGTCAGCCGCATCAAGATCATGAGCGGATCGATGAGCATCGCGGAGAAGCGCCTGCCGCAGGACGGCCGCATCCAGATCAAGCTCGGCGACAAGGCGATCGACCTCCGCGTCTCCACCATCCCGACCGTTCATGGCGAGAGCGTCGTCATGCGCATCCTCGACAAGACCTCCCTCATGCTGGGGTTGCCGGACCTCGGGTTTCTCTCCGACGACCAGGCCAAGTTCGAGAAACAGATCAACCTGCCGGACGGGATCATCCTGGTCACGGGCCCCACGGGCTCTGGAAAAACCACGACCCTTTACGGCTGCCTGAATTACATGAACAAGCCCGACCGGAAACTGATCACGGTCGAGGATCCGGTGGAATACCAGATGACCGGGATCAACCAGGTCCCGGTGAATGCGAGCATCGGCATGTCATTCCCCGCCGCCCTCCGCTCGATCCTGCGCCAGGCCCCGAACATCATCATGATCGGGGAGATCCGGGACATGGAGACGGCGAGCATCGCGACGAACGCCTCCCTCACCGGCCACCTCGTGCTTTCGACGCTCCACACCAACGACGCGCCCAGCGCGATCGCCCGACTGGTGGACATCGGAATCAAGCCTTTTCTCGTCTCCACCTCCGTGCGCTCGGTGCTCGCGCAGCGCCTGGTGAGAAGGCTGTGCCCGAAATGCAAACAGCCGGCCGAGCTCAGCGAATACGAGATGAACATGCTCCATATCGATGAGGGCCAGCTCGGCGGCGCCCAGATCATGCGCCCGGTGGGCTGCGAGCTCTGCCGCGGCAAGGGATACAAAGGGCGCATGGGGATCTTCGAGCTGTTCCTGGTGGATGATGAGATCCGGAACATGATCAACAACAACGCCTCCACGATCGCGCTGCGCCAGCGGGCGCGCGAGCTCGGGATGAGGACCCTGCGCGAGGACGGCATCCGCAAAGTCCTGGCCGGGATGACGACCGCAGAGGAAGTGCTCACCACCACCATGACCGACCTCGACTGACGCTATGGACGCACGACAAGTCACGGATATCTTTGTGGAGCGGCTTCTCCTGAAGCCAGAGGAGGCGGAGGGGTATGTCAAGCTGGCCGCGACAGGGGAGAAGCCCATCGAGGAATTGCTGGTCGAACATCAGGTCGTGGACGAGGAGGGGTTCATCCGCGTGGTCGCCGACTCTATCGGGGCCGAATCCTACAACCTCCAGGAATTTGCACCGGACACAACGGTCCTCGGCCTGATCCCATCGGGCCTCGCACGCCTGCACGGGGCCATGCCGGTCATGGGCTCGGGGAACACGATCATCGTCGCGCTCACGGACCCGCTCAACCCGCAGACGATCGAGGATTTGAGGTTCGCGCTCGGCCGCGAGATCCAGGTGATGGTCGCCTTCCCCGCCCGCGTCACCGCCCTCATCCGCGAGCACTACGGCTCGGAGGTCACCAATTTCGACGACATCATCCGGCAGCTCGGTGCCGGGTCGGACCTGGTCGTCACCGAGGGCGGCACCGACAGCTTCAACCTCCAGGCCGTCACCGCCGAGGCCAACACCGGGCCGATCATCAAATACGTGGACCTGATCCTCGACAAGGCCATCGCGGCCAGGGCGAGCGACATCCATTTCGAGCCGTTCGAAACCGAGTTCAAGATCCGCTACCGCGTGGACGGCGCGCTCTACGAGATGGATCCGCCGCCGCTTCACCTCGCGCTCCCGGTGATCTCCCGCGTCAAGGTGATGTCGAACCTCAACATCGCCGAGCGCCGCCTGCCGCAGGACGGCAGAATCCAAAGGACGATCGGCGGCAGGCAGGTGGACCTCCGTGTCTCCACCCTGCCCACCACGTTCGGCGAGAGCGTCGTGCTGCGCGTCCTCGACCGCTCGAGCGTGAACCTCGACCTCGAGTCGCTCGGCGTGCCGGAGAACATTTACAACTACATCCTCCAGGTCCTCCAAAAACCGAACGGGATCTTCATCGTCACCGGCCCGACCGGCTCCGGAAAAACCACGACCCTCTATTCCTGCCTGAGAAAAATCAACACGATCGACTCCAAGCTCCTGACCGCCGAGGACCCGGTCGAATACGAGATCGACGGCATCATCCAGGTGCCGATCAACGAGGGGATCGGGCTGACGTTCGCCCGGGTGCTCAGGGCGTTTCTCCGCCAGGACCCGGACCGGATCCTCGTCGGCGAGACGCGCGACATCGAAACCGCGCAGATTTCCATCCAGGCCTCGCTGACCGGGCACTTGGTTTTCACCACCCTCCACACAAACGACTCGACGGGCGCCATCACGCGCCTTGTCGATATGGGGGTCGAACCGTTCCTGATCTCCGCCTCGCTCGAGTGCATTCTCGCCCAGCGGCTCATCCGGAAAATCTGCACCTCGTGCCGGACGACCTACGAGCCAAACGAACACGTCCTCGCCTCGCTCGGGCTCGGGATCCACGACATCGGCGACAAGCACTTCTACTACGGAAAAGGCTGCGACGCCTGCAACAACACCGGCTACAAAGGACGCAAAGGCATTTACGAGCTCCTGAAAATCTCGGACCCCATCCGCGAGATGATCAACGAGCGGGCCCCCGGCGTCCTCCTGCGCCAGAAGGCCATCGAACTCGGCATGACCACGCTCCGCGAAGACGGGATGCGCTCGATTTACGATGGGCTCACCACCATCGAGGAAGTCGTCAAGTACACCTGAGCGCTTGAGATCGC
>JBAWVC010000135.1:0-6923 GCA_037147455.1 Verrucomicrobiota bacterium | reverse complement strand
CGCTGGAATCGGATCGTTTATTGGCGCCGGGGGTCGCTGGCAGTAAAGGTTGGGCGTGCGGACTGGTCCGGCGGACGAAGGGCACGAAGCTACAGAAAGCGAAAAAACAAATCCGTCAGAAAAACTCCGGCACCAAAACTCAATAAAATAATCAGGGCGATCCAACGGTATGCGCTCTCGGACTTCTGTGGGGCTTGATATCGGTAATGCGGACGGCTTTCATGCCTGCGACTTACCTGGAAGGCCCAGGAGGTTGACATCGGGGTTTTCCTGGTGGAGTAAAACGCCGAACTCGTTCGTCCGGCAGGCCAGCCAGCTGTTCTGATGACATCCACATCTTAAATTTTACTAATGCTGTCCTTATTCCGCAATACCCACTAGTGGGTATTTTTTTCGGGAGGAGACAAACGGTCTGGCTGAGCATCCCCGCAGGGAAATCCTGCCCTTGAGGCCTTGGAAATTTTGACGCGCTTTCAGTCGAAGGACGCGGGAAGTGCGGAGGAAGCGGAAACCCGGACCCACAAATCGCAGACGCGATCTTCTCCGATTTTTCAGCTTTTCAAAAGCAAAAAAATCCCGACTGCCGTGAGGATCGCGATTGCGGGAAGGATGATGTAGCGGAGGATGCGGTCCTTTCCGTGACGCCTGCTGCGCAACAACGCGAGCGGCGAGCGGCGGTGCCGCGATTCGCGGTTGCCGGATTCGATTTTGCCTGTGGGATCCGGTCCAGAAACCGCGATGTGTTCGGCGGGGGCGGGAGTTCCCGGCCTGCTGATGTGGGGAATCCTGTGAAACGCGGCGACCGCACGTCCTAGCACTCCGCGCCGCTGGCGGCGGCTCCATCCGCCGAATGGAGGGGAGATGTGTGGGTGGGGCATCATCGTGCGACGGTTTGGAGTATATGCCGGATGCGACTGCGTGGGCTATACCGTGTTAACGGTATTTATGAGGTCAGGGCCGAATGGCGTGAAGCTCAGGATGTTTTGGGATGTGTGCTTCAGGGCTTTAACTTCGTGGCCTTCGAGTCAGGGACTTTTCTTATGCCGCTGAGGCCGCTGGCAGTAAAGGGTTGCTGTGCGGACGAGTCCGGCGCCGCTGGATTTCAGCTTCCGGGAAATGGACTTTCTGTGCGACTCGACCGTCCGCAGGGAGATGAACAGCTCGGCGGCGATCTGTTTGTTGGGGCGGCCCTGGCCGACGAGTTGGAAGATCTCGAGCTCGCGCGGTGTGAGGAAATGCGTGGGGTCGGTTCCGGAGGCACGATCCAGGGCGGGAAAACTTTCTTTGAGGATGGCGTCCACCTCGCGGAGCAGGACATCGAACGCTCGCACCTTGTCCACGATCGCGCGGATGCATTTTCCGTTTTCCGGGCTCCACTCGACCTGGCCCGGCTGCGCGGTCAGGAGAATGCACTCGATCCCCGGCACGAGCTCTTTCGCTTTTTGTGCGAGCTGCAGCCCGTTCCCGCCCGGGAGGACGAAGTCGAAGATGCCGAGATCCGGCTTGTGGTGTTCGACGGCCAGGAGGCCCTCCTGCACGCTGGTGGCGGTGGCGACGACCTCGATGCAGGGGACGGTCCTCAGCGTCACCACGAGAAGCTCGAGGAACATGAGCTGGTCTTCCACGACGAGGCAGCGAAGCTTCCTGTTGGCCGGGATGGTTCTCATACCAAACAGACAACGGGATAGGTAAAGCAAGTCGGGCACCTCTGCGATGTGCCCCTGCCAACGCACCGGTAGGGATGGCTCGCCGAGCCGTCCGTCAATTCCACCCGCTTCGGCGCTAAAATGTTCTCAGATGTGCGCATGGCAGGCAATCACAGTTCCGGGAGGGAGAGCTCGACCTCGAGCCCGGTCTCGAGCGGTTTGAACGCGAGGTGGCATCCGTCGCATTTGATCTGGGCCTTGCAGATCGCGAGCCCGAGCCCGAGCCCCTGCTGTTCGCGCTCGCCGCGGTGGAACTGTTTGAACGGCCCGATCGCGGCGATTTCCTCCTCGCTCATCCCGCAGCCGTAGTCCCGGCAGCTCAGCGTCAGCTGCCCGCCGGCCTTGGCCATCTTCACCTCGACCTTCGAGCCCGGCAGGGAGAATTTGAAGGCGTTGGAAACCACCTCGCTCGCGATGCGGTCGAGGCAGTTTCCGCAGTGCGTCGGGGCTTCGACCGTGTGGAGGAGGAGGTCGTTTTCCCGGCCGGCCTCCTGCGCCAGCCTGGTGGCGACGGACGCGACCAGCAACCCCGCCTCCACGGGAACCGTGGAAAGAAAGGGGTCGTGGCCGGCGCTCAGCGAGAGATACAGGATGTAGTTCAGGGCCGTCCTTTCGAGCCGTTTTGCGGACTCCTCCATGAGGTCCAGAATCTCGCTGTCATCGCTCCCGATGTTCGCGTCCGCGCGTAGGACATCAATTCCGCCGATGATGGCGCTGAGCGGGGTCCGGATCTCATGAGGGAGATACTCCAGCTTCCGGGCCTGATAACGTGCGACTTCGATCTCCGCCGCAGCGCGGCGTTTTTCGGAGCGTTCGAGCCGGGACTTGACGGCGGCGAGGAGCCCGTCGCTGGTGAACGGCTTGGTCACATAGTCGTCGGCCCCGAGGTTCATGCCCTCGCGCACCTGGTCCTTCTCGGCGAGGGCGCTGAGGAAAACGAACGGCACCTCGCCTCCCGCCGGCATTTTCCGGACGTGGCCGAGGATGTCGTAGCCGGTCATTCCCGGGAGGATGATATCGCACAGCACGAGGTCGGGGCTTCCCTCCTTGAGTTTTTCCAAAGCCGGCGGGCCGGAGTCGAACCCGAAAACCTCGTAGCCGTTCAGCTCGAGCAGCATCTTGGTGTTCTCCCGCAAGGGGGCATTGTCTTCGATGAGGAACAGGGTTGGCATAGCTGTTAGGTAACGGGGGGGTTAAGCTACTGTGGCAAGCGGGATGGTGACAGAAAAAAACGATCCGCCGGGCTGCGGCGCGTATCGCAGCTGCCCCCCGTGGGCCTGCACGCATTTCTGCGCGATGAAGAGGCCGAGCCCGGAGCCGGGCCTGTCGCCGACGTTCGACGCCCGCGAAAACGCGTCGAAAAGGAATTGCCTCTCCGCCTCGGGAACCCCGATCCCGCGGTCGCGGACCGAGAGCGTGAGCGAGTCCGGCCCGGCCTCCACGCCGAGCTCGACCACGGTGTCGGGCGGCGAGTATTTCAGCGCGTTTTCCAGGAGGTTTTTCAGGACATGGTGGAGCAGGCGCTCGTCGGCCGTGACGCTCAGCCCGGCATCGCGGAAGCCGATCTCGATCCGGGAGGGAAGTTTCAAGTCGAGTTGGACCTCATGGCAGCACCGTTTCAGGAAGTCGAGCAGGGGAAAACGGGCCGGCGTGTTGGGCAGCTTCCCCTCCTCGAGCTTTCCGGCAAGGAGGAGGTCGTCGAGGGTCCGCACCATGGATGTCACGCCGTCCACCAGGCCGGACAGGACCGACTGCGAGCGTTCCAACGACATGGCAGGCCCGAAATTTTTCAGGAGCTCGCAGGAGAGCATGATATTGGCGAGCGGGGTGCGGAGCTCGTGGCTGGCCATCGAGACGAACCGCGACTTGAGCAGGGTGAGTTCCTCGGCGCGGGCCAGGTTCTGGAGGACGGTGCTTTCCGCGCGCTTGAGCTCGGTGATGTCCCAGTTCGTGCCGACCATGTGGAGGGGCTCGCCTGCGGCATTTCGCTGCACGAGTGCCATGGCCCGGATGTGGTGGGTGCTCCCGTCCGGCCAGAGCACGCGGAAGTCGGTGTTGAAATCCTTTTCGCCGCGCAGCGCCATCTGGATCTCCGCGTCGCCCCGCTCGCGGTCATCCGGGTGAAGGCCTGCCGTCCAAGCCTCGTAGGCGCCGGCGAACTGGTCCCGAGTGATCCCGTATTGGCGATACATGTTGTCGTCCCAGACGAGGCGGTCGTTGGCAACGTCCCAGTCCCAGATGCCGACTCCGCCCGCCTTCGTGGCCATCGCCAACCGTTCGGCGAGCTGCCGCAGCTCCTCTTCCGCCTGCTTGCGCCCGGTGATGTCGGTGATGAAGCCGTGCCAGAGCACCGAGCCGTCGGCTTCCTTCTGCGGCATCGCGTTGCCGTAAAGCGCGCGGATCGTGCCATCAGCGAACTTGACCCGATACTCATGCTGCCAGGGGGTCAGGTCCCGCGCCGATTTCTGGATGGACTCGACGATGCCGTCGTAATCATCCGGGTGCAGGTTAGCAAAAACTTTGGACGCGTCCTCGAGGACCTCCTCCGGGGTGACCCGGTAGATTTCTTTGATGGCCTCGCTGGCGAAAGGAAAGCAGGAGGAGCCATCCGGGCGCAGGCGATACTGGTAGATGAGCCCGGGAACGCGGCCCGCGATTTTCAGGATGCGGTCCAGCAACTCCTCTCGGTCCTGTTTCGCCTCCTTGAGCTCCGTCATGTCCTTGCAAAGACCGAACAGGCAATCCTTCCCGTCCCATTTCCCCGGCCAGACCCGCGTCTCCACGAGGAGGTGCCTGCCGGACTTTTGTTCCAAAGGCAGGGGGCAGGTGTCGCGTTCCCCGCGAAGCATCGCGCCCACGATCTCCGCCGCCTTCTGCCTCATCTCCGCCGGATGCAGGTCGATCAGGAGCATCGTCCGGAGCTCACCCGGAGTGTAGCCGAGCTTCCGGGAGGCCGCACGGTTGCTGAAGAGGATTTGCCCGTTCTGGTTTCCGACGAAAACCATGTCGTCGAGCGCCTCGAAAAACGCGCGGAAGTTGTCCTCGCCCGCCGCGCTTCCCTCCGGGGCCGCATCGAGGGCGGTCGCGCTGTTCACCAGCTCCGCGCCTGCGCCTGATTGCTCCGGGAGTCCACCGCGAGGTTTTGCGGCGCCCCGGGTTGTCATGACAGGAGATCAGTCGTTTGCCGCTTGCGCGGCATCCCGGGGGAGCGTGCCGGCTGGCGGCGTTGATCGGCGGATGGTCGGCGCATGAAAAGTTTCAAATACCTGCTCTCTCCCCCTTATGCCAGCGATATATACCGTAAAGCGAGGGAGGGCGAGACTCCGTCCGAGCCGTGATCAATTACGGAGGTTCGCCCTCCCGTCGTTGGCGTTACGCGCGGATCAGGGGCTTTCAGGAGAGGTTGACTTGACTGCCAATCGGGTTATGGGTGTGCCTCCCATGCTGGAAATCGCCCTCAAGATGCTTTTTCGCGACCGCGCAAAATATGCGATGCTCGTCTGCGGGCTGGCGTTTTGCTCGCTCCTGATGTGCCAGCAGATCTCGGTCTTTTGCGGGATCATGATGTGGACGACATCGACGGTCCGGAATATCGGTGCGCCGGTGTGGGTGGTGGACGCGAAGGTCGAGCAAGCGAACGAGGTGATTCCGATGCGCCAGATCGAGGTCGAGCGCGTGCGCAGCGTCCACGGGGTCGCATGGGCGGTCCCCCTTTACATCGGCATCGAGCAGGCGCGGCTGGCCGACGGATCGTTTCAAAACGTCCAGCTCACAGGGCTGGATACCGGGACCCTCACCGGTCGCCCGATGGACATGCGGGCCGGGAGGATCGAGGATCTGCGGCTGCCGAACGCGGTCGTGGTCGATCAGGTCGCGGTGGAAAAATTCCGCCAGAAAGGGATTGAAATCAAGCTGGGCACGACGTTTGAGATCAACGACAAGGAAGCCCGCATCGTCGGCATCTGCCACGTCGCCCGGAGCTTCCTCGGCCAGCCGTATATCTACACGACCTTCGACCGCGCGATGGAATACGCGAAGCCCACGCGCAAGCAGCTCAGCTACGTGCTGGCGGGGCCGGTGCCAGGGGTTTCCGACGCGGAGCTGGCGTCCCGCATCAACAAACTTCCCGGCCTGCGCGCCATCGCCAAGGACGACCTTTTCTGGCTCACGGTCTGGTGGTATATCAAGAATACCGGCATCCCGATCTCGTTCGGGACGGTGGTCCTGCTGGGGGTGATCGTGGGGATCGCGATTGCCGGGCAGACGTTCTACCTCTTCGTCCACGACAACCTGCGGTATCTCGCGGCGCTGAAGGCGATGGGCGCGCGGATGCACACGCTTGCCGCCATGGTCCTGCTCCAGGCATTTTCGGTGGGGTTTGTCGGCTACGGGATCGGGGTGGGCCTCGCCTCGTGGTTCGGCGGCAGCGTGCTCGCGAAGGGGACTCCCCCGTTTTTTATGCCGTGGCAGGTCCCGGCGTTTGTCGCGCTGGTCCTCGTTTTCATCTGCGGGTTCTCGGCTTTGATCGGCCTGGTCAAAGTCGCCCGCCTCGAACCCGCGGTCGTCTTCCGGTGAGCGCCCTCGCCATCAATGTCGCCGATGTGGTCAAGTCGTTCCCTGCGGGCGACACGCGCACGTATGCGCTCAAGGGCGCCACGCTCAACGCCCGGTTCGGCGAGCTCCTCATGATTGTCGGCCCGTCGGGATGCGGGAAAACCACGCTGCTCAGCGTGATCTGCGGGACGCTCCAGTGCGAGGAGGGGATGCTCAACATTTTCGACCACGACCTCCGCCGGATGAAGGACGCGGACATCACGAAGTTCCGGTGCGGGAACGTGGGATTCATCTTCCAGCAGTTCAACCTCATCCCGACCCTCACGGCGGTCGAAAACGCCTCGATCCCGCTGATCCTGAACGGCACCTCTCCCCGAAAAGCGGAGAAGCGCGCCGGGGAGGTTCTGGCGGAGGTGGGGCTCGGCGACAAGCTCCACTCGTATCCCTCGCAGCTCTCGGGCGGGCAGCTCCAGCGGGTTGCTATCTCCCGGGCGCTGGTCCACGAGCCGCGCCTCATCATCTGCGATGAGCCCACGGCTTCGCTCGATGCCGCCGCGGGGCAGAAGACCCTGGACCTCCTCAAATCCAGCGCGCTGCAGCCCGACCGCTGCGTCATCGTCGTCACCCACGACAACCGGATCTACCACTTCGCCGACCGCATCG
>JBAWVC010000134.1:0-6957 GCA_037147455.1 Verrucomicrobiota bacterium | reverse complement strand
GAAAGCTGGCGCACCATGTCTTCCGGCACGAGGCCCTTGCGGCTCGCGTCCGCGTTGCCTTCGATGACGATGTAGGCATTTCCGAACCCGCCCGCCAGCTTGCCGATCTCGTCCAGCAGCTTGGGGATATTCGAGTCGTAGGCCGGGTCGAGGACGCTGGTGTTCGGCTTGAACGTCAGCACGACCGAGCGGGTGAGGATCTGGGTGGCCGGCGATTCCGCGTTGGTGAAATTCATGCCCGGCTTGAAGAGCGGCTGCGAGAGATCCTTCGAATCCTTGAAGTCAATCTTCAGCGCGGTGAGTGCGTTCGGATATTTGACCTGGCTGGCGGGGACGATCTTGCTGATCGCGCCGAGCTGCTGGTAGATCGCGGCGGCCTGGTTGTAAACGAACTCGAAATTCGCCGGGTTCATCGGGTCGAAGAAGAAGTTTTCATTCTCGCGGTAGTTCGTGAGGTGGGCGTCGCCCGTGGCGATGCCGCCGTCCTTGCCGACCATCGACCGGCAATCCTCGACCGGGATCCCGTAAGCTTTTGAGAGAATGTCCGCGGCGTTGAGAGGATCTTTGCGCACCATCTCGACCCCTTCGAGGATGCCCTTGACCAGCTTCTCCACGATGTCGGGGTGGTCTTTGACGAAGTCGTTGCGCACCGCGAAGACGTCGGCGATGCGGCGGTTCGCGCTCTGCGTGCTGACGATCAGGCGCGTGCTGGGATCCATGTCGGAGACCGTGTAAATGTCCGGCGAGAATCCGACAAAGGCGTCGAGGCTCTTGTCCTGCACGAAGAGCTTCGCGGCCGCCGGGGCGTCCGCCGCCCATTTGAAATCGATGTCGTCCGGGTCGATCTTCGCGTCCAGGAGGAGGGACATGATGAAGAAGTGGCTGGGGGTGTTCTGGGCCACGACGACTTTTTTCTTCACGCCGTTCACCGAGCGCAGGTCGTTGATATTTTTGACATTGTTGCGGGCGACGACGCCGTCGCCGCCGGCCGAATAATCGATCTGCATCGGGATGTTCGGGATCGTGCGGCTGTCCTTGGTCAATTCCGGGGCGAAGAGCGCGATCATATCGAGCGTGGACCACATGATCGGCGACTGCCCGCTCGCGTAGAGGTCGCGGTTTTTCACCGGGTCGTCCACCACGGTGAGCTTCACGTAAAATCCATATTTGGCGAAGACGCTGTTATCATTCGGCTCCATGCCGCCGTTGGCGACGATGATCGGCGCCCATCCCGGCCAGACGTTGATCGGGAACAGGACGACCGGCTTCCCGTTTTTCGTATCGAGCTTGTAGCTGCTCGTGCCCTGGACGGGAGGGATGACGCTTTTGCCGATCAGTTCGACGCTCTTGTCCGCGGCGAGCAGCTTGCTGGTGATGGCCTGGATGTCGGCGAGCTTCTTCTCGATGACGTTCTTCTTCTCCTCCGCGCTGGCCGTCGCGCCGTTGCCAAGGCCAGTCGCTGGCGCGGGCGGGGCGATCTTGTCGCTCCAGCGCCAGATGCCAGTGCCGACGAGGGCGAGGATGATGATGGTCAGGGCCAGTTTGCCTTTGGTTGTCATGGTAATATTTTCTTTGGGTGTGTGATCGGGTTCCGGCGGGGAGGCCTAGCTTTCGGAAATCTTTTGGCGTTCGGCCGGCTTCGTTTCGGTTGCCGTGGCAGCGGGGGCCACCTCGGGGTTGGTGAGAGTTCCCTTGGCCTTGAACTGCTCGAAAAGCGCGCGCCCGCGGGCGTTTCGTTCATTTTGGGACTGGGCGATATTCGCGCCCATTTTTTTCGCGAGGTCCATCGTGGCGGTGAACCGTCCCTGCCCTTTGGCGGCGCGCTCGCGCATCCGTTCCAGCGCCTGGCCGGTGTCGGTCATCTGCCGGAGCTGGGCGATCGAGTTCTGGATTTGTTCCGCCCTCTGTTCGAGCATCTTGCTGTTCTTGTTCTGTGCCTGGAGGGTCTTGAACTCGGCCTGGAGCCGCTCGGTTTCCCGCAGGCTGTTGGCGATCACGTCGAGGTTTTGCTGGTAGAGGCCCTCGAGCGTCGTCATCTGCTCGGTATTGATCTGGAGCTCCGAGTTGGCGCGGTCGAGGCGCTCGGCCAGATCGGCACCCCTGGTCTCGTCGTTTGACGCCGCGGCCTCCTTGAGCTGCTGGGTGAGGGTCTGGGCGTTGATATCGCCGTTGTGGATCTGCTGCTTGAGGAGGATGATTGTCGTCTGCAAATCGCCGTTGTCCTTGTTGGCCTTCAGCGCGTTGTCGTTCTGGCGTTTGATGTCCGCCTGGATGTTGGCCTCGTCGATGGCCGCGGTGTGTGTGGCTTCATCGGCCCAGAAACCGATGGCGATGAGGATGCGTTTGAGTGGTGAGAGCAGGAACATGGTGCGGGTTCTATTTTGTGGTTGAGAATGGGATCACGGCTGTTTTTCCTCCTCCTCGAGAAGGATTTTTTGCGTGAAGATATTGGTCAGCCCCTTCTGGAGCTCGGATTCGTTTCCGGCCGAAAGGACGACTGCGCCTTTCTTTTTCAGGTCGTTGAATTGGGCGGCGCTGGTGTCGAAGGCGACAAAGTAATAGCTGATCGTGACATCCTTTTTCTTGTAGTTCAGGCCGGACCGGACGCCCTCATCCGGCGAGATCCCCTGGTTGCTTTCGCCGTCGGTCAACACGACGACGTGCTTCTTGGCCAGCGGCGAATCGGCGACGAGTTTCGAGGCCGACAGGATCGCTTCGCCCAGCGGGGTGCCGCCGCTGGGGGTGTTGAAGCCGGCAAGCCATTTGCGGAAAGGCTCCGGGTTCCAGGCCGCAAAAGGGACCGCGTTCGCCCCGTTCGCCGATCCGGGAAAGCAGACGATCCCCGCCTGAACCTTGTTGCCGGCTTTGGCATACGCGTCGATCTTGCTGACGATCTTGCCGAGCGCCTCGCTGGCGATGACATATTTTTGCTTATGGCCACCCGCTGCCTGAACCTTGTCGGACATGCTTCCCGAGGTGTCGTAAACGATGGCTATGGCGACTCCCGGCTCTCCGTAAGCGGTGACGCCAATGGTGAACAGCGCGATAAACAGCAGAAGCAGCGTTTTCACGTCTCGCTGGTAGCTGAATGAAGTCCAGTGGTCAATCGAAGAAGCGGACAGGAAAAATCGTTTTCGTTTTCAAATGGCAGCCATGGCGACCACGAGCACCTATAGCAACGCTGTCAGGGAACGCGCGTTTCGTAGGGGGCGAGCTTGGCGCTGAGCTCCGGGGGGATGTGGGCGTGGAGGATGGCGTTGTCGCCCTCGTAGCGGATGTCGAGGACGTGGCCGGCGCGGTGGATTTCGGCGAGGAGGGCGGATTCGTTTGAGGGGATGCGGAACTCTCCGCGCAGCCGCCAGGCGGCGAGCCGGATTTCGAGCTCCTCGATGAGCGAGGTGATGCCGTCGCCGGTGCGGGCGGAGATGCCGACGCTGCCCGGATGGCGGGCGAGCTGGTTGACGACGATCTCCGGGTCCGGCACGAGGTCGATTTTGTTGAAGACGATGATCGTCTGCTTGCCCGAGGCATCGAGTTCGGCGAGGGCGGCATCCACCGCTGCCATCTGCTCGTGGTATTGCGGATGGCTGAGGTCCACGATGTGGATGAGGAGGTCCGCGAGCTGGACTTCCTCCAGCGTGGCCTTGAACGATTCGATGACGGTGTGCGGGAGTTTGCGGATGAAGCCGACCGTGTCGGTGAGGAGGATTTTCTGGTGGTTCGGCAGCGTGACCTGGCGGGTCGTGGGGTCGAGCGTGGCGAAGAGCTTGTCTACGGCGAGGACACCGGCTCCCGTGAGGCGGTTGAGGAGGGAGGATTTGCCGGCGTTCGTGTAGCCGACGAGCGAGGCGACCGGCCAGTTCCGGCGCAGGCGTCCCTCGCGCTGGACGCCACGGTTTTTTCGGACCTCCTTGAGATCGCGTTCGAGGCGGGCGATGCGTTCCTGGACGCGGCGGCGGTCCACCTCGAGCTGGGTTTCGCCGGGACCCCTTGTGCCGATGCCGCCGCTCTGGCGGGAAAGGTGGGTCCACATGCGGGTGAGTCGCGGGAGGAGATACTGGAGCTGGGCGAGCTCGATCTGCAGGCGCCCTTCCTTCGTGCGGGCGCGCTGGGCGAAGATGTCGAGGATGAGCTGCGTGCGGTCGAGGACTTTGCGGGAGGTCAGGAGTTCGAGGTTCCGGCCCTGGGCGGGCGAGAGTTCGTCATCGAAGATCAGCGACGTGATCTGGTGTTCCTCGCAGTGTTTCGCGATCTCTTCCGCCTTGCCCTTGCCGATGTAGTAGGGAGCGGTCGGACGGTCGAGGCGCTGGATCACCGTGCCCACCACGTTGGCTCCGGCTGTGGCCGCAAGCTGGCGGAGCTCGCTGAGCGAATCCTCGATGTCCCAGCGGTTGATGCCGCTGTGTTCGAGACCCACGAGCAGGGTTTTCTCGCTCGTGCTGGGAGAGGTGGTCGTCATCCTAGAATAAGCAATTGGATATCACGCAAAGGGCGCAAAGCAGGCCAAGGCAGAAAAAAAAGCAAAGTTTTGGAGAGAAAACGTGGCCCCCCCGGTGGTGAGTATTATATCTTTCACGCATTCCTTCCTTTGAGCACATTGCGTCCTTTGCGTGAGTTCCTTCTTCTGGATTTCGGGTCATGCGTCCGAACCGCCCATGAGACGCAGGGCGGATTCGAGGAGCTCGTCCGGGGTGATCTTCGGGGTCAGATTGATGGTTGGAAAATTAAATTGGTGGCGGCACCAGGTCAATTGCCTTTTGGCGTAGCGGCGGGTTGCGGTGACGATCCGGTCCCGGCATTCCGGCTGGGCGATCCGTCCGGCGATCAGCTCCTGGATTTCCCGGAATCCGATCGCGCGCGAGAGCCCCGGTCCGACATCTCCCGCCCGGCGGACCTCCTCGACAACCCCCGCGGCGAACATGGCATCGACATTGGCGGCGATCATGAGCCGGAGGTCACAGCGGTCTCTTTCGAGAAGGATGCCGGCGAAATCCTTCGAGGCGGATTTCCATGTTGTGCGGGATGCGGACAAGGGCTTGCCCGTCGAGAGCACGATTTCCAGGGCGCGGCGGACACGCGCGGGGTTCATCTGGTCGATCTGGTCCGGGGCATCGGCATCCGCGTCGCGAAGGTGGGCAAGCGCCTCGGGCAGCGACATCTCAGCGATATTTTTCCGAAGGGAGGCATCGACCGGCTGCATCTCGGCGAGCCCGTGGGTGAGGGCCTTGAGGTAAAGTCCTGTGCCGCCGGTGAGAACGGGCGTGCGGGCGCGGGATTGGATTTCGCGAATGGCCCGTTTGGCCAGGCTGGCATATCGTGCCGCGTCGCAGGAACTCTCCGGCGGGAGAATTCCAATCAGATGGTGAGGGACCCTGGCGAGCAGGTCGGGCGCGGGCTGGGCCGTCAGAATCGGCAGCCCGGCGTAGATTTGGAAGGCGTCGGCACCGACGATCTCCCCTTGAATTTTTTCCGCGAGCGCGACGGCGAAGGCGGATTTTCCGGCTCCCGTAGGCCCCGTCACGATGATCGGACGGGGCCCGGGAAACGATGTTGGTTTACTGTTCAGGCTGGCGGGTGCGCTCGCTGCGGCGCTCCTCGACGGCCTTGGCCCCGCTCACGACGAGCTTGCGGCCGCCCATGTATTCTTTGTCATGGAGCTCGGTGACAGCCCGCTTGGCCTCATCGACCGACTGCATTTGGACGAAGGCAAAGCCTTTCGACCTCATGGTGTGGCGGTTCATGACGATCTCCACGTTTTCCACCGTGCCGACTCCGCTGAACAGCTCGGTCAGGTCGCTCTCCGCCGCGTCAAACGACAGGTTGCCGACGTAGAGACGCGCGGATGTCACTTCCACGATCTCCGGCTTGCGCATCCCGGTCGGGCGCTCGCCGCGCGACGGCCTCTCCCGGTTTCGGGGGGCGGATTCGGACTGCGTTTCCGCCGGCTTTTTCGGGGCGGCTTCGGGTTTCGCACCAAAAAACCCGAGGATTTTTTCGACGAGTGTTTTTTTCTTCGCCGGTTTTGCATCCTGGCGGCTGGATGTCGCGGGACGATCTCCACGGTGTGGGCGGCGTCCGCCCCCGCGGGACGAGCGGCGCGATCCGCTCGGTGTGTAGTCAGTTGGCATTATTCTTGTGTTTCATTGGCGGCAACCCCGGAACTCCCATAGGAGCCGGAGAGCCAGCCGTTAAGTCCCCCGGCGGTGCGCATCCCCCCGCGAGCGCTTTGGTCGTGCGCCGCGAGAAACATGAATGGCGCCATGCATTGACCGGAAAAACGGAGCCTAGAAGCCCGGAAATCCGGTTTCCATGAGATTGGCACCAGAGGATTGTGAATAACTTCGCAGGTTTCGCGCGGAATTCAAGAACCAAAAAAAATGACTACGAACCAGCCAGCCGCTCTGCCTGCGTCTGACCTCCCCGGCGAAAAGCACCCGCACGCGCTCCCCGGCGAAAAGCAAAGCGGCGCGGGAGTTTTTGTCCCCGCGCCGCGATGCGATATTCCGAATACTAGAATTTTCCGCCGTAAACTGCGTCGTCGCCGAGCTCTTCCTCGATGCGGAGGAGCTGGTTGTATTTGGCGACGCGGTCGGTGCGGCAGAGCGAGCCGGTCTTGATCTGGCCGGCGTTCGTGGCGACCGCGATGTCCGAGATCGTGGTGTCCTCGGTCTCACCCGAACGGTGGCTGATGACCGCCGTGTATTTGTTTTCCTTGGCGAGCTCGATAGCGTCGAGCGTCTCGGTGAGCGAGCCGATCTGGTTGACCTTGACCAGGATCGAGTTCGCCACGCCTTTGTCGATCCCCTTGCGGAGGAAATCGACGTTCGTGACGAAGAGGTCGTCGCCGACGAGCTGGACCTTGTCGCCGAGCGCAACGGTGAGCTTCTTCCACCCCACCCAGTCGTTCTCCGAGCAGCCGTCCTCGATCGAGATGATCGGATACTTCGCGACGAGCTT
>JBAWVC010000133.1:0-7013 GCA_037147455.1 Verrucomicrobiota bacterium | reverse complement strand
GCTCGGGCACCACGACCGGCTGGTCGCTGGCCACAGCGCGGAGGGTCTTGCGGTCAAGGTGGTCGAAGTGGGCGTGGGTGACGAGCACCAGGTCGATCGCCGGGAGATCATGGATCTCGAGGCCGGGCTGGCGGATCCGCTTGATCACCTTCAACCACTTCGCCCAGTTCGGGTCGATCAGGATGCTCTGCTTCGGAGTCTGGATGAGAAACGAGGCATGCCCGATCCACGTGATGCAAATCTCGCCGGCTTTGAGCTTCGGAAAAACCGGCTTGAGCTTCTGCCCCTGGCGTTTCGTGAAGAGCGAGGGGATGACGACCTCGGCCAGAAAATTCCGCTTGTGCCACCCGGCCCCGAGCTTCATGTCCACATGGTGGTCGGGCTGCCGGTTATTCGGTCTTTGGATGAGTCGTTGGACCATGGCCTTACCGGATTCTGGCAGCGGACCGGCTGCCTTGCCGAGGTTTTTCGCGCGCATCCTCCGCGTGCCGAAGCCAGGATCCTCCCTGCTCCAATTCGGTGACGGAGCCGCGGAGTGCGGCGCCGATGTAGCAGTGAGAGCCGCACGGGCGCAGGCCGACATCGCGGAAGACTTTGCGGTAGAAGGCGGCGCTGCGGGGGTGCATGCCGGAGGTGTCGCCCTGGAGGCCTGCCTCGTGCGGGTAGGCCTCGAGGAACGCGATGCCGCCCACGCGGGGAGCGAGAATATGGAGGCCCATTATGAGCTCGTCGTCGGGGATGTAGTAAAGGCTGTCGCTGCAAACGATGAGGTCGTAAGAAGCAGCCAGATCCGGGAGGTTTCCGAACGAGCCGCATACGATATTGCGGCTTTTTCCAAAACGCCGGATGGCATACGGGCTGGGGTCAACGCCGGTGTAATGGGCTTTGGGACGCAGTTTTTTGAGGGCAGGCTGCCACTGGCCTTCTCCGCACCCGACATCCAGGACGGTGCGGACCCGGCGCTCGAGGTAGTATTCCGCGACGGCGAGCGCGAGCTGGGCCTTGCGCTCGGTTTTAGCCGCCGTGATAACGCGGTGCTTCGGGTGGCGATACCATTTGTCGAAGTAGGCCTTGTCGTAGGCCGAATGGGGACGGGAACCGCGCCGGGCAGGCTTGGCTTTCACTCGATGCTGATGCCGTTTCTGACGAGGGTGAGGCCGGTGACGCGCGCGTATTCCGCGATCGCCCGGATATGGTCGGCCCGGGCGCGGATCTGGCTGATTTCCGCCGTGGCGAGGTCGCGCTGGAACTGGAGGACTTCGAACGTGGTGGTGGTGCCGCTGGCGAGCCGGGCCTGGGCGGCCTCGAGGGTCTTGCGGGCAAAATCGAGGGCGGCGGTCGTGGCCTCGATGCGCTTGCGCGTGGTATCGATCTGGCCGGCCGCGTTGTCGGCTTCGATGAGGATCAGCTGTTCGAGCCGCTTGAGCTCGACGAGAGCCTTGGCGACCTCGAGCTTATTGGCCTCGAGCTGCCCACGCGCCTGGCGGTTCGGGACCGGCAGGCTTCCCACGACGCCGGCAGTCCAGGAATAGTTATTGTTGTCCTGCCCGGTGACGCGATGGAAGCTGTCCGCCAGCGAGGAGTCGATGCCGTTGACTCCGAAGCTCGCGACCAGATCGAGCCGGGGGAGGGTCTGGTTGCGGGAAAAGACGACGTTGATCTGACGCTTCTGCAAATCCAGAAGCGCCTGGCGGTAGTCCGGGCGCATCTGGAACGCGAGGGGAAAATCTTTTTCCGGGTCCGCCTTGACGTTCGGCAGCTCGGGGAGCGAGGAGATTTCCACCCGGGTGTCGAGGACGCGGAAGACCTCGTCCGTGACGAGCTGCTTGAGAAAGTTTTCGTTGTCGAGCATGTTGCGCGTGGCGACGAGCACGCGCTCCTCGCGGGAGGCGAGGTCGGCGCGGGCCTGCATGACATCGAGCGGGGACATGACGCCGATTTCCGCGCGCTTCAGGTTGTCGGCAAGGAGCTGGGCGGCGAGCCCCCGCGAGCGCTCCTCGACGCCGAGGTTTTCCTTGGTGAAGTAGAGCTCGCAATACGTGTCCACCGTGTCGGTCACGACCCGGATGATGCGGTCGCGCAGCGTCCATTCCGAGATCGCGCGGTCGGCGCGCGCGATCCGGAGCTGCGCGAGGTTCACATCGGTCCCGAAGTTTTTGAGCAGCGGCTGGGTGAAATTGATTCCGAGGAACGAGTTGTATTTTTCGATCGGGAGCCGGTTGTCGGTATTTTTGGTCGTGGAGGCGCTGAGGTCGTAGGTGAGGCCCCACGGGCTCAGGCCAGCGATGCTCGTCACCGCCTCGAGGCCGGTGGTGCGGGCGAAGAGGATCGGGGTGTCGCCGCCGGGGACGGCGGTCGGCGTGTTGAGCTCGCTGTTGAGCGTGCGCTGCTCCTGGTTGTTCTCGTCGTAGGTCACCGACACTTCGGCGACCGGGTCGAATTTCCCGGAGGCCGAGAGCTGCTTGGCGCGGGCGATCTGCGGGGTGAAACGCTCGGCCCGGATCTGGAAATTTTTTCCGAGAGCCATGCGGATCGCGTCCTGGAGGTTGAGCGCGAGCACGTCAGCCGCGGGGGCGGCGGCGAGGGAGGCGAGGAAGGCCGCCGAGAGGCATGATCGGAAGGAAACTGTCATCTCGATCAGAAATCCGCCGGGGGAGGCGGCGCGAGCTGGATCGCCGGCTTGTCCAGAGGGGAGTCGAGAGGGGCGAGGCTCTCGGCCTTCCTGACCTCGGGCTCCGCGGCGGGCACGACAGGCGCGGCGGCGGGTTCGGGAGCATTCTGCGGGCGGGCCTCCTGGTTGTCGCCGCCCTTTTCCGCGTTCACCGGGATCGCTTTCGCGACGGGGATCGAGCCGTCGTCGAGCCTTTCCATCCCCGGCCGGATGGATTGGTAAACATCGTTGAAACCGAGAAGGGTGGGGGCGATGACGGCGATCGGGCGGATCGTCGCGAAGTCCACGGCCGCCGCGGCGCGCGGCCACTCGGCCTCGTCGTATTGCTTCGCGTAGTTCCTCACCCCGCCGCCATGGATGTCGCAGCGGATCTTCGGAACCTGCGCCCCGGTCGCGTATTCGATGTAGGTGAGGGGCTGGGAGCTCGAAATTCCGCCCGCCGCATCCACGGAATCGAGCTTGCAGCGGGGGGTGGCGAGCAGGCCGGAAGTCCGGCAGATTTCGACCTCCCGCAGTTCGGGGGGCTTCTCGAACGGCTGCGGGGGAAAAGACTTCGCAGCGACATTCATGATCTTTGTCCAGATCGGGAGCGCGAGATCCTTGCCAAAGGCGCCGCGGTAGATTTTGGTCGGCTTGTCAAAGCCCACCCAAACCCCGCAGGTCACCGCGCTGGTATAGCCGAAAAAATAGGCGTCGGTAAAATTGTAGGACGAGCCGGATTTGCCCGCCGCAGGGAACCGGTCGAGGCCGAGTTCTGTTGACGCCGCGGCCCCGGCCCCCCGTTTCATGATCTCCTCCAACCCGGCATGGACCTGGAATGCCGCCTCCGGGGAAATGGCTTTTACCGTCGAGCGCGGCGCCTCGTAGATCACGCTGCCGTCGGCATCCAGAATCCGCCTGATGATGTGAGCCTCGTTCGCGCGGCGGCCGCCGTTCGGGAAGATCGTGAACGCGAGCGTCATCTCGTCGAGGGTGATCTCGCTGCTTCCCAGGAAGCTGTTGGTGTAATCGCGCAGGCGGGAGGTGATGCCCGCCGCCGCCGCGGTTTTTTTCAGGACATCCAGGCCGGTCTTCATGCCCAGCCGGATGGTGGCAGCGTTTTTTCCCTTCACGAGAGCGTCGCGGGTGGTCATCGGGCCCTCGTATTCGTTGTCCGCCTTCTCGACCCCCCACTCCCCGAGAATGCCCGTCTCGCCGCCGACCATCACATAACGGTTGTCGATGCAGGCATCTTGGACAATTTCCCCCGGGAAGGTGCCGGCCTCGTAGGCGGCGGCGAAGACCAACGGGGTGAACGCGGTTCCCAGCTGGCGGGTGCCCTGGAAGGCGCGGTTATATTCGCTGTGCTTGAAATCCCGTCCGCCGACCATTGCGAGGACCCCGCCCGTCGCGTTGTCCAGGGCCACCGCCGCGCCCTGGATGTATTTCGGCTCGGGCATCTTGACCGCCATGTTCCCTTTGTTGATCGCGGCCTCGATCTCCTTTGTCGAGTCGCGGTATTGGGCGAACGTCGGGTGTGAGTAGCCGGGCGAGGACTCGACCTGCGAGAGAAAATCCCTCGTTGCGCGCTCCGCGGCGCGCTGCATATCCGAGTCGAGCGTCGTCTCGATCCGGTATCCGCCGTTCATCGCGCGGTCGAAGCCGAGCGCCTTGATCGCCTGCTGGCGGATCATGTCCACCGCGTAGGAGATCTTGAACGGGTTCATGCGCTTCACGGCGTAGAGCTTCATTTCGATCTGCTCCTTCATCTGCTCCTTGGTGATGAACCCCATCTCCCGCATCCGCCGCAGGACGAAATTTCTGACATCGGTGGCCCCCTCGATATTGTTCCATGGGGAAAGCGATTGAGGGCTCTTGAGCAGGCCCGCCAGCATCGCGCACTGGCCGATGTCGAGGTCCTTGGCGGCGCGGCCGAAATACCCGCGCGCCGCAGCCTCGACCCCGTAAAGCCCGCTCCCGAAATAGACCCGGTTCAGATAAAGCTCCATGATCCGCTCCTTCTTGAAATTTTTCTCGATCCGCCAGGAGAGGAACATCTCCACAATTTTCCGATCGTAGGTCCGCGCGTGCATGTCGAAGGAATTGCGCGCCAGCTGCTGGGTGACGGTGCTGGCGCCCTGCGAGATTTTTCCCCGCCGGTAATTCGCGATCATCGCCCGCAGGATCCCGAAGTAGTCCACCCCGTCGTGCTCGTAGAATTTGTTATCCTCCGCGGCGATGACCGCCTTCGTGAGCATCGGCGAGATCCGGTCGTAGGGGACCGGCTGGCGGTTCTGGATGAAGATTTTCCCGAAGTCGCGGCCGTTGCGGTCGTAGAGGACCGAGGCCGCCTCCATGCTGCTGACCTTCGAGAGATCGAACTCCTCCGCGCGCTTCTCGAAGCGGTAGGACAAAATCCCGAACGCCACCCACGCGGCGAAAGCGCCGAGGCAAAGCATGCCGAGCGGAATCCAGAGCCGCTTGCGTTTGTAGAACGGCTTGCCCCGCCGGCTCTGCCTTTTTTCCCAACTGTAGTATCTCTTGCTGATGGAGAGCCATTTTCCACGCCAGGGTGCCGGGCGCAATTAGGAAAACAAAAGAATCTGACATTCTCCGATCTTTCCATGGTGCGAAATTTTTGCTACAGGTTACTTTTAGCCAGTATGCTCCTCCGGAACTGACATGCCATTGCCCGCCCTTCAAAACCGCACTTTTCGGATTCTGATCATGGGGATTGCCATCGTCGGCGCGCTGGCGGCGATCGGCGGATCCGCGTCCCTCTCCTACCGGCAATCCCGCCGGCTCGCCATCGAGACGATGGAGGAAAAGACCGGCCTGTGGGCCGACGCCATCGGCCGGCTCGTCAACGGCGCGCGCTCGAAATTGCAACTCCTCGACCAGGCCACCCGGGGGGCGCCCACCGCCCAGACGGCTGCGGCCCTGAGGCGCCTGGTGGTGGAAAGCACGATCTTCCGGGAGGGATGGATGGTGAAAAACGGGCAGGTGGCCTGTTCGGATATCGGGGTCCTCGAGGCCCCCTCCCCCATCGACCCGGCCCTGTGCCAGCTTGGTCCGGTCGGAGAGATCCAGCTCCTCTCCCGCCCCAGCCAGGGCGACCGCGCCGACGCCATCATCATCAACTACAACCCGGGAAAGGATTATTTTTTCGGGCTTTCAATCCCGACACAGGCCATCGGCGAGCTGATGAGATACGGGGACCGCAACGGGGACCATGCGATTTTCTTCATGCGGCAGGACGGGGTGGTTCTCGACCGGTCCGTCAACTCCGAACTCAAGGCCGACCCTCCTGCCAAGGTGCCCCCTCCTGGGCTCTCAGAAACCGAGGGGGAGCTCGTCTATTCGCGGGTCGTGCCGGGATACAACTACATCGTCGTCGCCCTGTTTCCCAAGCAGGCCCTCTGGTCGCTCTGGGGCCGCAGCCTCCCGCTCTACGGCGGGCTGGCGCTTCTCCTTGCGCTCTGTTTTTTCATGGCGGCCTGGGTGGCGAACGCGCAGACCCTTTCTTTGGAGTCCGAACTCCGGGAGGCCGCGCGGCTCCGGCAAATCATCGCCCACTACCAGCCGATCCTGAATCTGCAGACAGGAAAATGCGTGGGGCTGGAGGTGCTCATGCGCTGGCAGCACCCCAAGCGAGGGCTTGTGCCTCCGCTCTCGTTCATCCCGGAGGCGGAGCGCACCGGCGTGATCACCGAACTGACCGAATGCCTGATGGTCCGGGCGCTCGACGAACTGGCGCCGGTGTTCCATGAATTTCCGCACCTCCATGCCGCGATCAACATCCCGGTCCAGACGCTCACGAACCCGTCGTTCCCCGCGCACGTTGACCGCCTCATCAAAGGGCGTTTTAGCTACAAAAACATTTCCTTCGAGCTGACGGAAAGCACTTCCCTCACGGACGCTGCGCTCGGTCAGCTCCGGGCGATGAAGGATCTCGGAATCCGCCTCGCGGTGGACGACTTCGGGACCGGCTACTCGAACCTCCGCTACCTCTCGCTGTTCCCGTTCGATTTTCTCAAGGTGGACAAGGCGTTCGTGGACGGCATCACGAACGAATCCAAGAGCTCCGGACTCGTGGACCAGATCGTCTCGATCGGCCGGGCCTGCGGCCTCGAGCTGATCGCGGAGGGCATCGAACACCCCGTGCAGGTGGACTATTTGCGCAAACTCGGCGTGGAGTTCGGGCAGGGGTTTCTTTTTGCGAAACCGGTGGCGATCCACGAGCTGGCCGAATGGCTCGCCCGGAACGCTGAAGGCGAGAAGTGGTTACTGTAGAGGAATCCTCTGATCCGCGCGTAATTTTTTAAGTTTTGAAATAATCCTTGGGAAAGTTCATTTTTCTTGC
>JBAWVC010000132.1:0-7016 GCA_037147455.1 Verrucomicrobiota bacterium | reverse complement strand
GAAGAAGACTTCCACCGGATGGCGGGCGATCCGGGGTTGTGGAAACCCGGCCTCGGCACCTGGCGGGTTGCCCAGGCGATGCACGCGTCGCTGGTCACGTATCAAAATGCGTTTGACGCGCTCGAAGGAGATTTCGACCTTGTCGTCACCTCGACGCTCGGGCTGGCGGCATCCGCGCTGGCGGAATCCCGGGGGATCCCGCGCCTCATGCTCCACTTGCAGCCCATGGTCGTGCGGAGCCACGGCGACATGCCCGTGCTGGCAGACGGTGGCGGGTGGTTCTGCCATGCGCCGGATATTCTCCACGATGCCGCATTTTTTCTCGTGGACGGAATCCTCAACCGGACGATGCTGCCGCCGCTGAACCGCTTCCGCGGGACGCTCGGGTTGCCCCTGCTCAAAGATTTCTACCGCGACGCCCTCCTGCGGGCGGAGGGGATCGCGCTGCTTGCTCCCGCCTGGTTTGCCCCTCCCCAGCCGGACTGGCCGGCCGGACTCCGCCAGTTTGATTTTCCGCTATCAGCCGCCGGCCCGAATCCGCTCCCGCCAAGCCTTTCCTCCTGGCTCGACGCGGGAGAACCCCCGGTTCTATGGACACATGGCTCGGCGAACGTGCATCTCGCAAAGGCCTGGCCTCTGGCGCGCGATGTGACAAGCAGGATCGGCGGGCGGGCCTTGCTGGTCGGCAAGGCGGCCCCGGAATTCGATCTGCCCGACGCGGTCTTTTACTTTCCCCATGCCTCATTCGAAGATCTCCTTCCCCGCTGCCGGGCCATCGTGCATCACGGCGGGATCGGCACGACGTCGAAAGCCTTTGCCGCCGGGGTTCCCCAGCTCGTGATTCCGCTCGCCCACGACCAGCACGACAATGCCGCGCGGATCAGGAGACTCAAAGCAGGGCTCCCGACCAAGCCGGGCGACGCCGCGAAAAACCTGCTCCTGATCACCGGTTCCGCAGAAATCCAGGCAGGAGTGGAGCAGTGCAAAATCCTGGCGCGCCAGTCTCCCGCAAAGGCCGCGCCACTGGCCGCATGGGCGGAGGAACTGGCGGGCGGGTAGGCTCGCATTTGCGCCATGCCGGTGATTGTGCTACCTTCTGCCCATGGATCTACTTGTCACTTCAGAAGTGCAGTGCCCGCATTGCTGGGAGAAGTTTACGGTCGAGGTGGACACCACTCAGGGCGACTACGAGTCGGTCGAGGATTGCAGCATCTGCTGCATCCCGATGACCCTGCGGATCGTCTGCCAATCGGGGAAAGTCACTTCGATCGAGGCCTCTCCATAGCCCGGAAAAATTAGCGGGGGCTGCAACGCCCGTGCGCCCGCTGCCAACAGTTGCGGCTTTCTCGAACGCGAGCCTGATGGGTGCTTGGCGTGCTTGCCTCACGGCTTGCGGGAAGGTAGTCAAGACGCATGCCAAACCGGATTGACGCCCGATTTCAGAAGCTTCGCGAATCAAAAAAAGCCGGCTTCATTGCTTACATCACGGCTGGAGATCCCGCGCCGGAATCCACTCCGGCAATTGCGGCGGCCCTCGAGGAAGCCGGGGTCGATATCCTGGAACTGGGGATTCCGTTTTCCGATCCCCTTGCGGACGGCGCGACGATTCAAGCCGCTGCGGGCCGCGCGATCGCCGCCGGCACAAATATTTCCGTCGTCCTCGATATCGTCCGCCGGATCCGGAAAACCTCTGAGATCCCGATCGTGCTCTTCACCTACCTGAACCCGGTCTATGTCTTCGGTTACGGGCGGTTCCTCAGGGAGGCCTCGGAGGCGGGAGCCGACGGGCTCCTGATATTGGATCTGCCGCCGGACGAGGAATCGAAAAATGCCGAGCTGACAGGTGCTCACGGGTTGCTTTCGATCCGCCTGATCGCCCCGACAACCCCGCCCGGGCGGATGGAGATGATTGCCCGGTCCGCAGAGGGATTTGTCTATTATGTTTCGCGCGAAGGCGTCACCGGCGAGCAGGCCTCGCTCTCGCAGAGCATCTCCTCGCAGGTCGCCGAAATACGAAAGCACACCGCTCTTCCCGTCGCCGTGGGATTCGGGATTTCGACCCCCGATCAGGCGCGCGAAGTGGCGCAGCAGGCCGACGCCGTCGTCGTGGGAAGCGCGATCGTCCGGCAGATCGCCGAAGCGGGAAATTCCCCCGGCCTCGCGGAAAAGATCGCGTCGTTCGCCCGCCCGCTTTCCGCTGCGGTGAAGGCCGGATAAAAAAAGTTGGGGTTGCGAATGTCCCGTGCCCGTCCGTGCCAACAGACAGGCAGCCGGGTGAGGGGACGAGCGGCCCGCCCGTCCGTTTCGCCCGCCGGTTGCAAACAATCCGCGAGGCCCCGAGTTTTTCTCTCCTTTTTTGACCGGCGTCTTTTTAGTGTCATGCGGTGGTTCAAAATGCAGAACGCAGGATGAAAGTTCTCGTCGTCGAGGACGACCCGGGGATCGCGGATGTTTTGGAGTATTCGCTCGGCGGCGCCGGGTTCGAAGTCGCCTGGACCTCCTCCGGCAAAGACGCCGTGCGGATGGCCGGCAACTCGGACTTCGTCGTTCTCGATATCGGGCTTCCCGGCATGGACGGGTTCGACGTCTGCAGGGAGATCCGCAAGTCGTCCTCCGTGCCCGTCCTCTTCCTGACTTCGCGGACCGAGGAGATCGACCGGGTGGTGGGCCTCGAGCTCGGCGCGGATGATTACCTTGCGAAGCCGTTCAGCCCGCGCGAGCTGGTGGCGCGGATCAAGGCGATCCTCCGAAGATCGGGAGGACGGCAGGCCGCGCCGCAAACCGGCCTCGCGCTCGACCGCGAGTCCTTCACGGCCTCGCTGGACGGGCGCCCGGTCGAGCTTTCGCGCACGGAATTCGATTTGCTCGCGCTCCTGGCGGGCCAGCCCGGGAGAGTGTTCACCCGCGAGCAAATCCTCGACGGGGCATGGGCGGACGGAGGGTGCGTGACCGACCGCACGGTGGACGCGCACATCAAATCGCTCAGGAAAAAATTGTTGCCGTCGGAGCTGATTGAAACCGTCCGCGGCGTCGGCTACCGGTTTCGGAAATGACGCCGGAGCCACGCCCCCCGGGACGCGCCGTCCTCTTCGTCCACAACCTCATCAGCGCGCTCGCGCCCCCGCTCCATAGCCTGCACTGGAAAATTTTCCTCCTCTGCCTGGCGGCGGTCTTCCTGCCCGGGGTCTATTTCGCGTGGAAAGTCGGGCAAGGGATCGAGCGCAGCCACCTGAGATCAACCGAGCAGGGGATGATCGACACCGGGCTGGTCCTCGCCGAGACGTGGGAGGCGGCCCCGCTCACCAATCTGCCCCACGCCCGCGAGACCTTCCAGAAGGTCTTCAAGGATTCTTCGCCGAACCTCCGGGCCGTCTTCTACGACGTCTCGGGGCGGGTGCTGCACGATACCGGCGGCATCCTCTCGGACGGCTCCGACCAGTCGGCGTCGCGCGATGTCCGCGCCGCGATGCGGGGAGAATACGGCTCGCGCTGGGAGCGCGACCCCTACCGACGGGTCGTCATCCTCTACAGCACGATCCCGGTTTGGAAACACGGCCGGATCGCCGGCCTCATCGGCATCGTCAAAACGACCGCCGATGTCCGGAAATCGGTCATCAAATCTTTGAAAGATCTCGCGGTGCCGACGCTTCTGGCGCTGGCGCTTGCCGCGCTCGTTTCCTACGCGCTCTCGACCTACCTGACCCGCATCATCACCGGCCTGGCGCGGCGGGCGGAGCGCGTGGCGGATGGCGAGCCGGGAGTCCGCCTCGAAACATGGACAAAAAGCGAGCTGGGCGACCTCTCGCGCGCGCTCGAAAAAATGCGCCGCAAGCTCGAAGGAAAAGCCTACATCGAGGAGATGGCACTCACGCTCTCGCACGAGATCAAAACCCCGCTGGCCTCGATCCGGGGGGCCGCAGAAATCCTCGACCAGGCGGAAGATCCCGCCGTCCGCAGCAAATTTGTCGGCAACATCCTCGGGGAGGTCGATCGGCTGGCCTCGATCGTCACGAACCTCCTCGCCCTTTCGCGCATCGAGGCCGCCCCCGCGGACCCGGCAGCGCGGTCCCCGCTCGACGAAACCGCAGGGCAGGTCGCGTCAGTTTTCCGCTCGCGTGCCACTTCCCTCGGGCTGGTTTTCGAAACGCGGATTTCCGCCAGGCCCTGCTGGGTCGGGATCCCTGCGGACCAGCTCACGCGCCTGATGGAAGCGCTGCTGGAGAACGCATTCCAGTTTACCCCCCGCGGCGGCAGGGTCCTCTTCGAGACAGACCCGCCGCTCCTGCACGTTTCCGACGAGGGGCCCGGGATTCCGGAGGAGCTTCGAGGGAAGGTTTTCGACCGGTTCTTTACGACGGTCAACCCGCTGACCGGGCGACGCGGCACCGGCCTCGGCCTCGCGTTCGTGAAATCGATCGCGGCGCGCTACAACGCGCGGATCTCGCTCGAGAGCTCCCCGGGATCCGGGACCACGGTCAGCGTGCGCTTCGCAGAAATCGCGGCGGGCTGAATTAGCCTGACGCGAAATTCACGGAGATTTCACAATGGCTTCATCAGGGTTTCACACGGGCACCGCAAATTGCGGGCATGAAACAACTCGCCGCGTTCCTCCTCGCATCCGCTCTGATCATGACGGCACAAGCGGAAAATTTTTCCGGAGCATCTGTCACGCTCCCTTACACGGAACTCAAGTCTCTGGTGGAGGCCGCGAAAAAAACCGCCCCTCTGGCACCGCCGGTCCCGTATGCGGTCCTTTCCGCAGAATACCGGCTGGCGCCGGGCGACGATTCGCTTTCCGGGTCCGCCGCGTTCGATGTGAGGTCATTTGTTCCAGACTCTCTGCTCGTCCCGCTGGTCGCCGACTCCGTTGTCGTCTCGCGAGTCGAACCCGCGGAAGCCTCAATCGTCGTGAAGAACGGGTATTACAACCTGCTCGTCGAAGGGCCGAAGCGCCAGGCGGTCACGCTGCATCTCGACTGGCGGGGCAACAGGGACGGGGAAGCGGTCTCGTTCCTGTGCGGGATCAACCCGGCCGCCGCCGCAAACCTCGAGCTGGGACCTGTGCCGGAGGGAGTCACGGCGGACGTCGCCGGTGCCGTAAAAGGGACGAAGCCCGGCGCCTGGCACCTCGGCTCCGGCAGCAAGCTCGAGATCCGGACGGCAAAGCGGGCCGCCGGAAAGCCGGAGACCGTGGTCGCGATGCCAGCGGTCGTGCGCGAGGCGAACTCCGCCATGCGGATCGTCTCTGACGGCACGTTCTTCAACACGACCTCGTGGATAATCCGCCACAACACCGCGGTTGCTTGGAAACTGGCGCTCGGCGATGAGACGCAGGTCGTCTCGTGCAAGGTCGCGGGACGCGCGTTTGCCCCGGTCCTGACCGGCAAGAACGCCATCGAGGTCCGCCTGCCGGAATCGGAACCCGAGACAACCGTTGAGATCGCCTACACCGGCAAGTCGGCGCCGTTCGCCCCGGTGCGGGGCGAGTTCTCGGTCTCGCTGCCGTCCACGGATCTTCTCGTGGAGCGCATGGATTGGGCGCTCGTCCTGCCGGCCCAGTTTTCGCCGCTCGCCGTCGAGGGCAACTGCGAGTCCTCCCCGGGCGAATCGAACAACGAGCTGCGCCTCCGCAAAGAGCTCTGCCGCGGCGAAAGCCCCTCCATTCGCGTCTTTTACCAGAAACCTGAAACCACAAAAAAACCATGACCACCCTACGCCTGTTCGCCATCCTGTTCATCACCCTCTGCACCGCTGTCGCCTGGTTCATCCTGGGAATGGCGCTCAACGCCCGCACCAGCCAGTCCGGTCTGACCACGGCCCAAGCCGTCCTCGGCGGATGGGGCCCGCCGATCGAGCAGGTCCACCCGGTCGCGTGGTATCGGTCGCCCGGTGCCGGAGACGGCAAAGCGTCGATCCGCCCCTCGGGGAGCAAGGTGGATATCTCGCTCGGCTACGAGCCCAGGCAAAAAGGCCTGATGTGGTATCGCACCTACGCGGCGGCCTTTCGCGGCGAATATAAATTCACGAACCCGACCCCGATCCCGCAGACGATTTACGTGCAGTTTTCCCTCCCCTCTCCCGACGCGGGCTACAACGAGTTTTCGTTCGCGCTCAACGGCAGGCCGACTACGGCAAACGTCACGGGAAAAGCCCCGATCACCGAGGCGGTGGTTCTCGAGGCCGGGGCGGACGCCACGCTCGTCGTCGCCTACAAGACCCGCGGCCTCGACCGCTGGACCTACAGCTTCGGCCAGGATTCCCGCGTGCAGAATTTCCAACTCCACATGACAGCGGACTTCGAGCAGGTGGACTTTCCGACGGGCTCGCCGACCGCGCGGGAGCGCGTCGGAAAAGGTTGGGACCTGTCTTGGTCCTACCCCGACGAAATCGGCGCGCGCCCGATCTCGATGGACATGCCGAAAGTGCTGAACCCCGGTCCGGTGGCCTCGCGGATCACGTTTTTCGCGCCGGTGTCGCTCGTGTTCTTCTTCAGCATCCTCGTCGTGACCTGCCTCATGCAGCGGGTGGACCTGCATCCCATGAACTTCTTTTTTCTCGCGGCCGGGTGCTTCGCCTTCCAGCTGCTGTTCGCCTACCTCGTCGATATCATCCCGCTGGGGACCGCGTTTGCGGTGTCTGCGGCCGTGTCGCTCGCGATGGTGTCCGGCTACCTGTTTCTGGCCAAAGGGGCGCGCTTCGCGAAATTTGCCGCGGCGTCCCAGTTCGCCTGCATGGTGCTGTTTTCCTACAGCTTTTTCTTCGACGGGCTCACGGGGCTCACGATCACGGTCGGCGCGATCGTCACGCTCGGCATCCTCATGGCGACGACCGCGAAGGTGAACTGGTCGGATAAGTTCTCGCGGAAAGTCATTCCCCCGCCGCTCGAAAGCCGGGCCTGAACGCATGACACGCAGGCAGTTCATCCGGACCGCAGCCCTCGCCTCTCTTTCGGCACTCGCGGGGCCGAAGATCCTCGCGCAGTTCCAGCCCTGCACGGTGAACCGCAAAACGATTTG
>JBAWVC010000131.1:0-7022 GCA_037147455.1 Verrucomicrobiota bacterium | reverse complement strand
AGCTTCGAGGGATGGACCTTGTTCATCACGACGCCGATGACCTCGACGCCTTCGCGGTCGAATAGCGCCTTGTTGAGGGCGGCCTCGTCGATCGGGCGCCCGATTCCTCCCGGCGTCACGAGCACGACTTTGCTGTCCAGGAGCTTCGCCACCGTCGCGTTCGACAGGTCGAACGTGGACCCGACCCCGGCGTGCCCGGTGCCCTCGATGATCGCGAAATCCTTCTCCCAGCAGGCCCGGTCGAACGAATGCCGGATCCGCCGCTCGAGGGTCTCGTGGTTCGACTGGTTGATATACCGCCGCGTGAAATCCGGCTCGACCGCGATCGGGCTCATGTCCTCGATCGGCACCTGCGTGCCGAACGTGTCGCGGATGAGGACGCTGTCCTCGTCGATGCGCTTCCCGTCCACTTCCGTGAACCGCTGGCCGACCGGCTTGATAAATCCGATCCGGTCGAACCGGGTCTGGAGGCTCGCGTAAATGCCGAGGGCCACGGTGGTTTTCCCCGTGTTCTGCTCGGTCGCCGCAATGAAAATCCGGGGAGTGGACGTGTTCACTCGCTGCTATTCCGCGCTCTCGGGATACAGTTTCCGATACTCGATCGACTGCAGGCCGACGAGCGCTGCCATGCAGACGATTTCCTCGGGGTCGGTCCCGCGCGAGAGGTCGGCCGCCGGACGCGTGAGCCCGAGAACCAGCTGCCCGAACGTCCGCGCCGCCGCGAACTGGTGGATCAATTTCACCGCGATGTTCCCGCTGTTGAGGTCCGGAAAAATCAGGACGTTCGCCTTTCCGGCGACGAGGCTGGGCCCCATCTTCTTCTCCGCCAGCACCGGGTCCAGCGCCGCGTCAGCCTGCATCTCGCCGTCCACCGCGATCTCCGCGCCGAGCTTCGCGGCAAGCTGCCGCGCCAGTTCGGTCGCCCCGGCCACCTTTTCCGTGGAGGCCGTGCGCGCGCTCCCTTTCGTCGAGAAGCTCAGGAGGGCGACACGCGGGCGCTGCCCGAAGATCTGCCGCGCCACCAGCCCGGTCTGGACGGCGATCGAGGCGAGCTGCTGCATGTTGGGGTCGGGCACGACTCCGGTATCGCCAAAAAACATCACGCCGTCGTCGCCGAAGGCTTTGTTCTTGAGCTCGACAATTGTGCAGCTCGACACCACCTCCGCATGCGGCAGCGGCTTGATCAGGCTGAGCAGCGGGCGCAGCAAAACTCCGCCGTAGGAGCTCACGCCGCCGACCAGCGCGTCGGCGAGCCCGTATTGGACCATCATCGCGGCGAAGTAATTGTGGTTGACCATCACGGCCCGGCTGTCCGTGAGCCCCATGTGCTTGTAGCGCTCCAGCCGCTCGAGCCTCTGGCAGAAGACCGGCAGGTCGGAGGACGTTTCCGGGTTGATGATCGCCACGTGGTCGAGGAGGGCCTTTTCGGCCAGCGCCACACGCTCGATCGCGTCCCGGCGGCCGAGAAGGATCGGAACCCCAAGATCCCGCTCGTAAAACATCTGCGCCGCGCGTATCACTCGCGGGTCGTCCCCGTCCGGAAACACGATCCGCTTCGGATGGCGCTTCAGCTTTGCAAAAACCGAATTGATAAAACTCATGTCCGTGAAATCCGCCATCAGGCTGGAGAAGATTCCGGTCGGAGACAAGGAGAACATCTCCCTTCCCCGCGCGGCGGGCGCATCTCTGATGGCAAAAACAGGGGGAACGGGCGTCCCGCCCGTTTGGAGACTGGGCCTCGCATTAAAAGCCAGTTCCCACACGGGCGAGACGCCCATGCCCCTTGGGCAGACACCTTCGATCTCGCCCCTTTCAGAGATGCGCCCCCGCGCGGCAAGGCTTGCCGGATGAACTCGCGCCCGGACCGCTTCGAAAAATCCGGGCTCTGGTGCGTCGCGCTGGTCCGCCTCGTTCTTGGGGGAATTTTCCTTTTTGCGGGCGCGATCAAGGCGGGAGCCAGCGAGGAGTTCGCCCTCGCCCTCGTCCCGTTCAGCATCCTCCCGGAATCCTGGACCGGGCCATTTGCCGTGACCCTCGCGTGGATGGAGATCGCGGCGGGTCTCCTGATCCTCCTGCCGCGGGTCCACCGCATCGGGTCGGCGCTGATCCTTTGCCTGGCGCTCCTGTTCATCGGCGTCCTCACCTGGGCGCTCTCGAACGGGCTCATCGTCAGTTGCGGCTGCTTCGGCGGAGACGAGCCCCCCTCCGCGGCCGCCATGCAAATGGCCATCGTCCGCGATATCGGCATCGCCGCCGCAGCGGCGCTCACGCTCGTTTTCGGGTGGCGCTCGAATCCGGATGAACTCCAGGACGTCAGCGCGTCTCGCTAACCCTTCACCCTGGGGGATAAGCCGGAGCGTGTCCGGTGGGCGCATCGAGCCCCATGCGGAGAGGTTCCCAATGCTGCTCCGCAGTGTATGGCGGGAGAAAGTGGTCTCCGAGCAGATCGTCCCTCACAAAAAACGCGTCGCTCCCGGACAGCTCGCACCCGACGAGAGAATACCCGCCCTCGCGCGCTTTTCTTTCCAGGGCTTTGAGGCTCGCCCCGTAGGCGAAGGTCCCGTCCCAGACGGCCTGTTCGACATACGGTGCCACCCAGTCGAGATACGGCGGCAGTTGCCCGTTGTATTCGACGCAGATCGCCCTCGGTCGCAGGGGCAGGCAGGCCTCAAAAATCGGGAAGGTGTTGTAATCGACATCCACGCTGAGGAAGTCGATGTCGGACCCGTGCTCTTCGATGATCGAACAGACGTTGCTCCTGGTCACGAACGGCCTCCCGCACCGCAGCTTTCCGCTGGCAAGAAGCAGGTTGAGATTTCCGGGAAGGGCGTTGTCGGGAGGGAGCGCCGCGTCGAGCCAGAGACCGCTCCAACCTTGAAACAGCAAAAAACCGGTGTTGTTCTCTAGGGGCGCGGTCCCGATCTCCACAAACCTCTGCTTGCCGGCACCGATCCGGCGGAAGATTTCCGCGATCATCCCGTCCTGGCCGGATTGCGAAAACACTTTGAACCGGTGCCGGACCAGGCATTTCGGGTCCGCGTATTTCGGATTCTCCAGCAGGCCGGCGATGCGGGATTCGGAAACCGCCCGGTGGATTCCTTCCACCATGGGGGGCAGCAACTCGATGCCCGCTTTGAATGTCTGTATTTTTGTCAGGAGCGATTTGGCCATGGGAAGATTATCGGGAGGGTTTTTCAGCGTAAATTTCCAGGAGTCTTCGGATCTCCACCTTGTTTCCTACCCGTTCCCTCCAGTGCGCCGCAATGGCAGATTGATCGCGGCCGCCATTTTTCCAACGTTTCAGCTCGTCCAGCGCAGCAGTCGCCAGGGAGGCGGAGGAATGGCCTGCGGACACCGCTCCGAAGCGCCCGTGGTCCACGACATCCTCGAAGCCCGTGATCGGTTTCCCGACGACCGTGGCTCCGCAGCAAAGGGCTTCGAGCGCGCCGATCGGCTGGGATTCCGAGATGGACGAGGATAGGTGGAGCTGGCATTCCGCCAGAAGCGCGGGCAACTCCGCGCGCGGCAACCGCCCGAGCAACTGCACCCGGGGATTGCCGACAAATCGTCCAAAGGCATCCTCCACGCCCGATCCGGTCATGAGAAATTGCGCCTGCGGCACCCGGCCAAGAATGCGCTCAATCGTGCAGCAAAGAAGCGGGGCATCCTTGAGGAGGTCGTCCCACCGGCCGGCACAGTAAATCAACGGGCGTTCCTTCTTGCCGATCGGCCCGGAAAGAAAACCGTCGGGAACAGAATGCGGAACCACGCGGACCCGCCCCAGAAGGTCCTCGCGGCGGTAATGCCCGAAAAATTTCACCAAATTTTTCAGCGCCCCTTCGGTCTCGACGACGAAGGCGTCGGATTCCGCGATCACGGCCAGGGATTCGCGGTCAAACTCCCGGGAAAAGAAAAAGTAACACCGCAAAAAGTGCCGGAGGCGTCGGAGAAAATCCGATGGCCCCCGCGCGAGGCTCACGAGGGTGCGGTAGTTGGCCGCCGGATGAACCCGGTAGCTGAATTGTCCGTCGGAGTCCGCGCGCGACAGCGCGAACGTTCCGGCGGCGCGCATGGCGCACAGGGTTTCCGGCAACCTCATCCACGTGTAGCAGATGCACAGGTCCAGCTTCAGTCCTTTCCAAAACTCCACCGTCCGCTCCTCATCCGCGGTCGTTTCCACGATGGAACATCCCGCTTGCCCGGACTCGTTGGCGCGGCATACGACCACCGGTTCGTGCCCCGCGAGCAGGAGCTGCTTCACGTATCCGTCGAAATCGACCGAATACGGACGGAAGGCTTTGGGGAGAAAAATTCCGACGCGCACTACGCGGGCTTTTCTCCGCAAGGTTGGATCTGCATCGTGAAATCGGCGAGGATCAGCCCGGTGTGCTGGGCGCTCGCGGCCGAATATCCCCGCACGGCCACATCCGCCCCGATGCGGAACCGGCAGGCATCGGGCCAGTGGTCGATGATCCCGTTGAAGTGAAGGTAGGCATCCGCCCGGTAGTCTCCGGGAGGCAGCCAGGGGGCTTCGATCCGCAGGGTGACCTCCTGATCCCCTTCCCGGAGTTGGACGCCCTCGAGATGCTCTGTAGCGACCGCAAAAACTTCCACGTCCCACTCGTTGCGGAAGTGCATGGAAAAATGGAACGGCCCCTCGGCTTTGTAGCGGTGGATTCTCGCGACGAACTCCATTGGCCCGCGGGGTGCAAATTCCTTGCTCGAAGAACGGAGCTCGTGGATCCGGTGGGTGCCCCTGCCGCTCCGGAACGCCGGGTTCGAGACCGGCTCCTCCGAATGGGCCACGTCGTTCTGGTATTGGCTGATCACCTCGCCGCATTCCCCAGCCATGTGCAACCTGCCGGATTTGAGATACATCCCCTTGTTGCAGAGCGCGGCCACGGCGGAGAGGTTGTGGCTCACGAAAAGCACCGTCCGCCCGGTCGTGGAAACCTCCTTCATTTTCCCGAGGCATTTCTTTTGGAACTCGGAGTCGCCGACCGCGAGGACCTCGTCCACCACCAGGATCTCTGGCTCGAGGTGAGCCGCGACCGCAAACGCGAGCCGGACATACATCCCGCTCGAATACCGCTTCACGGGCGTGTCCAGGAATTTTTCGATGCCTGCAAAAGCGATGATCTCATCGAGCTTCGAGCGGACCTCGGCCTGGCGCATGCCGAGGATCGCGCCGTTGAGAAAAATGTTTTCCCGCCCGGTCAGCTCGGCGTGGAACCCGGTTCCGACCTCGAGCAGGCTGACGAGGCGGCCTTTGATCCCGATCGACCCGAGCGTGGGCTCGGTGATCCGGCTCAGGATCTTGAGAAGAGTGCTCTTCCCGGCTCCGTTGCGCCCGATGATACCCACCACGTCGCCGCGCTGGATTTGAAATGTTACGTCGCGCAGCGCCCAGAACTCGTTCGCCTCATCGCCGCGGGGTTTCTTCTCACGTTTTCCGAACATGCGAAACGGGCTGGTCACCGCGCGCTCGATGAGGTGCCGGATCCCGTGGTCGCCCTGGTCGGACGTGCCGAGCGTGTATTTTTTCGACAGGCCGGAAACTTGGATGATCGTGTCGCTGCCCATGGGATCAGATCACGTCCGCAAACGAGCGTTCGGTTTTCCGGAAGTAAACAATTCCGGCGACCAGCAACAAAACCGCCACCGAGAGCGAGATGCAGGTGCCGGCCACGGAAATCTTCGCGCCTTCCCCGAGGATCGCCCAGCGGAACCCGTCAATGACGCCGACCACGGGGTTCAGGCAGTAGATCAGGAAACCGGTTTCCCCCAGCTTCGCGCGGACGACCTCCGAGCTGTATGCCACCGGGCTGGCATACATCCCGAATTGCACGATGAACGGGGTGATGAAACGAAAATCGCGGAACCGCACGGTCAGCGCCGTGATGAGCAGGCCGGGACCCATCGCCACCACCACGGCGAGGATGGCGAAAACCGGAAGCGTCAGGATCCGGGCCGTCGGGACGAACCGGAACCAGATCATCAGCACGACAAGGATGAAAAACGAAATCAGAAAATCCACCACTGACACGAACACCGACGCCGCCGGCACGATGACCCGCGGGAAGTAAACCTTGGAAATCATGCCGGCGTTGATCACGACGCTCTGTCCGGCGTTCGCCAGCGCGTTCGAGACGAACTGCCATGGCAGCAGGCCCGCGAAGACCATGATCGCATACGGGGCAGTGCCGACGGAGGGAAGCCCGGCCACGCGGCTGAAGATCACCGTCATGATCAGCATGCTGAGAAACGGCTGAAGAAGCGCCCAGGTGGCGCCGGCGACGGTCTGCTTGTAGCGCACGGCGACATCCCGCCACGCGAGCATGAAAAGGAGCTCGCGGTAATTCCAGAGATCCCGCCAGTAGTGCTTCTCGATATGCCCGGCCTCGATCCAAAGATCGAAATCCTTTTCCTCAAGCGGCGGGGTAAAAGTGGGCGGTGAATGCATGCGTAACAGCAGGGGCTTTCGGACAATCCTGCACGTCCTCCAGCTGCGAACGCCTAGTCGGATACCACAATCCCCCCACAACCGCAACCTCCGGCTCTACTGCTCCGGGCAAACGGGTGACCCCCCCCCACTGGTTCTCGCCGCCTCCGTGAGCTGGTCGAGATTCCTGCGGAAATCTCCGGCTGGGCAGCAACCTTCGTCCCGGACTGCGGATTTCTTCTCTTGGAATTGGCGAGCCTGCCATTGGAGAAGTTGGCCGACGGACGGCTGGCGAGAGCGGTGGTCTGATCGCACAAGAATTGCCTCAAATCTTTGACTGGCCCCGACTCCCGGCTTGCGGAAAAGAAATGTTTCGCCAACCTGTGACCGGTGCCTCGCCAGGCCGTCGGTGAGTCACGCAAAATGTCAATTGGCAAGGACTGCCAGCCCCGCAAACGCCAGCCCCGGCAGGCGTCGTTCACATCGTTGCCGGACAGGTTTAGAGTGCCCGGAAAGATTCCTTTGGACAAGGCGGGCTGGCGTGATAGATCATCTATCAAATGAAAACGGCAACCGTTGC
>JBAWVC010000130.1:0-7028 GCA_037147455.1 Verrucomicrobiota bacterium | reverse complement strand
GCCCAACGCGCGGAGGCAACCATCGCCCAGCTCCCGCCTGAAGAACGCCAGGCCGCCAAGGCGGACTTCGATTCGATGAAAAAAACTTTTGATGAGATCCGGGCCCTGCCCGAAGACCAGCGCCGCGCGAAGATGGAGGAAGTGATGAACCGCCCGGACGTCCAGGACAAAATGGCAGCGCGCCAGGACGCCCGCGACTCCCGCCAGTCGCCGATGCAGCGCGAGCAGCGGATGAAAGCTTACCTCGCCCGCAAGCAGCAGATGAAAGCCAACCTGCCGAAACAATGAAAAGGCGCGACGGCTTCACTTTGATCGAGCTCCTCGCGGTAATGGCCATCATCGCTATCATGGCCACGATGCTCTTCCCGCAGATCGGAAAATTCCAGGAGCGGGCGCAGAGCGTCGTCTGCATGAACAACCTCCGGCAGATCGGGATCGGAGTGCTCTCCTTCGTCGGCGACAACAATAACGAGTATCCGGTTATCGAGCCCGACCCGCAGAACCCGGTTTATCCGAACGATACTTCTGACCCGGATGCAATCGTCGCAAAACCCCTGCTCGACGTGCTGGGTCCTTACGGCGTGACCGATGCGGTTTTGAAATGTCCCGCAGATATCAAGAAGGACAATTGGTATGCGAAAACCGATCCCCATACCAGCTACCAGTGGAGGGTGATGCTCGACAGCGAGAATGCAGCCGCGCCGAAAGTCTACGGCGGGCGCCGCGGCTATTCCGTGCGGATCGTCAAGCCCAGCCGCGTGACCATTTGCACCGATTACGAAACCGTCCACTCCGGACGACTGAACCGCCTTTACGCCGACGGCCACGTTTCCCGGCCATACTGATTTCCGTTTCGCTTGGGGTCATCCGTTTTCCTCTCATCCACCATTTTCTGTGGATGCCATCAGGATGGCTGAGGAGAGACGAGGCGCGAGCGCCCTGGCGCCAGTGAATCAAGCCTGGCCGGACTGCTCCGGTCCACCCGGGCTTTTGGCGGCGGGGCCGGAAGCTGGGCCGGTCTTCTGTCTGGGTTTGCGGACGGCTTCGAGCCCCCGCCGGGCATAGTCGATCACGTGACCCTGGTGGATCAACCACGACAGATCTCCCGCGAGAGCCGCTTCGCGGGCGGCCTCGTCGGCAGAGGAAACTCTGAGCTCCACGAGAGCCTTCCATTGCTCGGGCCGCGGCGTGGCGTGGTGGGACTCGAGATAATCGAGAATGCCTGCAAGGCCCTCGGCGACGGGCGTGCTCTGCCGGTCGAGATGGCGGGGCCGCGCGACCGAGACGTAGGTGATGTTCTCGTGCGCCTTGAAAATCTGAAGCCCTTTGGCCGCCAATTCGTGGCCGACGACATGCGCGAGCGGGAGCGGGAACCGGCGCAAGTCCAGGACGACATGTTGCGCGAGCTGGCGCACGGCGGTATCCGAGTGGTGGACCGCCACCGGTCCCGGCACCGTCGCCTGATCCGGCACGGCCGCGATCATCGCCGCGGCATGGGTTGCCCGGAAGTGGCGCTCGACCGCCTTCATATCGGAAAGTTTTTCAGCTCCCTCGGGATTCTCCAGCGGGAAAAATTCTTCTCGGGTGCTCTGCTCGGCCTTCCATTTTTCCAGAAACTCCGGCTCCTTGACCATGCGGACCCGGCTTTTGAACGCCTCGAAAGGCATGTTGGCAAACCGCTCGGCATGCAGCTTGCGGAGGCGGGTCTGGTAGTCGTGGTAGTTCGGCGGGCCGAGGATCGTGTCGCTCATGCCGCAGACCGCGATAAACGAATACGCGCCCTTCGGCGGCTCGACCTGGATCTGCTCGCGGCGGTAGAATTTTTCTAAATGCCGGCCCAGGGCGTGGCGGACCGCCTCCGCCTCGCTCAGCCAAAGGCTCTTGTCCTCGGCAAGCTGGAACAATGGCGTTGCCTGCTCGGAGTTCCGCTGGAACTGCACGGAATACCGCTCGGGCTTTTCGAGAATCAGGACAGCCAGATCAAATAACGGGTAGGCCTTCCCACCGGATTTCATCTGCTTGGCAAGCCCCTCGATTCCCCGGGGATCGGGGATCACCGTTGCCGTCCAGCCATTCAAAACCGGCGCGGCCGGGCGGCGGTCATCCCTGCGGTCATCCCGGCGATCATCTCTGCGGTCATCCCGCCTCCCCTGACCCCGGCGGTCATCCCGCCTTGCGGGACCCCGGTCGGGCTTGCGGCCCCTCGGAGGAAAATCCCCGCCACGCCCGTGACGGTCCCCGCGCCCCGCGGACCGGCTGTCGTCTGCGCGATCGCCAAAGCGCTCGATCAGCGGGGCGTTCTGCTTGCCGGGGGCTTCGGGTTTCGCCCAGGAGGGGAGAAAACTTTGCGCTAGGTCGATCCCGGAAAATCCGGGGTCGGAAGGGGATTCTTCACTCATGAGAAATGGTGCGGCCGGCGAGGCTGGTAGCGGGCCGCGGAGGATTATTTTTTTGCTTTCTTTTTCGCGGCGGGCGCTGGCGCTGGCGGCGGTGTGGAGGGAGGAAGAGGACGATCCATGGCGACCAGTTCCGAGACCGTCACAAATTGGTACCCCTTTTCCTTCAGCGCGTCGATCGTCTCGGCCATCGCTTCGACCGTGGTCGGGTGGATGTCGTGGGAAAGAATGATCGATCCCGCCTTGGTGGATTTCAGGATCTCGGCCTTCACGTGGGCAGCATTCCGGACTTTCCAGTCGAGAGGGTCCACGTCCCACATGATTACCTTCAGCCCGAACTCTTCGTTCAGCCGCTTGGTGACAGCGGCATTCGTCGCCCCATATGGCGGACGGACCACTGCGGGCTTCTTGCCGGTCGCCGATTCGATTGCGGCATTCGTCTGGTTAATCTCCGAATCAACGCCTGAGCCGCCGCCCTTTGTCAGAGCTTTGTGGTCCCAGCTGTGGTTGCCGATCTCGTGGCCCTCGGCCGCCGCGCGCTGGAGAACCGCAGGGTTCGCTGCCACACATTCGCCGAGCACAAAAAACGTGGCCTTGACCCCCTTCTCCTTGAGAATATCCAGCAGCTTGGGCGTCAGTGTTGCGTGGGGGCCGTCGTCAAACGTCAGCGCGATATATGGGCCCTCGACATTGCACGAGTTGTAGCTCGAGCGCTTGGTGCCGGTCGCAGGCGCGGGCGCGGGGGCCTGCATGACCGGGGTCGAATCTCCTTGGGCGGGCTGGGCGCTTCTTCCGGCTGCACCGGTCGCTTCGTTCTGCGGGACAGCGATCACCTGCGGCTTCTGGGAAGTCTGCGTGTGCGCGAACTGGCAGGCGGCAACAAGCAGCGCGCCAACAGCAGGGACAATAAGCCAGGGGCGGGTTTTCATTCGTCAATGCGGATCATTGACTGCACCTATCGCACAAACCTTTCTAAAATCACACCAAGATTTTTCACGGTCTCCTCGGGCCACAATTCCCGGGATGTCACCAGAGCCGAATCCAGGCTGCGGTGCTCCGGCCAGCAGGGCTCCGCCGGCACAAGCGGGATCGCCCGCGCCAGGATGTCCTTCGCCGTTTCCACGTTTGCGTGGAGATGGGCGATGATCGCATCTGCAGTAACAGGCTCCTCCTCGGCTTTCCAGCAGTCGTAGTCGGTGACCGTCGCGAGCGTCGCGAGCGCGATCTCCGATTCCCTCGCGAGCTTCGCCTCCGGGAAATTCGTCATGCCGATGGCCGCGAATCCCAGCCGGTGGTTGAGCAGCGATTCCGCGCGGGTGGAAAATGCCGGGCCGTCCATGTTCACATACGTCCCCCCGTCGTGGAACCGCCGGCCGGATTCCGCGCAGGCGGCGGCCAGGATTTTCCTCAGGCCCGGGCTGATCGGCTCGGCGAGCGACGCGTGGGCCACGATCCCGTTGCCGAAAAATGTGTGGTGCTCGCGGCGGCTCGTCCGGTCGAAAAACTGGTCGGGTAGCACGATGTCCCTCGGCCGGTATTGCTCCTGCAGGCTGCCGACCGCGGTCACGGCGATGATCCATCGCACGCCCAGCGAGCGGAGCGCCCAGATGTTCGCCCGGTGGTTGATTTCATGCGGGGCGATCCGGTGCCCCCGCCCGTGGCGCGGAAGAAAATAAACGGACCGCCCGTGCAGCGTCCCGCCGATGATCACGTCCGAAGGCGTCCCGAACGGCGTCGGCACCACGATGTCGGCGACCCCGGTGAACCCGTCGATCTGATAAAGCCCGCTCCCGCCGATGATTCCGATTGCTGGTGTGCTCATTTTTTTAAACGTTCGGGATGGGCCTGAAAATCGTGGCCGTCCCCGCCGAGGTCGGTCTTTTCGAGAAGACCGAGAAATTCGCGCAGCGCGGGCGTCCCTGCGGAGGACTTCTTGACGAGGGTTCCGAGCGGCCTCCACATCTCCGGGTCGGAAAGCTCGAGGCTGACGAGATGCCCGGCCTCGACCTCCGACCGCACCGAGGTCCGCGGCACGATCGAAATCGCGCTTTCGATCTCCACCGCCCGCTTCACCGTCTCGATGTTGTCGAACTCGAACGCCACCTTCACCCGCGCCGCGGCCTGCCGCAGCCGGCGGTCGATCTCCCGCCGCGTCGGAAGATCGGGCTCGAACGCGATGAACTTCTCCCCCCCGAGGTCGGACAACGAAACCTTACGCTTCGCGGCCAGCGGATGGCTCGGCGCACAGATGACGACAAGCCGGTCGCGCCAGAAAACCGCCGCGGTGATCCCCCGCCGCGAGGCCGGGTAAGCCACCAGGCCGACGTCCGCCCGGTTTTCCTGAACCGCCGCATAGACCTGCGCCGACCGCCGGTAATCCATCCGCACCTCCACCAGCGGAAACTCCCGGCGGAACCTCTTCAGATACGGCGGAAGCTCGTGCAGGCCGATGCTGAAAATCGTGGCGATGCGCAGCTCGCCGGAAACCACCTCCTGCAGCTTCAGCATCCGCGTGCCCAGCTCCTCGTAGGCCCCGACAATCTCCCGGCTCGAGGCCAGGAAGGCCTGCCCCTCGGGCGTCAGATGGAACGCCCGACGCCCCCGGTCGATCAACCGCACCTGAAACTGCTCCTCGATGGAGCGAACCTGCTGGCTCACCGCGCTCTGCGTGATACCATTCCGTTCGGCGGCTTTGGAAAAGCTTTCCGTATCCGCCAAATCGCTGAATACTTTGAATGTTTGAATTTGCATCCGGCTCCTCGCAGATAAGTTAAGCTAATATCCGAAAGAAATGCCAGAACAGAATTTCTAATGAGCGCTCCCGAAAATACTCTCGATCTGGTCCGGCACCGCATCCGGGCCGCCGCGGTGGCCGCAGGCAGGGATCCGTCCGGCATCGGCCTCGTGGCCGTTTCGAAGACCCATCCGCCCGAGGCCGTCCGCGAGGCCGCCGGGCTGGGGCAAACGGTTTTTGGCGAAAGTAAAATCCAGGAGGCCATGGCAAAAATCCCCCTTCTGCCACCCTCGCTGGAGTGGCATTTCATCGGACATCTCCAATCGAACAAAATCCGCAAGGCCCTGCCTCTCTTCCGCCTCTTCCATGGCGTGGACAACAGCGATCTGGCGGAGCGGATGGACCGCGCCTCGGAGGAGAGCGCGTGCTTCCCCCGCATCCTGCTCGAGGTGAATGTCTCGGGCGAAGAAAGCAAATTCGGGTTCCAGCCCGACCGCCTGCGCCGCGAGATCGCGGCCCTGCTGTCCCTTCCCCGGGTCAAGGTTCTCGGCCTCATGACGATGGCTCCCTATTCCGACGATCCTCTCGCGGCCAGGCCGTATTTTTCCGCGCTGCGCCGCCTGCGCGACGACCTCGAGCAGCAGACGGGCAAGCCGCTCCCGGAGCTCTCCATGGGCATGAGCGGGGATTTTGAGGCGGCCATTGCGGAGGGCAGCACGCTCGTGCGCATCGGTTCCGCCCTCTTCGGGGAACGCCCAAAAAACACGCCGGGGGGCTTTTCGTGAAAAACCTTGCGCCAAATCATGGCTTGTTATCTCAAGGCGCCGTATTAGAGTTTCTAATAATTCAACCTGACCAACCACAATGAAGCCCGTAGCATTCCACAACACCGTTCTGCGCGATGGACACCAGTCCATGGCGGCCACCCGCATGAAAACCAGCCAGATGCTGCCGGCGGCACCGATTCTGGATTCGATGGGTTTCCGGATGCTGGAGACGTGGGGAGGGGCGACGATCGACACGAGCCTGCGGTTTCTCGGCGAGCAGCCTTTCGACCGCGTCCGCGCGCTGCGGAAGGCCGCTCCGAACACCCCGCAGGGCATGCTCCTGCGCGGGCAAAACATCGTCCAATACAAATGCTTCCCGGACGACGTCGTCGAGCTCTTCGTCAAATGCACCGCCGATGCGGGCATCGAGGTCTTCCGGATTTTTGACGGCCTCAACGATCCGAGGAACCTCGCGCCGGCGATCGCCGCCGTGAACAAGGCGGGCAAAATCGCGCGCGGCGACATCTGCTACACCACGAGCCCGGCCCATACGGTCGAGGCGTTCCTCAAGTTCGCAGGGGAGCTCAAGGACATGGGCTGCACGGAAATCGGCATCAAGGACATGTCGGGCGTCATCACCCCCCGCATCGCGGCGGAACTCGTCACCGGCATCAAAAAACTCACCGGCCTCCCGGTCACCCTCCACAGCCACGAGACGGCGGGCCTCGCGGCGGCATCGTATGTCGCGGCGACGGATGCCGGCGCGGTGGCGGTCGAAACCTCGATCACCCCATTCGCGAATGGCACCTCCCAGCCGGACACGCTCCGCATGCTGGCCCTGCTGGACGGCAACCCGCGCCAGCCGTCGTTCGACCGGAAGAAGCTGGCCGACCTGCGCGAGTATTTCACGAAAGTTTACAAGGAACTGGAGGCGTTCACCGCCCACGCCAACGAGGTCGTGGACAGCGACACGCTCGTTTACCAGGTCCCTGGCGGGATGCTCTCGAACTTCCGCGTCCAGCTCAAGGACATGCACATGAGCGACCGCATCGCCGAGGTTCTCGCCGAGATCCCCTACGTCCGCGAATGCCTCGGCTGGGCGCCGCTCGTCACCCCGATCTCCCAGATCGT
>JBAWVC010000129.1:0-7075 GCA_037147455.1 Verrucomicrobiota bacterium | reverse complement strand
ACGCTCAAACTTTTTGGCGACACCGTGAAGCTCGCCGCATTCGGATACCTCAACTCCAACTGCACTGGCTCGTCCGCCCAGAACCTGATCTTCGACGGCCTGCAGTTCACCAATTCCGCCTCGGCCGGCAACGGGGCCGTCCCGGGATCGGGCACGCAGGCGCTCGCCGGCCTGACGCCGAATACGCTCTACCACTATCGTGTGGCAGCACATAGCGACACCGGGATTTCCTACGGCGGCGACAGCACCTTTTTCACCGGCCCCGATCTCACGCTTTCAAAAACCCACAGCGGAAGCTTCACCCAGAACGGGGCCGGGCAGTTCTCGATCACCGTGACAAACGCGGGGGGAGTCGCGACATCCGGCAATGTCACCGTCACCGAGCAGCCGCCCGCCGGGATGACCGTCACCGGCATGTCGGGGACCGGCTGGACCTTCAACAGCGCGAACAAGACATGCTGGCGCTCCAATGCCCTCGCCGCCGGAGCGGCTTATCCGCCGATCACGGCCTCCGTCGTTCTTGATGCCACCGCGGCCGCGAGCCTCACCAACAGCGCGACCGTGGCAGGCGGATCGGATGCCAACGCCGCCAACAATTCGGCGGCGGATCCGTTCACCGTCGCCGCAGTGTCGGCGCTCTCTCCGATCGAAGCCTGGCGGCAGCAGTATTTCGAATCGCCAGCCAACTCGGGCGCGGGAGCGGACAGTTTTGACCCCTCGTGCGACGGCCTGCCCAACCTCGTCAAATACGCACTTGGCCTCGATCCCACGCAGCCGAACCTCACCGGCCGCCCGGCCCTCTCGGCGGCCAACGGAATCCTCAGCCTCACCTTCACGCGGCGCCGCGATGCGGCCGACATCACCTACGCCGTGGAAGGGACAAGCGATCTCGCCGGGGCCTGGAGCAGAATCTATTCCAGCGCGACGACCCCCTACGAAGGCGGAAGCAACACCACGCACGCGGTGACGGTCTCCGACACCATCCCGCTGGAAAGCACCGCCGCCGGCCGGCGTTTCCTGCGTCTCAAAATCACACGGCCCTAACTTACCGTGCGGTTGCGACCAGAGTTCCGAGCAGGAGAGGGAGATAAAGGATCGAGCAGAAAAACAGGTGCCGGGCGGCGGACCGGTCGCGGCGGAAGGCGAAATTCATCGCGATGCCGCAGAACGCGGTCCCCAGGGCCAGCGCCGCAAAGAAATAGAGCGGGGAATTGAAGCCGATCAATCCGGGGAGCAGGGTGATAACCGTCAGGCAGAGCGAATAAAGCAGGGCCTGGCGGGAGGTGATGGTTCCCTGAGGATCGTGGCCGGTGATCATGACGCATCCGGAATTTTCATAGTCCTCGCGATACATCCAGGCGATGGCGAGGAAATGAGGCATCTGCCAGAACCACAGGACGGCAAAGAGCAGGCATCCTTCCAGATCGTAGCGCCCCCTCGCCGCGACCCAACCGATGAGCGGCGGCAGAGCCCCCGGCACCGCGCCCACGAGCGTGTTCAGGGAACTCCAGCGCTTCATCGGCGTGTAAACGAGGATGTAGATGGCGATGGTGGCGAAGGCGAGAAATGCGGCGCGAGGGTTTGCGAACAGCGCGAGAATCGCGATCCCGGTCAGGGAGAAAAACAACCCGAAGAGCAGGGCGTCGAGCGGCTGCATCCGGCGTGCGGGGAGCGGGCGCGTGCGGGTGCGCTTCATGCGCGCATCCAGATCGCGCTCCCACCACTGGTTGAGCGCGGCGGCCCCGCCCGCGCAAAGCGCGGTTCCGGTGAGCGTGGCGGCGAGGAGCGCCCAGTGGAGCGGGCCGCGCCAGCCGAGGAGGAATCCCACCAGCGTCGTGGTCAGAACCAGCAAGGAAAGCCGCGCCTTCACCAGTTCCATCAAGTCCCCGATGACGGAGTTCTCCTGAGCGATGGAGGCGGCGGATTTCATGCGATTCTCGAGGCGGCAGCGGAGGAAATCCGAGGGTCAGGAATCTGGAACCGCTGTGTGCCGGTGGCCCGGCACAGCCGGAACGAGAACAGCGCCCCGAACAAAAGGATCGCGGCGCCGAGCGCCATGTGGGTGGTCGCAATGTCGGCCGCCTTGTTCGACCAGATCGTCCAAGCGCCGAACCCGGCCTGCGCGGCCACGAGCGCGAGCCAAATCGAACTCCAGAATTTTGTCGCGCGCAGCCTCGAAGCGGTCGCCGCCCTATGAAAGACGGCGATGGCTCCCGCCAAAACGAGAACCGCCACTATCCGGTGAACCATCTGCACCCAGATGAAGAGCGCGTTGGTCGGCACCTGATCCTCCGCGACCCGCTTCGCATTGATCGCGGCAATCGCTTCGGGCGAGGTGTCGGGGATCCATTTTCCGTAGGCGAGCGGAAAATCCGGGATCGAAAGCCCGGCGTGTTCGTGCCGCATCGTCGCCCCGAGGCCGAGCTGGACAAAGACAACGACCGTGGTGGCAAGAACCAGGTTCCTGAGGACGGGGTCCGGGTTGAAAATGTCCCACTCCCCGCGCAGAAACTTTCCGCTCGTGGCCACGCAGAGGACGCCGATAGCGCAGAGGAACGACTGGGCGAGCAGCGCGTGGAAAATCCCGAGCTCGTCCTTGAAAAGCGTGACCCTCAGCCCGCCCAGCACGCCCTGCAGGCAGACTGCGACAAACGCGGCCGCGCCGAGGTATTTTACCCAGCGGCGAGGGTCCGCAACAAGGATCCACACCGCGAGGACCAACGTCATCAGCCCGACTCCCGAGGCGATCAGCCGGTGGCTGTGCTCGTAGAAAATCCCGCCCACCCACTTCGAAACCGGGAACAGGAACATGTTGTACCCGTAGGTCGTCGGCCAGTCAGGGACCGACATCCCCACGCCTTTCGAGGTCACAAGCCCACCGCTCCAGAGAAGAAGAAATGTGGCCGCAAGGGTCAGGCAGGCCCAGACGTGAAGTCCGTTTGCGGATCTGGAATGACCGGGTTGAGCCATAGCGGGGAATATACGAGCCGGATTTCGGCGAGCAGGCAAGCGGGGAACTGAAAAATTTGCCGGATCAAAACAACTCCGCTGCCACCGCGTCCGCGACCAGCTTCCCTTTGAGCGTGAGCCGCAGGCGTCCGGCGGCGATCTCGACGAGCCCGTTGGCCTCGAGTTCGCCGGCGGTCTTCCGGTCGGCATCGGAGGCCGGGATTCCATATTTTGTCCTGAGCGCGAACGCGATGATCTCCGAGCGCCGGAGATCCGCAGGAACGGGCTCTTCAAAATCATGGCGGTCGAGGCGGTTTTCAACCCGCCGGATGTATTCCGACGTGTCGGCGATATTCCGGCGGCGCCTGCCGGAGCGCGTGCTGAATGCGCTCGGACCAAAGCCCGCGTAATCCGCCCCCTGCCAGTAGGCGAGGTTGTGGAGGCACTCGCGGCCGGGCCGCGCGTAATTCGAAATCTCGTATTGCTCGAACCCCGCGCCGGAGAGCACATCCATCGCGGTTTCAAAATAGTCCGCATCCGTCCCCTCGTCGGGCACGTATTCGCCCCGGGCGAATTTTTCGAAATACTTGGTGTCCTCCTCGTAGGTGAGGCAATACGCGGAGATGTGGTCGGGTTCGAGTTCCAGCGTCCTGGTGAGCGTATCCCGCCACTCTGCCGCCGACTGTCCGGGGATTCCGAAGATCAGGTCGAGGTTGATATTTTCCGCCCCGGCCTCCCGGAGGATTTCGTAGCTCCGACGGGCCTGGGCCGCCGAATGGACCCGCCCGAGCGTCCCGAGCAGGAGGTCGTCCCACGACTGGACCCCCATGCTCACGCGGTTGACTCCGAGAGCGAGCAGGGCCAACGCCTTTTCGATGGAGACGGTGGCCGGGTTCATCTCGATCGTGAATTCCTTCACCTCCGAAAAATCCACCCTCTCCCGCAGGCCCGCGATCAGAAATTCGAGCTGCGAGGTCGAGAGCGCGGTCGGCGTCCCCCCACCGAAAAAAACCGTTTCCGGCCGCAGCCCCACAGCGGACATTTCGGCCTCCGCGAGCAGCGCCTCGAGAAACGCCTTCGTTTTGTTGCGGTCGCTCGCTTCTTTGTAGAAACTGCAGTATGGACACACCTTCGGACAAAACGGAATGTGGACGTAAAGGTGCCGGACCATCCCATGAGACTATTGCCAATATGGAAAACTTGCAAAGCGCTGGCGTGCCTGTTCGCGCTGGCCGCTGCTGCCGGCTGCTGCCAGGCCGCCCCGGCGGCTGATGTGCCGTCCAAGGTCTTCTTTACGACGGACAACGCCTCGCTGAAAGCGGGACGCCTGGTGAGCGGCTCGGTGGTCCAGCGCATGGTGGACCGGCTCGTCATGCGCGCCACGGGGAAGCCGACCGTCGCCGAGGCCTGGAGGAGCCTGGTGAACAAGAAAGACCGCGTCGGCATCAAGGTGGCCGCCTCCGGAGGCCCGGTGAGCGGGACCAACCCCGAGGTCGTTGATGCCATTGTCGCGGGGTTGTCCGAGGCCGGCATCCCTCCCTCGCAGATCATCGTCTGGGACCGGAACCTCCGCGATCTCATTGCCGCCGGCTACCGCAAGGACGGATCGCGCTACCAGCTGCGCTGGGTGGATCCCGTCAAAGGCTACGATATCAAATCGCAGGTCACCGCACCGTTGCTCGGAAAACTGATCTGGGGCGACAGCGGGTTCGGCAACAAATCCGGCACCCGGGTCGTCGATTTTCTCGGGACCGGCGACCAGCTCAGCAGCAAAAGCTACTATTCGAACGTCCTCAGCAAAGAGGTCACGAAGATCATCAATGTCCCGTCCCTGGCCGACAGCTTCCTCACCGGGGTCAACGGGGCCCTGGCAAACATGGTCCTGCCGAACCTCGACAACTGGCGCCGGTTCACAAGGGCCCCGTTCTACGGCGACCCTTACCTCGCCGAAATCTACGCCGACGCCATGATCCACGACAAGGTCGTGCTGACGATCATGGACGGGCTCGTGCTGCAATATGCGGGCGGGCCATTTGCGAACCCCGGATTCCTTCTCGACAACTTCACGATCTACGCGAGCCGCGACCCGGTGGCGATAGACGCCATGGCGGCGCGTCTTCTCGACGAGGCCAGGAGCCCCTCGAAGCTCCCCGCCATTGCCCCGATGACCCTGTGGCTCGAAAGCGCGCACGCCGCCGGCCTCGGTAACGCCAAGGAAGACAAGATCGAAATGATCCGCGTCAGCGACGACGGCTTGCGCTGAAAGCGGGCCGGGCGATTCCTTCTTTGAAGCCGGCCCGTTTTCATGGCAGAACTTTCCGATGCCAGACAACCGCCGAAGCATCCTTGTCATCCGCGGAGGGGCGATCGGCGATTTCCTGCTCACGCTTCCCGCCCTGCGGCTGCTCCGGGAGGGGTTTCCGGATTGCCGGATCGAAATCGTCGGATACCGCCACATCTGCTCGGTGGCGGAGGGAAGGTATTACGCGGATGCGGTGCGCTCAATCGATTACGCGCCGATGGCGGGGTTCTTCAATCCGCGTTCGGAGCTCGACCCGGAACTCTCCGCCTACTTCGCGGGCTTCGGGCAGGTCGTTTCCTACCTGTTCGACCCGGATGGATTTTTTGCGGGCAACCTCAAGCGCTGCGGGGTGAAAAACCTGATCTGCGGCGATCCCCGGATTTCCGATTCCCAACACGCCGTCCGCCAGCTCGCCCAGCCGCTGGAATCGCTGGCTTTGTTTTTGGAGGATTCCGCGGCGGAGATTTTTCCCACGGATGAGGATGCGGCCGCCGCAGAACGGTTGCTGGCTGGCCACCGTCCGCCGTTTGTCGCCGTGCATCCGGGCAGCGGCTCGAACAAAAAAAACTGGCCGCTTGCAGCATGGAAAGAGCTTCTGCTCCATCTCAGCGGCACGCGGGCGACCGTCCTGGTTGTATCGGGCGAAAGCGACATGGAACGCGCGGCGGAATTGAAGGCCGAATTTGGCGCGCGCCTCGTTTTTCTCGACCATCTCCCTCTCCCGGTTCTCGGTGCCGTCCTTCAGAGATGCGAATTTTTTATCGGCCACGACAGCGGGATCTCGCACCTCGCCGCCGCCGCGGGCGCGGAATGCCTCCTGCTCTTCGGCCCGACCGACCCGGCGGTCTGGGCTCCCGCCAATCCGGACGTGAATGTCTTGCGCGCGCCCGGCGGGTTGCTGCAAAACCTCTCCGTGGAGGATGTCAGAGCCCGCCTCCCCGGCTTCCTCTCGACACCATGAAAGAAACCATACTGGCCGTGGACCCCTCGCTGCGCGGGACCGGGTTCGCCATCCTCGAACGCGAGGGCGGAAAAACCCGCTGCCTGCATTTCGGGGTCATAAAAAATTCTCCGCGACTCACGCTTTCCGGCTGCCTGGTCGCGATTCACGAGCAGCTCGGCGATGCGATCGCCAAATTTTCACCGGAAGTCATGGCGATCGAGAGCGTGATTTATGTGCAGAGCTACCCGACCGCCATCACGCTCGGGTCCGCCCGCGGAGCCGCCCTGCTGGCGGCCGCACAGCGCGGGCTCCCCATCCACGAATATGCGCCGCGGCGGGTGAAGCAGGCGGTCGTCGGGCGCGGCGGCGCCCAAAAAGCCCAGGTGGCGTTCATGGTCCGCGCCCTCCTGGGCATGACCGTAACGCCCCCGCCGGATGCTGCGGACGCGATCGCCATCGGCCTCACACATTTCCAATCCGCCGACGCGGCGGCGCGCCGGAAAGTCCCGCTCGACCGCATTTGATGCCCCAAATTTGGAGGCCATAGATTGTCGCGGCGGCCTGTGGCCGTTCGGTCGCTTTGAAGCTAGCGCCAACGCCATTCACATAATGCAGAGCGGCGCAGGCGGGACGCCCGCGCCACAATGAAGCAGCTGCCTTAAATTTTCAAAAAAACTCCCGATGTGTCGGTGGCGACCGGGGGCATTTGGCACCCCGCCGGCTCGGATTCCCTGGAGGGCGGCCTCCGTGCCGTCTCATATTTTGGATTGGAAAAATCGGCGCTGACGGCGCAGCGCCCTCCAGATTTTACTGCGGCCATCTGCGCCCGCCACCCTTGGTCAACCCCAAGTGACAAGGCCTCAACCATCGTCGCTGCCGGC
>JBAWVC010000128.1:0-7079 GCA_037147455.1 Verrucomicrobiota bacterium | reverse complement strand
CCGACCGAGACAAACCGGTTGAGCAGGTTCGCGTAGTCGCGCGTGACGATCTTGAAGTTCGGCGCGGTCTTGCCGGGGATCAACTCGCACTCGCCCTTCGCCCAATCCTTGACCGTCGGCTGGGCGATCTCGGCGGGGGTGTCGTGCATGAGCGGCGACACGACGATGTCCTTCACCGGCTCCGGAAAGTATTTCGGCGCGAGCTTCGCGGTTTCGGCCGCGATGCCCTTGAAGATCTCCCAGTCGCTCTTCGACTCCCAGCACGGCGGCACCGCCGCCTGAAGCGGGTGGATGAAGCTGTGCATGTCGGTCGAGTTGAGGTCGTTCTTCTCGTAATACGTCGCGGCGGGCAGGACGATGTCCGAGTAGAGCGCGGACGTGTCCATGCGGAAGTTCAGGTCCACGATGAGGTCCATTTTCCCCAGCTCGACCTTGTCGTGCCAAGTGACATCCTTGACGTCCGGCTTGGCGACCTCCTCCGCGATCGCGTTGTTGTGCGTGCCGAGGTAGTGCTTGAGAAAATACTCGTGGCCCTTGGCCGACGACATCAGCGCGTTCCCTCGCCAGATGTAGAAGAGCCGCGGAAAACACTCCGGGTTGTCGGGATCCTCCATCGCAAACTTCAGCTTGCGCGACTTCAGCTCGCCGACCGTGTGGGCGATGATCTCGTCGTCGCTCGCCGCCCCCGCGTCCTGCGCGTCCCTGATCACATCAAAATTGTTTTTGGTGAACTGCGGGTAGCACGGGAGCCATCCCGCTCGGACGGCGAGCGCCTGCTTGTCCGCCGTGTGGCCGTGTGCCATCGGATGCTTCGCGTCGCTGACCGGGCACATCTCGCCGAACGCGGCGTCGTAGCGCCACTGGTCCGAGTGCATGTAGTGGAACGACGGGGCGTTCTGCTGGCGGGGCGGCCCGGCCCAGTCCGCGCCGAAGGCGATCGGCCCCCACGAGGCCTGCGGGGAAAGCTTTTCCTGCCCGACGTAGTGGTTCAGCCCGCCGCCCTGCTTGCCGATGCAGCCGCAGAACATCAGGGCGTTGATGACCGAGCGGTAGATCAGGTTGTTGTGATACCAGTGGTTGACGCCGGCGCCGATGATCACGCTGCACTTGCCGCCGGTGTGCTCGGCGGTGCGCGCCCACTCGCGGGCAAAATTCACGGCGACCCCGCCCGCCACGCCGGTAAACCGTTCCTGCCAGGCCGGCGTGAACGGCTGGGAATCATCCTCGTATCCCGTCGGCCACTCGCCCTCGAACCCGCGGTTCACCCCGTATTGCGCAAAGTAGAGCTCCATCGCCGTGGTGGCATAAACCGGACCGTCCACGGTCTCGATTTTGCGGACGGGGACATGGCGGGTGATGACCCGCTGGTTTGTGCCGTCGGAAAAGTCGGTGATCTCGATCGGGAGCGTGACGTCGGATTTGATCTCCAGCAGCGGCCGGATCGGCTCGCCGGTCACGCAGTCCTCCAGCTTGAGATTCCACTCGCCCTTTTTCTTCTGCCAGCGGTGACCGACCGTGCCCTTCGGCATCCGGAGCTCGTTGCTGGGCTCGTCCACGACGAAGAATTTCCACTCCGCGTTTTCCAGATCCTTCGTCGCCTCGAGCTGCCGCGCCCGGAGCAGGCTGCCCGGACGATACGCCCCGTTGGGCTGCGGCTGCAGCGTGACGAGAAACGCGGCGTCCGTGTATTGCCGCATGTAATCCTGGAATGCCGGCACCTGGCGGTCGGCGTAGTTCTCCTTGAGAATCACATGCCCGACCGCCATCCAAAACGCGCCGTCCGTCCCCTGGTGCAGCGGGATCCACTCGTCGGCGACCTTTGATGTCTGGCTGAAGTCGGGAGAAAAGACGACGACCTTCGTCCCGCCGTGGCGCGCTTCGACAAGGAAATGCGCGTCCGGCGTGCGCGTCATGAGGACGTTCGAGCCCACGGTGGCGATGAATTTCGAGTGATACCAATCCGCGCTCTCGGCGACATCGGTCTGCTCTCCCCAGATTTCCGGAGATGCCGGGGGCAGGTCGCAATACCAGTCGTAGAAGGAGAGCGAAATTCCGCCCATGAGCTGGCAGAACCTCGCCCCCGCCGCATAGCTGAGCATGGACATCGCGGGGATCGGAGAAAATCCCGCGATCCGGTCCGGGCCGTAGCGGCGGATCGTGTGCAGGTTCGCGGCCGCCATGATCTCGTTGACCTCCGGCCACGAGGCGCGCCGGAACCCGCCCTTGCCGCGGGCCTGCTGGTATTTCTTCCGGGATTCCGGATCGTTCACAATCGAGGCCCACGCCGCCACCGGGTCATCCGGGTTTTTCCTCTTCGCCTTGCGCCAGAGGTCGAGCAGAACCCCGCGCACGTAGGGAAACTTCACCCGGATCGGGCTGTAGATATACCACGAATACGAGATCCCCCGCTGGCATCCGCGCGGCTCGTAGGGCGGGATCTCCTTGTCGATGATCGGATAGTCGAGCGCCTGGAGCTCCCAGACGACCACCCCGTTCTTCACGTAGATCTCCCAGCTGCACGAGCCCGTGCAATTCACCCCGTGCGTGCTCCGAACCTTTTTGTCGTAGCTCCACCGCGAGCAGTAGAAGGTTTCCCAGGTCCGGTCTTCGGGCGCAAAAATGTCTTGGATCCAGCTCATATTATTTCCTCCGGCGTTGGAGCCGCCTGTCGCGCCCCCGGGCAAGGCGCTGGAATTTGAGAAGCCCGAACATGCCGATGAGCAGCGCGGCTCCGGCCCCGGCGCCGACCTTCGCGAAGAGCGGCGTGCGGTCGAGGACAGGGCCCGCCTTCAGCGTCGCAAAATACTTCGCGAGGTGCATCGCCTCCTGCTTCGTCACCGGATGCCTCGCGTAGTGGGGCTCCATGATCTTGAACTTCGCCTGCTCGATCGCGGAGACCAGCGGAAGCTCGCCGCCGGTCTTCTCGAAAATCCCGTTGAGCGGGAGGCCGAGGTTTCCGCCGAACCCCTCCGCTTCGTGGCAGGAGGCGCACGCCATCCCGCCGTTCTTGAGCGGCCGCGCGCCCCGGAAGATCTCCTTCCCGGCCACGGCATCGCCCGGATCCATCGTCGAGGCAAACTGCGCCGCCATCCGCAACTCTTCCGCCTTCAGCCGCTCCCGCGAATCGGAAGACTTCAAAAACGCCACGAGCCCGGCCACCACATCGTCGGGCAATGGGCCCGCCTTGGGCTCCATCTTCTTGATCGCCGCCGCGAGCTGCGGCTCGGGCCATCCTGCTGCCGCCACATTCAAGGCGGGGCCGGTGCGCAGCTTTCCGTCCAGGCTGTGACACCCGGCGCAGGTTGTCATAAACTTCGCGGCCGACGCGTCGCGCTTTCCCGCGCCGGCCGTGTCGCCAGCGGGCTTGGACACAGCGAGCTCGACAGCGCGGACCTCAACCGCAGGCTCCTGGCTCCAACCTGACGTAACCGGCCATGCTCCGACGGATAGAAAAATTGCGGCTTTCACCGCCCCGCGACACAAGAATTTCCGGAACGGCCTCCCGGGATGCCTTGCTTCAGAAATCATCGCCGCGCCGGCGCTGGCAGAGGGTTTGTTAAAAAGGAACACGGGAGCGAGGTGGTATTTAACGACTAAAGACTAGTTATTCTTTATTCGCGAGAAAAAAATGGCGTCGGCGCGTTTTTTTTAATTCCGCCCTCCAAAGCCAGCCGTGCCGTCGCGCTAGCCATTGCGTCGTTTGGATCGCGCCGCCTTTGCGGGCATCTGCGGGGTTTTTCCCTCAAAGACCGCCAGCGTGGTCTTCTTCATGAACTCCCGGTTGGAGCCGATCATCCCGTCAATCACGTTATGGAGCGGGCAGGGCTCTCCCACGCCACACCAGTCATGCCCGAAGGGACACAGCGACGGCGGTTCGGTCTGCTCAAAAAGCGAAGCGATGTCCAGCAGGCAGATCTTCCCGGCCGGCTTGGCGAGAGTGTAGCCGCCCCCGGGGCCCGGCTGCCCGTGAACGAGACCGGCAGCAGCCAGCTGAGTGAGCAGCTTGGCCGTTAAAGCCCGTGAAATGTTGCGCGCCTTGGCGATCTCGCCGGATCCCGCCCGCCTTTTCGGATCGGCCGCAAGAAAGCTCATCACCGCAATCGCGTTAGCCGAGGTTTTTCCGTAGATAAACATGGTGGCCTATCCCGCTTCGGCCATTTTTTGCGCGGCGGGAAACAGCACGCTGTTCTCCAGATGGATATGGCGGTGGAGATCGTCCTCAAGATCCGCCAGGCCGGCAAAGAGTGCGCGGTAGGTATTGCAGGCATCTACAGGAGGCTGGTAGCCGCCCGTGAGCTCATGGAGGCGCCCCAGCGCCTGCCCCGCATCGTCATGCTCATGGATCATGCAGGCGATGGGGCCGTCGAGCTGCACGGGCCCGGATTCTCCACGACTCATCGCCGAGACCGCAGGAAAGAGGATTTGCTCTTCCTTCATCATGTGGCTTGCGAGCTCCTCCTCCAGCCCGCAATAGACCTTGAAGACCTCCCGAAGGGACGGGGTGTGGTCCCCGTGGACGTGGGCCACCCGCTCGGACATCGCCCGGAGGCGCGGGAATTCCCGGCGGAGAAACGCGTGATGGGTCGCGACGATATATTCTGCCAGCTCGTGTGGAGGAAGGCCGGCCGGGTTCGGGCCGGATGGAGGTTTGTCGGAGAGTTCGGCCTCGAGCTGCGCGACGACGTCATCAAGGGAAACGGCCTTGCCCGCGCAGGCCTCGGCCAGCGTGCGGCGCCCCTGGCAGCAGAAGTCGATTTGAAACGACTGGAAAACGCGGGAGCGGCCGGGCCGCTCGGCGACGAGCTCTCCAACTGTGCGCCCGGAGATCGGGGTTCCTTGCGGGGTGAAAACATGAGGTTGGTCGCTCATGATTCTATTTTACGAAAATCAGCAAACATATCAAGATAAAACTATCTTCTTTTGAGTAAATGCTTTCCCCGCCATCTGCACGCCTTTCTCTTCACGATCCCGGACGCCGGGAAGTTCCGGCGCGATCACGGCCGGACGATCTCGAATTCTATGGCGGGCAGATAGCCCCTCGTCCACCGGTTGGTGACCGGCTTGGCCCCGTCTTTTGCAGGAGCGGTTTTTTCGCCGAAGGTTTCGACCAGAAGGTTGCCTCGCGTTCCCGGCTTGTTCTTGTCGGTGCAGCGGAACGTGATCGCGATCCCTCCCTCGCAAGGAGAAAAGCCTTCGAGCGTGACCCCGTCCGGGGGATCCCTGAGCTCGAGGCGTGTGTCTTTGATGTTGAACGCGGGTTGTCCCTTCTGCGAGACGACGATCTTTCCGCAACCGCCGACGGGGATCTTCACCGGGCCGGACACGACCACCGGGCTGCTTCCTGTCTTGGTTCCCGTGACCGAGGCAAAGAGGTCGCCTGAGGGAACAAGCTGGCGGTAGATGAACGCCTGCAGCATGTCCTCCGCCGCGACGGCGGGACGAATCGCCGGCTTTCCGCCGATTGTGGATCGCCCTTCCATCACGAGTTTCACGGGCGCGGCGGTTGGTGCGGGCGGAAGGTTGAGCGTGGCTCGCACGCTGTCGGCACCGCCCGGAATCCGCCCTCCTTGGAGGAGGAAGCCTTCCGGAGGATCTTTGAGAACCACATCAATGTCTTCCTGGAAGCCATCCTTTCGAAGCGCGTAAAGCGTCACCGGGATGGTGGCGCCCGCTTTGCCGTTGAGGGACGGAGGCACGACCCGGACCGCGAAATCCGGGCGGGGCTCGCCGAGGCGCAGCCTGTAGGCAAAGTCCGCGCCGCCATTTTTTCTAGTGTCGCCAACCTCCACAAAATAAGTCCCCGCCTTGGGCGCGGTGAATTCGACGCGGGAATCCGCCTGGTCGGCGAGGAGGCCGGCCTCGCGGTCCTCGAAGTCGTCGTTGAACGCGAGCTGGCGTCCGTCGGGGCCTGTGATTTTGAGCCACGAGTCGAGCGGGGAATTGAGCCTTCGCGCGAGGACTTCGGCCACGACTTTCTGCCCGGCCTGACAGTCGAAGGCGAAAATGTCGGTATCTCCCGGGGCATCGATCAGACCGTTAATCGTGACCGGTAGCCCAACGCGCATCGCGTCTGCCCGGGTTCCGTTGGGTTCGCGTTCAAAAACCTCCGGCAAATCGTCCACCGCAAACGCCACATCTCCGGTCGCAAACCCGTTCGAGAGCCCGGGGACGGAATGGATGCCGAGGGCGGATGCCGGGGCGGAAAAATTCTGTCCGGGCGGCAGGTTCCATCCGCGCGCGCCAATGGCCGGCGACGCCCCCGCCTGCCCGCCGATCGGGAAGATCCCGGTCACGAACGGGATTTCGCCGACCGACACCCGGTAAACAAAATCCTCACGGCCGCGGTAGAGGACGTCCCGGATTTTCAGGTAATATGTCCCGGTTTCCGGAACCTCGAAGCTGAAAACCGGATCCGGGCCGGCGCGGAAGCCGGCTGTCGTGGCGACTGCCTCGCCTTTCGAGTTTGTGATGACGGCATCGGGCTCAAACCATCCCGGCACGGCGTCGGCCAGATACGGGATCAGGTCGCGCGCCTGCACCGCGACGACGATCCGCTGGCCGCGACGCAGATCGAAAGAATACGAGCGGGTCTCTCCCGGAAGAATCCGCCCGTTGAGAACGGCGGGCAATTCGACGGAGGGAGGCGCATCGCCTTTCTTCCCGGGGGGCACACTGAATTCCGGCAGATCTCCCACGCAGAAAGTAATGGGGCCGGACACCCCGGCCTTGGTCACCAGGCGCAGAAAATGCGGACCGGCAGGCGCGTCGGCATCGATCTCGAGCTTGAGCATCACCGAGTCCGCAAGTTGCAGGTTCACCTGCCGCTTGGGGTCTTTGCGCTCGTCGCGGGTTTGAAAGAAATTCGCGATCTCTTCGTCGGTCGCTCCCATTCCCTTGAGAAATTCGCTGATCTCCTCGCGGGACTCGAGCGGGTCGAACTCGAAGTGGCGGGCATCGTGCCGGGCCTGCGCGGCAACGTCGGCCTCACCGACCTCGCGACGGCGCAATGGCGCCTGAAGCGCCTAGGCAACCTGAACCGCATCGACCTGAGGCTGGTGCCTGGTGCGGACGCTGCGCGG
>JBAWVC010000127.1:0-7087 GCA_037147455.1 Verrucomicrobiota bacterium | reverse complement strand
AGTTGGTTGATTATATGGCGTGCAGGCACATGTCAAGCTGCCGGTAAATGGAAAGCCAGGTATGTTTGGAAACACGTTTCACGGTAAAATGGCCTTCCGCCTTTGACTCTCCACGGCCCATGTGATAGGTCTGGCCCGGATATGAGTGCGCTTCCGAAAACCATCCTGAGCGCCACGGAATATCTGGCCATCGAGCGCGCCGCCGAAACGAAGAGCGAGTTCTTCGACGGCGAGATGTTCGCGATCGCGGGAACGACCAAGAACCTCCGGATCACCACCGACCCCACGGCATTCGTCAACCTGACTTCGATCCAATGCGAGATCCCGTTCGCTGAGATCTACGAGCGGGTCGAGTTTTCAGTTCTCGCGCCGACATGCGGGGAGCTTCGCCGCAGCGTTGAAGCATGAGTTCGGGCGTATCGTGTTTTTCCAGCGATGCGGCTGCCGCGCCGGTCCTTTCCGCCCTGGGAAAAGGAAAGTGGCGCAATGCCCGCGACCTCGCAAAGGATCTCTGCAAAAAAGACCGCGCCCGCTATCTGCCGCTTCTCATCGAAGCGAATGCAGGGCTCGCGCACGACCTCATATCCAGAGGACTTCTCTCGGATGCACGGACGGTCGTTGATTATCTGAAAACCATTGCCCCGCCGGCCCTCGCCGCCGCTCTGGAAGCGGCGCTGTCGTCTCCTCCGGAGCCCGAGCCGGCGACTGCAGGAAGTGGCGGACATCCGGGCGCGGCGATCAGCCGGCTCTGGCCGGAGCTTTTGAGGATTGCCGCGAATCCCGCCGGGGAGCTTGGCTGCCGGGACATCACGGTCATTGATGACGTCGTCACCGCATTTGCGTCGCCGCCAGCGGTTGCTGACGACGAGTTGTCCGCCGGTCTGTCCGCACAGTTGGAAGCCGTTCATGCCGCCTGCGAGGCGGCATCCGAAGGCCGATGGGAGGATGCGTCAGAGGCTGTCCGCCCGCTTCCGTCGCAGTCGGTTTTCCGCCACTGGCGGCTGTTTCTGCGAGGAATGCGTTTGTCGTTTCAGGGGGATGCCGGCGGTGCGGCGCAGTGTTTTGATCGCCTTCCGCCCGGCGGCACCTGTGCGATAGCGGCGGCTTCGATGCCGGGTCGTAAGCCATCGTTGAACATCCGCCCGGCTGCCAGGGCCGCGTGGGATCTTGCGCTTTCCGGCGAACCGGCCGAGCAGGGGGCGGAGATCGCCGCGGCCGACGCTGCCTGGCGCAAAGGCGATTGGACGTCCGCCAAGGCGGCTCTGACGAAGGCGATCGGGAGTGGGTTTCCCAGCCATGGGCACGGGTTGGCGGCGGCTCTCACGGACGCCCTGTTTTTTGTCGGAGACTCGCGGGAGGACGCGGTCATCAAACGGAAGCGCCAGCTCATGGGTTTTTGGGATCAGCTTTGCCAGATGGAAAGGCCGCCGCGGGCAACGCTCGCCGCAGCCATGCGGTATCTCCTGGTGTCCGACGAGCCGGGGATGCCACCCGGTCCGCTTGCGAAGGAAGTCGGCGACCTTCTGCTGATCGAGTCCGAGTTGCACGGGCCGAACCCGGTCCGCGACAGCCAGGGCTGGCAGTGGCTCGGCGAAAAGCTCTCCGGGGAGGATCTCTCGCGCCCTCCTCTGATGGGTGCCCCACCGCGCCTGCGCGACGCCGCCGGAGCGATCCGGGCGTTTGAATCCGCCACGAAGAGCGACCCGGAGAACGAAGCGGCCTGGCTCGGGCTGCTGGGCGTTCACGAAAAAACCCGTGCGACCGCGAAGCGGAACCGGCTTCTGGACGATCTGGTCAAGCGGTTTCCTCAAAACAAGCGCGTCCTCATTCTGGCAGGCGCGATGGCTGTCGAGCGGGGAGCCTTTGCCAAGGGGCTCGGCTTTCTGGAGCAGGCCCGCGCGCTCGATCCGCTGGATCCCCTGGTGCGCACGCAGATGCTGGTCGCCCTCGTGCAGCGCGCCCGCGATGCCCACCAAAACGTCAAGGAAACCGGCTCGATCTGGGAGCAGATCGAGCCCCTCCTCGATGCCTCTCCCGCCTGCGCGGATCTCATGGGCGCCAAGTGGGTGATGCGCGTGCGGCGCGCGCTGTGGGATTCCGCCAACGCCCCGGACGCCCTGGCAGATGCGGAAAAGCTCGCCCCGTCGCGCCTGGAATTCTTGGCCATGGAAAGCCTGCTGAGCGGATGCTACAACCTCCCGCTGCGGAAGGATTGGCAGGCGGCCTGGCACGCGGTGCCGCATGTCACATGGAGCGCCGTCAGCGGGGTGTTCCGGGCGATCTCGTTCGCAGAAAAAATCGACGGTTTTAAAAAGCATGCGACCCAGCGCGCGCACTCGCTTCTGATCGAATCCGTGAATTTTGCCGCGCGGGACGACCTCTTTGTCAAAGATCCGGCCGGGGCCTTGCGGGTCTTTCAGCAGCTTGATCGGATGGATAAAGCGTCGAGCTATTTCTTGGGGGATATTGCGGACGACGCGATGGCGCGGATGAATGAAATCGTCCGCCGCCTGCCGAAAAATGTTGTCGCGGCCAGCCTGCCTCTTCGCCTTCTGGATTTGTCGCTGCGGGAAAACTTTGACATGAGCCTTACCGACGCCAAAGGCCGGAAGGCGGTCAACTCGTTCATTGCGGATGCCGAAAAGGCCGGGGCCGGGGACCTGGTGGCGGTCGCGCGCAAGCTCCTCCTGGAATATCAGGAGGGCGAAGACAGCGGGGACTTCGACGAGGAGGATGTGCCGGATTTCGGGCCCAAGGAACCGGTCTCCGGTGTGCTCAAAGACTTCCTGGATGCAGTCGCCTCGGGAAATACGAAGCGGATCAACAAGCTGAAAAAGATTATTGAAAACCTCGGCCTCGGATTGCCCGGCGAAAAGGGAATGGGACCGCCTGGCAAACAAGCCGTCAAGGCGCACGCAAATCCAAAACCCAAAAAACCCAAACCCTCCGGAAACCAGGAGGAATTTGGATTTTTCTAACCCCACCATGAACCCGTTCATCGTTCTCAACCTTCCTCCCGACTGCACCGACGAGCAGGTGCGCGGCGCGTATCACGAGCTCCTGCGGAAATATCCGCCGGAGTCGTTTCCCGCCGAGTTTCAGATGATCCAGGAGGCGGCGACCGCACTCAAGACCGCGCGCGACCGCTGGCGCTGCCACCTCTTCCAACTGCCCTCCGACTCGGAGTCCCCGCTCGAGGTGCTCGGCAGGTTCTCCCGCCTGCCGGGGCGATCCCGTCCGCCGGGATTCCCCGCCTTCAAATCCCTCCTCCGCGCATGCGCGTCCGCCGCCAGGCAATCCACAAACCCATGAAATCCTTCAAATCCGATTCCGTAATCGAGTTCGCCTTCGACGCTCCCCCGTCGAGCGCGATTCCCCGCCAGCCACCCGCCAGGGAACTCGCCGAATCCAATGACGGATCCAATGCCGGGCCCGATGCCCCCGATGCGGAGGCAGCAAGCCCCGAGGAGGCGGAATCCTTCAGCCCAGGGCAAGCGTCCGCGCCGCCCTGGGTTTCGGAAGAAGACAGCCCCTGCCCTGAAGGAGCAACATCCCCGCTCCCTGCCGATGATTCCCAAGAGGACGAGGGGATGTCCGAAGAGGAAGCCGACGAGTCAGATGACGAAGCCGACGAGTCCGAAGAGGAAGCCCTGGAGGAAGTCGAGGAGGACGAAGAAGAAACCGAAGACCCGCATGGCGAAATCCTCGTCGAGATCCGGGACGAGCTCGCCGCCACCTCGACGGAGAACCGCCGAAACACGCGAAGGATCTTCGATGCGTTAAAGCAGTTCGGCGGCGTCCTCGACGCGCTATCGGGAACGGTCAACGACATCCATTCCACAGCACGCGCCCAGGCGCAGCCGGCGGCCCGCGCGACCGACCAGTCTCTGGACATCATCGAGCTGGCCGACCGGGTGGACCGGATCGCCGCCGCCTTTGCCCGCGAGCCATCCACGGCCCTCTCCTGGTGGCCTCCGACCCGCCGCGCGATCGATGCCTGGCGGGCCGATCGCGCGCGGCTCGGCTCCTCGTTCACGATCCTTTCCACCCACGTCCGGACGCTTCTGAAAAATGTCGGAATCGAGCGGATCGCCTGCGAAGGCGAGCTTTTCGACCCATCCTGCATGCGCGCCGATGAGGCGGTGCTTGATTCCTCGGTCGATGACCATACCGTGCTTGCCGAGATTCTGCCCGGATGGCGCGAGTCCGCCGGCGGGCGTGTTGTGCGCCCCGCGCACGTCCGGGTCTCCCGCGCACGCTGAGCTATTTTACCCACATGAAAACAACATCCCACGACCCCGTTGTCGGCATTGATCTCGGCACCACCAATAGCGCCATCGCCATTGTCCTCGACGACGGGCTCACCATCATCCCGGTCCTCGGCCAGCCGACCATGCCCAGCGCGGTCGGCCTCGATCCGGCCGGTCGCCTCATCGTCGGACAGCCTGCAAAAAACCAGTCGATCTCGTCGCCGGAGAATACCGTGCTCTCCGTCAAGCGGCTCATGGGAACCGATGAAACCGTCGAGCTCGGCGGGAAAACCTACCGCCCGGAGGAAATCAGCTCGCTCATCCTCGGCGAGCTCAAGCGCGCTGCGGAATCCCACCTCGGCCATCCGGTCGCCCGCGCGGTCATCACCGTCCCCGCATTTTTCAACGAGCGCCAGCGCCAGGCCACCCAGGATGCCGGGAAGCTCGCGGGCTTCGATGTGCTGCGGATCATCAATGAGCCGACCGCCGCCGCGCTCGCCTACGGGGCCGGAACCACCGGCGACCACGCGAACGAAACCCTCCTTGTCTATGACCTCGGCGGCGGCACGTTCGACGTCTCGCTCGTCACGGTCGAAAACGGGGTTGTCGAGGTCCGCTCCAGCCACGGCGACACGCGGCTCGGCGGCGACGACTTCGACGAGGCGCTCGCGAAGCTGGCCGAAGACCGGTTCGAGGAAAAAGATCGCGGGGCCTCGGGCGGGATCACCCCGCTCGCTCGCCGCCGCCTCAAGGCGGTCATGGAACGCGCCAAGATCGCGCTTTCCGACCAGCCGTTCGCGGCGGTGCACGAGGAATTCCTCACCGCCACCGCCCACCTCACGACCGAGGTCGCCCGCTCGGAATACGAGGCGCTCATCGAACCCTGGATCGAAAAGTCGCTCGCGTGCCTCCAGCGCGCGCTCGCCGATGCCGCCGTCACCCCCGCGCAGGTGGACAAGGTCATGCTCGTCGGCGGAGCGACCCGCACGCCATTGGTGCTGGAAATCCTCGAGAACCGACTTGGCAAGACGCCCCGCCACGAGATCAATCCCGACCTGATCGTGGCCATGGGCGCGGCCATCCAGGGCGCGGCCCTTGCCGGACGCCCGGCACCGGCGATCCTCATCGACATCACTGCGCACAGCTACGGGATCGGCGCGATGGCGCACGGCCCCGGAATGTTCATGCCCGTTGTCGTTTGCAGCCACATCATCCGCCGCGGCACCCCGCTCCCGGTCAAAAAGGCGCAGGTCTTCACCACCGGGCACGACAACCAGACCGAAGTCGAAATCGAGGTCTTCCAGGGCGAAAGCCATTTACCCGAGGAAAACTTGAAAATCGGGCAGTTCTGGGTCAAGGGCCTCGCCAAAGCCCCGGCCGGAAACGAGGTCGTCGTCGAATTCGGCATCGACCTAAACGGGCTGCTCAACGTCACGGCCACGGAAAAGCAGACCGGCCTCGCAAAAAGCGTGACCATCGATACCGCCGGGCACCACCGCATCAACCTCGATGTCGCGCGCACCAACCTCGCCGCACTCTTCGAGGAGGACGACGCGCTTGCCGAACTCGGCGGCGGCGACGAGGAGGACATCGAAATTTCTCCCGACACCGAGCCGGCCACCGCCGCCCAAGAGGCCCCGTCCGGGCTCCTCGCCAGCGCCAAGAGCCTCCGCCGCCGCGCCGAATCCCTCCTCGAACGCGGCGTCTCCGAGTCCGACGCCGCCGAGATCCGCAGGCTCCTCGACACCTCGTCGGCCGCCATCACCGGCCGCGACTGGCCGGCCCTCCAGGAGGCCGACGACAAGCTCTCCGACGTCCTGTTTTACCTCGAGGATTAGAAACTTTCGGGAGGCATTTTCCCTTGGGCCGCGAAGAGTTGGCGGAGGAAATACAGGTCGCCGCGATCCTTCTCGCGGCCGGTGCGCGATTTCATGCGCCAGAGGAGCTCGGGGCTGGCAAAGGGGATCGCAACCCCATCAATCTCGTGAATGACGACGCTTTTCGATGCTTCGGCATAATCAATCCCCGAGGCGCTGGCCATGAGATCCACGAGGATCTCGTCGGCCACCCGGACAACGACATACTTCGAGACATCGCCGGGATCGAGCTCCCGCACGCACCCGTCCGGAAGCGTCGCAAGAGCGCCGAAAACTTTGGCTTCGTTTTCCAAACTGGCATCAATGAGGAGATCGATGTCTCCGGTGTGGCGAGGGTATCCGTTGGCACGGACGGCAAATCCTCCAACGACTAAAAATGCTGCTCCCCGGTTGAAAAGTTGGCGGCAGAGTTCCACCAGATCCGACAGAGACGGATCGCGGGGAATCAGTTCGCCGGTTTCCGGGTCAAATGGTCCATCAGCCATTGATCGGCCTCCTCGTGACTTTTGAAACGATAGACCCCCCGGCGGGCACCCGTTCCGCAACCGGCATCCCGCCACTGTTTATTGGATTCTGTTTCCGCCGGGAGCACTCGCAGCGGGGCGACACAGAGCCTCCGTCCCACGGTTTTTCCGATCGTCTCTTCCATGTTGATCGCGGGAAGCATTCTGGCGGCAATATAATCCGTCCATTTCAGAGTGGCAAGGCGCATCATGCAGGGAAGCGTTTTGCCGTGCTCAAAAATGGGTTTTGATCCGGCATGCTTGATCCGGCGTGCTTTGACTTACGCTGACTTGCGTGATAGGACTGCGACCGACATGAGTGCGCTTCCTAAAGCATCCCTGACCGCCGCCGAATATCTGGCCATCGAGCGCGCCGCCGAAACGAAGAGCGAGTTCTTCGACGGCGAGATGTTCGCGATGGCGGGAACCACGAAAAACCATGCGCGGATCGTGATGA
>JBAWVC010000126.1:0-7120 GCA_037147455.1 Verrucomicrobiota bacterium | reverse complement strand
GTTTGCAATCTGCACGGTTGAACGGGTTTTCCGCCAGTGGAGGAGGCATACGAACTCTACGGCACGCGCATTGGGATCCTCGGCGGCATCGACGTCGATTTCCTCAGCCGTTCGACGCCGGAACAGATCCGCCGCCGCTGCACGGCGATTCTGGAGCAGACCATGTCGCGCGGCGGCTACGCCCTGGGCAGCGGGAATTCCATCACAGATTACATCCCGGCGGAAAATTTCGTCGCCCTGCGCGCGGCCCCGCTGGAATTTTCTATTTATTTCACAGGTTCTTAGAACCCGGGAAAAAGCACCGGGGCTACGCCGGGGCGGGGGCACCGAGCCCGCCGGGCGGGAGTTCGGGCTTGATGGTTTCGGGAAGCTCGGAGGCAGCTCCTGCCGGCGGAGGCGGAAGCGGCGGCGGGGCCACTTCCATGATCGGCGGGTTGCGGATTTCTCCGAAATCGATGATCTCCTGGATGTGCGAGGCGTCGAGCGTTTCGTATTCCAGGAGGGCCTTGGCGATCTTTTCCACGTTGGCCCGGTTGGCCTCAAGGATCTCCTTGGCTCGCTGGTAGGCCTGGTCGATGATCCGCTTCACCTCTGCGTCGATGAGTTGGGCGGTGGCCTCGCTGTGTTCGCGGGAGCGTCCCATGTCGCGGCCGAGAAAAACGTAGTCGTTGTTCTCGGTGAAGCTGATCATCCCGAGCGAGCTCATCCCCCACTCGCAGACCATCCGGCGCACGAGCGTGGTCGCCTGCTTGATGTCGCCCGAGGCGCCGTTGGAGACGTCGTTCGTAAACATCTCCTCGGCGATGCGTCCGCCCATGGTGACCGTGAGAAGATCGAGCGCCTCCTTCTGCTGCGTGGAATACTTGTCGCCCTCCGGCAGATACATCGTCGCGCCGAGGTAGGGGCCGCGCGGGATGATCGTGACCTTGTGGAGCGGGTGGGTGTGTTCGAGCAGGACGTTGATGAGGGCGTGGCCTGCCTCGTGCCAGGCCGTGGAGATTTTTTCGCGTTCGCTCATCGCCATGCTGCGGCGCTCCTTGCCCCAGCGGACCTTGTCGCGCGCCTCCTCGAGCTCGTGCTGGCCGATCGACTTCATCCCTTTTCTGGCGGCGAGCAGCGCGGCCTCGTTGATGACGTTCGCCAGTTCGGCGCCCGAATAGCCGGGGGTTCCACGGGCGAGAACGGCCAGGTTGACCGCCTCGCCGAGCTTCACTTTTTTGGCGTGGACCTTGAGGATTTCCTCGCGGCCCTTGACGTCCGGCAGGCTCACGGTGACCTGGCGGTCGAAGCGTCCGGGGCGCAGCAAAGCGGGGTCGAGGACATCCGGGCGGTTGGTCGCGGCGATGATGATCACGCCGTCCTGGGTGTCGAAGCCGTCCATCTCGACGAGGAGCTGATTGAGCGTCTGCTCGCGCTCGTCGTGCCCGCCGCCGAGACCGTGGCCGCGGTGGCGGCCGACCGCATCGATTTCGTCAATAAACATCAGGCAGGGCGCGGACTTTTTCCCCTGCTCGAACATATCGCGCACGCGGGACGCGCCGACGCCGACAAACATCTCCACGAAATCCGAGCCGCTGATCGAGAAGAACGGGACGTCAGCCTCGCCCGCGATGGCTCGCGCGAGCAGGGTTTTTCCGGTGCCCGGAGCGCCGACCATGAGAATCCCCTTGGGGATACGCCCGCCGAGCTTTTGGAACCGCTTGGGATCCTTGAGAAATTCGACGAGCTCCTGGACCTCGTCCTTGGCCTCCTCGACACCGGCGACATCCTTGAAGGTGATCCGGTTTTTTTCCTTCGACATCATCCGCGCCTTCGACTTGCCGAAATTGAGCGCCCCCTTGCCGGCCATCTTGATCTGGGATCGGAAGAAGAAATACAGGATCACGAGGAAGAGGAGGATCGGCAAAAAGCTGACGACCGCAGAGGCGAAGTAGTCGGATTTCGGAACGATCGACGGCGTGATCCCGGCCTCGGCGAGCGTCTTCTGGATGTCCGAGCCGTTGAACGACGTGAAGATCGGCGTGCGGAACGGAACGGTTGTTTCCTCGCCGGTCGTCTTCGACTTCTGTTTGACCTTGCCTTCGAGATACTGTGTGTTCCGGCCCTCCTCGACGACGAGCTCGAGCGGGGAGTCCGGAGTGATCACGATCTTCCCCGCTTTGACGAGCTCGAGAAATTTCGGATACGGGATCGGTTCCGACTGCGCGAAATTATTTCCCCGGAAAAGAAACGCGCCGCCGATGAGCGCGAGGGCCACGGCGAAGAGCACGAGCCCTCTCCAGTTCATTTGAGGATCGTTGCCCCCGCCCGGGCGTTGACGGTTGTCGTTCGGCGGCTTCTGGTTTTCTTCTGACATTCCAGTTACTTTCCCTTATCAAGGCTCATTGGCAAATGCAAAAAGCGAAAGACAGCAAAGAAATAGCGGGCGGAAAGTCGCTGGTGGTGTCGGTGCATGACGTGTGCCCGGCCACGCGGCGACACACGGAGCAGATCCTCGACGACCTGAAATCGGCGGGCGTTTCCCGCGTGTCGCTGCTGGTTGTTCCAGACCACCACCACCGGGGGCCGGTCAATGAAAACCCCGCTTTCGCACACTGGCTCAAGGCCGCTTGCGCAGAGGGAAACGAGGCGGTGCTGCACGGGTATTTTCACCTCCGGAAAAACCGGGCTACCGACGGTCCGGTGAAACGCCTGATCACGCGCTCCTACACTGCCGGCGAGGGCGAGTTCCTCGATCTCGAAAAGGATGCCGCCCTGGAACTCCTCGACCGTGGCAGGGCCGCCGTGGAAGCGTGCGGGGTGAGGGTCTGCGGATTCATCGCGCCGGCCTGGCTCCTGGGGGCCGGAGCCGAACTCGCCGTTCGCGAGGCCGGATTTCAATACACGACGCAGATTGCGACCGTGAGCGATTTCGTGACGGGCGCCGTGCACCGCAGCCGGAGCCAGGTCTGGAGCGTGCGCGCCGGCTGGCGGCGGGCGTGCAGCCTGGCATGGAACGCGCTGCTTTTCCGCGCTGCCGCCCGCGCGCCGCTCGCGCGGATCGGGATCCACCCGCCCGACTGGGACCACCCTGCGATCCGCCGACAGATTTTGAAAATCGCTGGCATGGCGCTTGCCGGACGCGAGGCGATGACTTACGAGGGCTGGCTGACCCGCATGCGCGGCAATCCCCGGAGTTGCATGAGAGGTCTTCTGGCCGGGACGGACGACGACATCGACGGGCCGACGAGCGACGCGGGGAGCTGGGATTCCGATTTGTGAGAGCGTTGCTGGACACCCATGCTGTGCTCTGGGCGGCGGAGGGAGACGCGCGTCTGGGCACCTCGGCCCCCGGAGCTGCTGCGAACCCTCAAGACCGGCGAGGCGGTGATTTCGGACATCACTTTGCTGGAGATCGCGATGCTGGAGAAAAAGGGCCGGATACGGCTGTCCGTTTCCGCGGGGGAATACCTGCGCGGAATCCAGCGGAATTACCCGCCAATGCCGATCGCCTCCGACATTGCCGCGCTGGCTATGGATTTGGAGCTTCCGCACGGCGACCCGTTCGACTGGATCATCGTTGCCTCGGCGCGGCACCACGAACTGCCGCTCCTGACTCGCGAAAGATACATATCCGCAAGCGGTCTGGTCCGGGTCGTGTGGTGAGCCCGGGCTGGAGTGTCTGGAATCCGCTGGCGCATCCGCCGTTTTCGGATTCAAGGTGCTTGCGACGCGGGAACCGATGACCTATGACAAGCTGGTGAACTGTATCCTCACAGCGCCATGAATCCTCCCACATCCCGCGCCGACCTCCACATCCATTCTCGCCACAGCGATCGCGCGGCGGACTGGGTGCTGCGTCGGCTGGATTTTCCCGCGAGCTATTCCGACCCGCTGCAGACCTACAAGCTTCTCAAAGCGGGAGGCATGGACTTCGTCACGCTCACCGACCACGACACGATTGACGGGTGCCTCGAAATCGCGCACCTGCCGGGCGTGATTGTCGGCGAGGAGATCACCGCGTATTTTCCCGAGGACGAGTGCCGGGTCCACCTTCTCGTCTGGGGGATCACCGAGGCCCAGCACCGACAGCTCCACGAGGCCCGGGAGAACCTCTACGACATGCAGGCACTCCTGGCGTCGGATAATATCGCCCACGCCGTCGCCCACCCGTTTTACAGCATCAACGAAAAGCTCACCGCCCTGCACCTCCAGAAGCTCGCGCTGCTGTTCCGGCATTTCGAAGGCATCAACGGCAGATACTCGAGCCTCGTCAGCGACGTCACCCGCGAAGTCTTCGGGAACCTGACCCCGAGGCACATTGAAATCTTCAACGCGCGGACGGGCATGGACCCCACGCATGCAGAACCATGGAAGAAAGTCTTCATCGGCGGCTCGGACGACCACGGGGGCACGCATCCCGCGCGGGCGTTCACCCAGACGCCGGCCTGCCAGGAACCCGCTGAGTTTTTGGATCACCTGCGCAACGGCCGCTGCGAGGCGGGCGGAGAGCCGGGCACCCCGCTCACCCTCGCGCACAGCACCTACAGCACGGCGTTCCAGTATGCCAAGGCGCGGCTCTCGCTCAAACCCGGCGACCCGACAACCGGGCTTCTCGAAAAAATCTTCTCGCGCTTCATGGAAGGCCAGGACCCGACGGAGTTCTCCCTAGGTGACAAGCTCGGCTTCCTCGTCCAGGGAATCGCGACAGGGAAAATTTTCGAGATGGCAAAAGCCGGCTCCAGCACGCTGTGGAAAGACCTCGCGTCGTTTTTCGGGAAGCCGGAAATGAAGGCCGCGATGGCCCGGGAAACCGCCGGCGTGGCGGAGCCCGAGCGCCGCGCCTTCCTGATCGCCAACCTGATCGCCAACCAGCTCGGATACCGGTTTGTCACCCTGTTTATCGAGCAGCTTTCCAAAGGGAAATATTTTGAAAGCATCCAGACGCTGATTCCTGCAGCCCCGCTCGTCGCCCTGCTGAGCCCGTATATCCACGCGTTCCGGCTCCCGCGCAGGGAGTGGATGCGCGACAGCACCCGAACCCTCTGCGGGAGCACGCCAGACCTTCTCAAAAACCGGAAGCGGGCGTGGTTCACAGACACTTTGGAAGATGTGAACGGCGTGGCCACGACGATCCGCAAGATGGCGGCCGCCGGCGTCGCGGCCGGGCACGACATCACCGTCATCACCTGCAGATCCGAGGTCGCCGATCATGGGATCCCCCTCAAAAATTTCCAGCCCATCGGGGAATTTGAACTCCCCGAGTATGAGCTCCAGAGGCTGAGCTTTCCGCCGGTCCTCCAGATCTTCGATTACCTCGAGCGCGGGGGCTTCTCGGAAATCATCATCAGCACGCCGGGCCCGACCGGGCTCAGCGCGCTCGCGGCCGCAAAGACCCTCGGGATCCGCGCGGTCGGCATCTACCACACCGACTTCCCCCAATATGTCCGGATTCTCACCGACGATTCGTTCATGGAAACCCTCACGTGGAACTTCATGCACTGGTTCTACAGCCAGCTCGACGTGATCTACGTCAACTCGGAAGACTACCGCAAATGCTGGATCGAGCGGGGGATCGCCCGCGATAAGCTGCGCATCCTTCCGCGAGGGCTGGACACGCATCTTTTCCACGCCTCGAAAAGAAACCCGGATTTCTGGAAATCCCGCGGGCTGCGCGACGGCGAGACCGGCATGCTTTTCGTCGGCCGCGTTTCGAAGGAAAAAAACCTCGATGTCCTCGTGGCGGCAACCCGGCGGCTGGCGGAATCCCGCGTGCCCGTCCGCCCGCTGATCGTCGGCGACGGACCCTACATGGGCGAGATGAAGCGGATGCTGCCGGATGCCATATTCACCGGATACCTGCAGGGCGAAGACCTCGCCATCGCCTACGCCTCGGCGGACATCTTTGTCTTCCCCAGCACGACCGACACCTTCGGCAATGTAGTGCTCGAAGCCCAGGCTTCAGGGATCCCCGCCATCGTCTCCGACGTCGGCGGGCCAAGGGACCTCGTCCACCACGGCAAGGACGGGTTCGTCACCAAGTCCCTCGATTCCTCGGAACTTGCCGGGGCCATCAGGCGACTCGTTGACGACCCCTCGCTCCGGCATCACATGGGCCTTGCCGCCAGGGGAAGGGTCGAATCCCGCGACTGGACGGAGGCTTTTGAAAAATTCTGGCAGGAATCCCCGGAGTAAACCCGCCAAAAAAAAGCATGCCGGACGGGATTTTTCGCTTTGCGTCGGCCCCGATCCATGCCATAGTTTCTGCCATGAAAACTTTTACGGTCGTATCCCTAGCTGTTTTGGCTCTTTTTCTCGGCGCAACTGGTCGAATGTTCGGAGCAGAACCAGGCACCCAACCGATAGAAGGCAATATCCGCATTCTGAAGGTCAAGGGGACGGTGACTAACACCCCTTCTGGAAAACCCGCCGAGCCGCTGAAAGAAGGCACGTTCATCCAGCATGACGAGGTGATCAAAACCGGAGCAGACTCGCAGGCCTGGCTCCTTTTTTCGAACGGCACGACGGTGACCGTCCAGCCGAACTCCACATTTGCCGTGGACAAATTCCTCCAAGTCCCGTTCGACTCGAACAAGGTGGACTACAGGAAGATCAAATCCGAACCCTCGGTTTCCGAAACGAAGATTTCCGTCAAAGACGGAACCATCATCGCGGATGTCGCCAAATTGAACAAAGGATCCAGCTTTCAAATCGGCACACCGATCGGCGTGGCCGGAATCCGTGGCACACTCATCCAGGTAACTGTTAATACGACAGCCGGAGGATCTATCAGCGTTACAATTAACCTGCCCCAAGGATTGTCGGATTTTGCCCAGACCAACGGGCAGCAGGTCACGCTCAGCAACGGGCAAACGGTTACCGTGACCAGCGATCCTGTCACCGGCACCATGTCGATCAGCGGTGTCAGCCCTTTGAATGCCCAGACGATCCAGCAGATTCAAGCGCTGGCCCAAGAGGTGGCGGGGCAAATTCCTGCCCAGCAAGCATTCGAAGGCGTTAACGGAACCGCCCCCGAGCAGTTGGGCACCGGAGAACCCCAGCAGCAGGGTGACGCTGGTGGAACTGCCGGTTTCGGCGGCGACCAAGGCACAGGCAGTGCCGGCCCTGGAGGGCTTGGCGG
>JBAWVC010000125.1:0-7125 GCA_037147455.1 Verrucomicrobiota bacterium | reverse complement strand
CGCCGCGCAATTCACGCGATCCTTCATCGCGGCGAACGGGAAATCGCCGCGCGCTTTCCGGAACCGGTGACGGTCTAAGGTTCTTTACATTTTCCGCTTTACAATTAATGTAAACCTATGACGACGACCATCAGCTCGAAGGGGCAGATCACGGTGCCTGTCCGTGTCCGCGAGGCGCTGGGGCTTTTGCCGGGGACAAAAATCATGTTGAAGCTCGGGCCGAAAGGGACATTCATCGCCCAAAAGGCGTCCGGCGGCAGCTTCTTCTCCCGTTTTCAAGGGATCGCAAAGAATGCGAAGGTTCCTTACCGGGACAGCCGTGCGGCCATGGATGTCCTGCGCGGGCCCGTAAGGAAAGGCGATCTGGACTGAACGCCCGAGCGATGACGACCGCAATCGATTCCAATGTGTTGATCGATCTGATCGGCGAGAAGACGGTTTTTACAGGCGCATCGATCTCCGCGCTTGATGCCGCCCGGATGGATGGGGCGCTGATCATTTGTCCGGTTGTTGTCGCCGAGATCAGCGGGCATTTTGCGACTCCCGCCGCATTGCTTTCCGCCCTTGCAGGCATGCAGATTGTGATTGATGAGTGGGGGGCCGAGGCCCTTCATCTCGCCGGGACGGCATTCATCCGCTACCGGCAACGAAGCGCGAAACCCAGGGAGCGCATGCTCGCTGACTTCCTCGTTGGCGCTCACGCGCAGCGTCAGGCTGACACTCTGCTAACGCGGGATCGCGGATATTACCGGACCTATTTCCCCGGGCTGCGCCTGATTGATGCGGGCGGGCGTTGAGCCCTGCCGGGGGTTTCCCCGATTCCGTCCGTCACGGGCGACATCCCGCCGGGATGGATCGCTGCGGCAGGGGACGCGACGTTCCGATTCACGATCTGGAGAGTCTTTCCGCATCCGCACCCAGCGCAGGTGCCTTCCGTGCGACGCTTGCGGTGATTCGCGACCGTCACACGGACGAGATAAACAGCGGCAGCCAGAACGATGGCGGCGACGGCGAATTTTTCCTGGGTCAGCATGGGGTCAGAGGCGAATGGTAATAACTAGGTTTGGGGATGCTGCCCATTCAGGGCAGGACGTATTTTGATGGGAATACCCAGGGCGGCGTCTGCTTCGCAGACTTGCCCTGGGCTGTTGGATGCAGCCCCCCTTGGGGCTTAACCCGAAAACGTCGACTTCTGTAGCGGAACACGGAACGTGTTTCGTAAACGCTGTTTTCGGGCTTAAGATAGAGTGTCATTCGGGCCAGAGGCGGCTTCCGATTTGGTAGATCAAGACGGCGGCGAGCCAAGCAATAACGGTCATGGTGGAGAACGATGCGATCGCCCATTTCCAATTCAGCTCTTTTGCGATGACTGCGACCGTGGCCCCGCACTGCATGCAGAGGGCGAAGAAGACCATGAGGCCGATGACGACCGGCAGGGTATAGACCGGCTGGCCTTTTCGCGGCCCCTCGTGCCATTTTTCCTGAACGATGTTCGAGCGGAGGTCGCTCTCCTTCACATCGGCGCCGAGGTCGTAGATGATCCCCAATGTCGCGATGATCACCTCGCGCGCCGGGAAGCTCGAGAGCACGCCGACCGTGATTTTCCAATCGAACCCAGCCGGATCAAAGACCGGCTGAACGGCTTTTCCAAACTGCCCCAGATAGCTTTGCTCGATGTAGGCCCCGCCAATCCGGTGTTCCAGCTTGTGGGAGAGCGCGGATTCCGGATCGTTCAATGCGGCGGCAATCTCATCCGGCGGCATGGTCGATGACTTCTCCGCGAGGAAGGCCGCCCGGGCTTTGGTCGCGACTTCCTCCGGGCGGGGAAAATAGAGCAGCGCCCACACGATGACCGAGATCGCAAGGATGACCGTGCCGGCCTGGATCAGGAACGCGCGGCCGCGCTCCCACATGCGGATGACGACATTCCGGAGCGTGGGGATCCGGTAATTCGGCATTTCGAGAATGAACGGCTGGGCCTGGATTTTGAGGACGCAGCGGTTCATGAACCACGCGAGCGGCATCGCCACCGTCGCGCCCACAAAGTGCATCAGGAAAAGCGTCGCTCCCGCAACAAGGGGCCCGTAAATCGGCTCTACAAATGCCCCGATGAGCAGAACATAGACGGGCAGCCTGGCGGAGCAGCTCATGAAAGGGGTCATGAGGATCGTGGTGAGCCTCGCCTTCGGGTCTTCGAGCGTCCGCGCGGCCATAACCCCGGGAATCGCGCAGGCGTATCCCGAGAGCAGGGGGACAAAACTTTTCCCGTTGAGCCCGCACCAGCCGAAAAGCTTGTCCATGAGGAAGGCCGCGCGCGCCAGATACCCAGTGTCCTCCAGAACCGCGATGAACAGGAAAAGCAGAAGGATCTGCGGCAAAAATACCAGCACCCCGCCGACGCCGGCGATGATGCCGTCGGAGACCAGGCTCTGGAGTGCGGGCGTTCCTGCGAGCATCGGAGAAACCAGGCCCTGAACCCATTTGGTCGCGGCTTCGATCAAATTCATCACCGGTCCGGCCCACGCATAAAGGCTCTCGAAAACGACATACATCACCGCGAAAAAGATCAGGGTCCCCCAGAACCGGTTGAGCAGCAAGGCATCTACTGAGTCCCGTGTGCGGGCGACCATTCCATCGCCCTCCACGACCCCATCAAGCAGGGCTTCGATGTGGCGGTAATGGAGGACCGGCTCTGCAGAAGCTGGATTCATGCCGTGCGAGCGGATCTTTTCACGGGCCGACTTCAGGAGGGGCAGAAGGATTTCCCGATGGCCGATTTTGTCCGCAAACGCGCTATCGGTGTCGAAAATCATCCGGAGCGACTCGGGCCCCGTCACATCCACCCCGGCCTCCACGAGCCCGTTACGCACGATGTCCCTGGCCTCCTCTATGAATTCCGGCCAGAGGATCCGGGGGATCCGCCTGGGATCGCCGAGGGAATGGCTTATCGCTTTCTTGAGCTCGGCCAATCCCCCGCCGCGTTTGGCGACCGTGGTGATGACCGGCACGCCGAGGCGGTCGGCCAGCAGGGCGGTGTTGATCCGGAGCCCGTTTCGCTCGACCGCATCCCACTGGTTGAGAATGACCACCATCGGGATCCCGATCTCAGCAGCTTGGGAAACAAGGAGTAGATTGCGTTTGAGGTTCGTGGCGTCGAGCACGCACACGATGAGATCTGGCGCGCGGTCCCCTCCCCTTCCGTCCAGCGCATCCATGACCACCCGCTCATCCGGCGAAGCCGCCGCGAGACTGTAGGCGCCCGGCAAGTCCAGGACTTCCATCTGCTGATCGCCGAGATGCAGCGCTCCGGTCTTCATTTCCACCGTGATCCCGGGGTAATTCGCGATATGCTGGCGGAGGCCCGTGAGGCGGTTGAAAATCGTTGATTTTCCAGTATTCGGATTCCCTAGCAACGCAATCCGCACAGGCTTCATATTTTCGGAATTCACAGCCATCTCAGGCGGTCTCCTTGACCTCGATCAAATCCGCCTCCGCCCGCCGCAGGCTGATCTCCTGGCCGTCCATCTCAATCGAAATCGGGTCTCCCAACGGGGCGATCCGCGAAATCCTCACCCGGCAGCCCGGAAGAAATCCCAATGCCGCCAACCTCCCGGCCCGCCCGCAATCGCTGGAAATCCCAGTAATCTCAACGGTTCGACCATGTGAGATTCTCCCCAGCATTTTTGACCGCTCCCGGTTCATATACGTTTACAATATGAGAAAGCGTCTCATTAGCAACAGGAATTAAATAGAAACCTTCAATATGGAAATGGGCGGCCATCCTACCTTCAGGATGATCCCGGGATTTTCCAAAAGATTCGCGACAAAGCGGAAGTCATGATGCAGATTTCGCGCATGTCTCGTCCCCTGATTGCGGTGTTGGCTTTTGTGGCGCTGATGCCATTTGCGCGTGCGTGGGATCCCTTGGGCCACATGCTGGTGATGAAAATCGCGTATGACGGGCTCACTCCCAAAGCGCGCGCGGAACTTGACGCAGCGGTCGCGCGGTTCAACGCAAAGGAGAACCCGGATGCGCCTTACGACGCGGTGACGGCGGCGTGCTGGATGGACGACGCGAGGTCGCGCACGAAGGAATTCAACGAGTGGCATTATGTCAACCTGCCGTTCTCCCATGAGGGGACGCCGGTTCCGGAGGGAGCGCTGCAGAAGCCGGATGTGATCTGGGCGACCGGGCAGTGCGAGGCGATTGTCAAAGGCGCGGCGGAGCAGCCGGGAGTTGATCGCGACCAGGCGCTGGTATCCTTGCTGCACCTCGTCGGGGATATCCACCAGCCGCTCCATGTGACCGAGCACCACGACTTCGGCGGCAATCGCGCGCGCATCTCCAACCTCAAGGAGCAGGATGTGGACCTGATGTTTTTCAAGGGCGGCAACCTCCACTTTTTCTGGGACAGCGCGTATCGCCGGGAGTTCAAGGACGGCGAAGTCGCGGTGTCCTACGCCACGCCTTTCTTCGCGCGCGAAGCCCCGGTCGCCGGACACCGGGACGCCCGGAAGACCGTCGATCGCGAGGCGGCCGCCATCGAGAAAAAATACCCTCCGCAATCGTTGGGCGACGTCAAAGGCGGCGACCCGGCCTCATGGGCGATCGAGACCCACGCCCTCGGCTACGACTTCGCCTACGGAAAACTTCCCGCCGGCAAGCCGGTCCAACTGGACAAGGAATACGTCGAGGCCTCGCGGGCCTGCGCCGAAAAGCAGATCGCTGTCGCCGGCTACCGGCTCGCCGCGGTGCTGAACCAACTGCTCGACCCGGCGGGAAATTAGGATTTGATAATCGTCGCGCCGGATGCGGGACGGGAGGCGAAGAGGGTGGCCTCGATGCCGGTCCGGGCCTTGTAGTCGGACGCGATCTTCGCGGCGATGGCGTCCGCGCGATCGGCTTTCACCAGCGCGACGCAGCAGCCGCCGAAGCCGCCACCGGTCATGCGGCAGCCATAGACGCCGCCTTCGAGCCCGATGGCTTCGGCGATCCCGACGACCGCGTCCAGCTCCGCGCAGCTCACCTCGTAGTCGTCGCGCAGGGCCGCGTGGCTGGCTGACATCAGCTTCCCGGCAGCCGCCCAGTCGGATTGGCGGATGCCTTCGGCGGCGCGGACGGTGCGCAGGATTTCTCCGATGACGTGGCGGGCGCGGCGGAAGACGGTTTCGCCCATTTTGCTTTTGCCGGCCTCGAGCTGTTCGGGCGTCACATCGCGCAGCGACTTGACGCCGAGGTTCCGGGCGGCCTCCTCGCATTGCGCCCGGCGCTCGGCGTATTCGCCGCCGCTCAATTCGTGTTTTACGTTCGTGTTGATGACGAGAAGGGCGACCGACGGGTCGTCCATCGGGACGAGCTCGGTCTTGCGCGTGCGGCAGTCGAGCAGGAGCAGGTGGCCTTCGCGCCCGAGCGCGGAAATAAACTGGTCCATAATGCCGCAGGGCACGCCGGCAAAAACGTGTTCGGCCTTCTGGCAGAGCAGCGCCTTTTCGACGGGATCGATCGTCTTTCCGGTGACGGCTTCGACGAGCGTCGCCGTGCAGACCTCCAGCGCGGCGCTGCTGCTCAGGCCGCCGCCGAGCGGCACGGTGGACAAGAACGACACATCGAGCGCGGGGATTTCAACCCCGCGGCCCTGGAATCCGGCGAGAACGCCGCGGATGTAGTTCGCCCATTTCGGTTCGCCTTTGGTGACGGGGCCGGAAACGTCGATCGCGGCGGTCTCCTTGAACTGCACGTCATAGATCGAAACTGCCCCGGGCACCGGCGCAGCGTCAGCCGCCATGATGGCATAGCGCTCGATGGCCATCGGCAGGACGAAGCCGTCGTTGTAGTCGATGTGCTCGCCGATGACGTTGACGCGGCCAGGCGCGGCAGCAATCCAGCGCGGCGGCCGGCCGTAGTGGCTTTGAAATTCCGCGGCGACGCGGGAGGCGAGTTCTTCGAGTGTCATGGTGTTGGGTTTATCGGGTTCAAATAGCTGTGCCAGGCGGGGCTCACCGGTGTGGCCCGGTCGGTGGTGGCCGAGTCCTGACTCCACCGGAGTTCGATGGGTCGCATCGATTGCGGTGTTTTTGCAGGGAAAACGCGGATTGGCAAGCCCGCCAAATCCACCCGGTTTGCGCTATGGCCGGTTCAGGCCATCATCCGATCAGATGTTTTGTCCTTCGGAGATCATGCTGCGGAAGCGTTCGAGCATGGTGAGGAGCGCGGAGATATGGGCATCGACCTGGAGGTTGTCCGGGGCGTGGTTCGGGGTTTCGAAAACGATTTCGAACGGGCGGGGTTTCTGGGTGGGCGGGGCGCCGAGGATTCCCGAATACCCGTCTTGGATGACTCCGGCACTGGCCTGAAAATTGTCGATGCTCTTGTCAAAATTGCGCGGGAGAAACCGGGAGGCGGCCTCGAGGCTGGGTTCGAGGACATGGCGGGTAAGCTGGTGCCCTTTGACAAAGCCGTAGAGACCGGGCGAAGTGTCGTCAGTGTGCAGGGAGACGATCCCGTCGAAGGCGAGCTTCATCAGCTGCCCCTCGAGCACGAGGACCTCGATCTCGTCGCTGCCGCGCCAGAACTCGCGGTTCATATCCGACCCGCTCTTCAGCCAGCGCGTGTCGCGGGAATAGCCCCAGGGGTTGCAGACCGGATACACAAAAAGCTCATATCCCAAGGCCGGCCGGGGATCCTCGTGGAGGCGGCGCAGAAGCTCGACAGCGGCATGAACGCCTCCGGGCTCGTCGCCGTGAACCCCGGCGAATATTCCCACGCGGAGAAAACTGCCGCGGTCTCCGGGGCCGGTGAACAGGAAGCGCGGGATCGTGCCGGAAACCCCCTTCCGGTCCTGATATTCCAGATGCGCGGCAAAAAGGGTTTCAGAGGTCTCGGCAAGCTCCTCCAATGGGGCGAGCAAGGAACGGGCGGACCGCAGGGGTTCAGGGATCCGTCCGCCTTGGCTGACGGGTGAGGACTTCATGCGAGTCATCACGTCGTGACCGCTTGGCGGGCTTCGTCGGCGAGGGCCGTGCTCAGATACCGCTCTCCGGTGCTGCAGCCGATCGTGACGATCAGTTTGCCCTTGTTTTCCGGGCGGTTCGCCACCTGGAGTGCGGCCCAGACGTTGGCGCCCG
>JBAWVC010000124.1:0-7180 GCA_037147455.1 Verrucomicrobiota bacterium | reverse complement strand
CTGAGCTGCCACATCCACGGCGAGTCTGGCTTCCAGAGACACCGCATCTTCAGGAGAAAGCTCTCCAAAGTGATGATCGAAAAAATAGTTTCGCCCACCTCTCTCTGCCGGATGGAACAGCATCCAACCTGCTCCGCTTGCGCAAAAATCCTGACTGCATGCATCATGGCCATTAAGAGAATGAGAACTTTTGACACTGGCCTCACAAAAAGCCTCTGCTCTGCACGATTTCGAAGTTTTGGAGAGCCGAAAAAACGTTACTCCGGGACACGAAAAACAACCTTCGCGCGTGAATGCCTGCCGAACGAGGGGAGTTGTCTCTCTTTTTGTGAATGCCGACTTGATCGCCGCAGGACTCTCCCCCTTCGCGCCGGACCTTGTGGCAATCCGAGCTGGTCGTCTCATGCTGTCGGAGATCGCTGAGCATGTGAGGAAGCGGGAGAGTTTTGCGTTCGAGACAACATTGGCAGGCAGGGCGTATGCCGGCATGATCCCCCGGTGGCGTGCGTGCGGCTACTCCGTGCATCTGGTGTTCCTCAAGCTCGACCGTGAGGGTGTTGTTGCCGGTGAGGGTCAGGTTGCCTGCGCCGGTCCTGGTAAACCCGCCCCCGCCGAGCTCATCAACATCGACGGCAAAGAAAACCAGCCCACGATCCGCAAAATCCTCCAGGCATTGGGGGACGAGCCTCCCGGTCTTTTTTTCCTGACGATCCCGCTCCCCTCGGAGAAAAGAAAAAAGCCCCCAGCGCTACCCCTTCCGTGCCCTCTTTGCCTCCCGCCCCTCGTTTTCCACGGCTTCATGAATTGGCCGTGCGCATCCTCCACAGAACTCTTGACGCCGGGACTCCTGCAATTAGACATGAAAGTTCCCTTATGAGCTTGAAAACCGAACTGGAAGGTTTCTGCCGGCATCCGCAGGGCTATTTTTATATTCAGGATGCCCAGGGCAACTACGTGAGCCCCGCCCGCTTTCTGGTCGGACTTACGCCGGAGATTTTCAATGCCCGCTACGGGTTCCGGGTATCCGGCGGGCAGAAGGAATACTGGATCTACAAGCAGGGGTTTCTGGGTGCCAAGGAGGAGTTTATTTTCCGGACATACGTCCCCGAGGGGCGTCTGGGATGGGCCACGGATTTCGAGCACGCACCCACATCACAGACTCACTACTACGCGGAGCGGAACAGCGAGGGGATGCTTCTTTCCCTCTGCGGCAAGCACAAGCGGCGCGATGACGACAAGGCTCTCTTCGTCCTCCATCCTCCCCCGGGCTCCATGTGTAAAAACTGCCTGAAGGAGTTGAACAAAACGGTCAGGAAAATTTAGCCGGAATATATCAGAGGGCCATCAGATTGGGAAACGCTTTGGCCTCCGGATTTGGCCGTTAGCTGGACCGCATGTCCATCTGGCCGTTCATCGAACGGCGCGTGTTATGCACTCGTAAAACACGAAGGCAAACAAAAACGGTTTTCATGGCTGGTATTCCGCCCAGGAGGAGCTGGTTTCCCAAACGCGCACTTTGATCAAACGCACGTTCGGGCGGAGTTTGTAGCGGGTGTCGGCGCGGTTGGCGTAGGCGGCGAGCTGGCGGGCGATCTCGTCGAAGAACTTCCTGGCCAGCACCTCGGTGGTCGGGTCGGTGTCGGTGAAGGGGATGATGCGATCGCCGTAGGCGGCCTGGAGCGTCCCGAACATCGGATCCCGGGTGTTGACGCAGAGGGCGTGGTCGAAGGTTTCGAGGTAGGTGCCGACCGCATCCTTCACGATCTTGAAGTCGCAGACCATCCCGCCGGCGTCCAGCTCGTCGGCCTCGATCACGATCTCGACCTTCCGGCTGTGCCCGTGCGGGAACCGGCACTTGTCCGGGTGGTGCGCGAGCATGTGACCGTTTTCGATTTCGATGGTTTTGCAGATCCGGTAGGGCATTACGTTCCTTTCGTGTTTCCGAAGAGGTGGATGTGGAGGCGGGAGCAGTAGCGGTATCCGTTTTTTTTGCAAAAGTCGACCAGCCAGCTCGCGCGGCTGGCAAGCGTTTCGGGATCCGTTCCCTCCGGCATGAGGTGGATTTTCCACCTCGGGATGTCGGGCAGGGCAAATTCGAGAATGGAGAGGGCTTCGGCGGCATCGTCCTCGCCGGCGACGACGAGCTTGATCTGGTGGGGGTATGCCTCGATCCATTCCGCGAGGATTTCCGGCTGATGCCTGGCCTCCTCGTGTCGCTGGATCCATGCCGGATCGATGGTGCCTTCGAGCGGGGTCGAGTTGCCGGACTTCGGGCTGATGGACGCGAGGTCGCAGGCGATCCCGTTCGGAGCGACGGTTCCGGCTGTCTCGATGGTGATGTGGTATCCGGCCTCGCGGAGCCCGGCGGCGAGGTCGTGGATGTTCCGGGAGATCATCGGCTCGCCTCCCGTCAGAACACAGTGCTTTGCCGGGAATTTTTTCACCTCCTTCAAAATCCGGCCCACGCCCATGTCATCTCCCTCGGAATTCCACGAGGCGTAGGGGGTGTCGCACCACCGGCACCGGAGGTTGCACCCCGACGTGCGGACGAACACGGAAGGGACGCCGGTCAGTTCGCCCTCGCCCTGGATGGAGTAAAAAATCTCGGAGATCAGCATGCGGTCATGACGTCGGACGGGGAGGCAGCGGCCCTGCGGAAACGTAGGCCGTGGGATCCGGGAGGCCGGCGAGCAGGAACGCCTCGCGGCGCTCGACGCATGTGCCGCACTCGCCGCAGTGAGTCTCGCCGCCGACGTAGCACGACCAGGTCTTCGAAAAATCGACGCCGAGCCCGTGCCCGCGCCGGGCGATGTCGCCTTTGGTCATCGAGATGAACGGGCGGATGAGATCGACCTCCGCATAGGTCCCGAGGCGGATGGCGTCGCCCATCGCGCGCATGAAATCCTCCCGGCAGTCCGGGTAGATCGCGTGGTCGCCCGCGTGCGCGGCGATGACGAGGGCGCTGGCCCCCTTGCTCTCCGCGAACCCTCCGGCGATCGAAAGCATGATTCCGTTTCGGAAAGGCACGACGGTCTTCTTCATCGACTGTTCCTCGTAGTGGCCCTTCGGAATCTCCCCGCCCCTTTTGAGCAGGTCGGAATCGAACTGCTCGCCGATGAAAGCCAGGGGGACGACGATGTGGGGGATCCCGAGGCGGTCCGAGTGCCACTTGGCGAAGGGAATCTCCCGGTCGTTGTGCTTGGATCCGTAATGGAAGCTGATCGCGGCGACGATCTCATGGTTCCCCCGCGCATGGTAAAGCGCCGCGACCGAATCCATCCCCCCGCTCAGCAGGACGACGGCCTTCATGGATCCTCATCCAAAGAATCCGGGAACGACGCGTCAACGGTCACGCTGATCCCTCCCCTTGGAGAAAATTCCCCGTGGACCTCCATGCGGCGGGGATTGCAGACGGCCACGAGGTCTTCGAGGATGCGGTTCACAATCTCCTCGTTGAAGCTCCGTGTGTGGCGGAAGGAGGCCAGGTAGAACTTCAGCGACTTGCTCTCGATGCAGAGCTTGTCCGGAACGTAGCGGATGTGGATGGATGCGAAATCCGGCTGGCCGGTGACCGGGCACATCGAGGTGAACTCCGGGCAGTCGAAATTGATCCAGTAGCTCCGCTTCTGGAAGCGGTTCGCGAAGGTCTCGAGCGTCTTCGAGGTCGGGCTGTTCGGAAAAGTGGTCTCGGAGCTTCCGAGGAGTTTGAAGCGTGGTTTTTTGGATGCCATGGCGCGGGATTCTGTCAGAACTTCGCCCGCTTGAAACGTGTTTTATATCCGAAATCGGACCGGCCGGTCAGCGCGGGAACACGCCGTATTTCACGATGCAGCGGATCGCGCTCAAACCGTCCGTCCAGCGCGCTTTTTTCCCTTCCGCGTAGGTGCGCCCGTGGTAGGAAATCGCGACCTCGTAAATCCTCGCTCCCGTCCTCGCGAGCTTGGCTGTGATTTCCGGCTCGAACCCAAAACGGTTTTCCTCGATGCGGATGCCCTGGATCGCCTCCCTCCGGAAGGCTTTGTAACACGTCTCCATATCCGAGAGGTTGAGGTTGGTGAACATGTTCGAGAGCACGGTCAAAAAGCGGTTGCCCGCATGGTGCCAGAAATAGAGGGCGCGGTGCGCCTCGGAGCCGATGAACCGTGACCCGAAGACGGCATCCGCGCGGTTTTGGAGCAGAGGATCGAGCAGCTTGGGATAGTCGGCCGGGTCGTATTCCAGGTCGGCGTCCTGAATGACCACGAAGGGCCGGGTGGCAAGAGCGATCCCCGTGCGGAGCGCCACCCCCTTGCCCAGGTTCGCCGGATGCCGGGCGACACGGACCCGGGGATCCGCGCCCGCCAGCTCTTCGATCGCGGCGAGCGAGCGGTCGCCCGAGCAATCATCCACGCAGATCAACTCCCCGACCTCGTCCCGTGCCAGAACGGCCCTCATCGCCTCCGCCACCGTCTTCTCCTCGTCAAAGACCGGCATCACGACGGAAAGGCAGCGATCGGATATGCACACGGATTTGGAAGCTGGCGAAACCGGAAGCCTTGCTCAAGAGGGAAATGCTTTTCTTGGCGGGTGTTTGCCCGGCGCCAGTCAGGCTGCCCAAGCGCGTCGATTTCCGTGTCGCGTGCGGTTGACTTGGAACGCCTGGGCTTTAATGTGGGGCGTTTCCGAAGATGAGCGCACCACGCCGACATGTCCTGTTTGTCTGCACCGGCAATATCTGCCGGAGCCCGATGGCCGAGGGGCTGTTCCGGAAGCTGACCGCGGGCCTCAAGGGGATCACGACTGAGTCCGCAGGCCTGAGCGCGGCGAGCGGGCAGCCGCCGAGCACCGATGCCGTCCGGGTGCTGGCTGAGAAGGAAGTCGATATTTCCAAGCTCCGCAGCCAGCCGGTGACCGAAGAGATGCTGGGCCGCGCCACGCACGTCTTCGTGATGACCGACGATCACCGGCGGCTGCTCGACTTGTTTTTCCCCGAGGCTTCGGGCAAAGTTTCGCTCCTGCGGGGAGAAGAGCCGGGGAGCCCGGATGTCCCCGATCCCATCGGGCAAGGTCGCGCGGTCTATGAAAAATGTCGCGAGACGATCGCCGCCGCCCTGCCTGCCATTCTCAAAAAAATCAACGCATCACCCATGACCAAGACCAAATCCGCCAACGACCTCGCGGCGCTCTCCGCCGCCGACCCGCAAATCGCCGAAGCCATCGCGCATGAGCGCGAGCGCCAGTTCGAGCACATCGAGCTGATCGCGTCGGAGAATTTCACCAGCCAGGCCGTAATGCAGGCGCAGGGGTCTTGCCTCACGAATAAATATGCGGAGGGATATCCGGGCCGCCGCTGGTATGGCGGCTGCGAATTTGTGGACACGGTGGAGACGCTGGCCATCCAGCGCGCGAAGGAACTCTTCGGTGCGGACCACGTGAACGTCCAGGCGCACAGCGGCAGCCAGGCCAACATGGCGGTCTACTTCAGTGTGCTCCAGCCGGGCGACCGAATCCTGACGATGGACCTCGCGCACGGCGGGCACCTCACCCACGGGCACAAGGCGAATTTCTCGGGCAAGCTCTACGAGGTCCACCACTACGGGGTCAGCAAGGAGACGGAGACGATCGACTACGACGCGCTCCAGCAGCAGGCGTCGGAGGTGAAGCCGAAGATGATCACTGCCGGCGCGTCCGCCTACCCTCGGACGATCGATTTTCCGCGGATGCGCGAGATCGCGGACTCCGTGGGAGCCTACCTCTTCGTGGACATGGCTCACATCGCAGGGCTCGTGGCTGGAGGGGCGCATCCGTCGCCGGTCCCGCACGCGCATTTCGTCACCACGACGACGCACAAGAGCCTGCGCGGGCCGAGGGCCGGGCTCGTGATGTGCCGCGAGGAATTCGCGAAGAAGGTGGATTCGAATATTTTCCCCGGCATCCAGGGCGGGCCGCTCATGCACGTGATCGCCGCGAAGGCGGTATGCCTGCACGAGGCGCTGAAACCGGAGTTCAAGGCCTACGCGCGCCAGGTGGTCAGCAACGCGAAAGCGCTCGCAGCGAGGCTCTCGATGCTCGGCTTCCGGATCGTCTCCGGCGGCACGGACAACCATCTGATGCTCGTGGACCTGCGGCCAAAAGGCGTCAACGGGGTCGAAGCCCAGACGACATTGGACAAGGCGGCGATCACGGTGAACAAGAACGCGATCCCGTTCGACACCGAGCCGATTTCAAAAACAGGCGGCATCCGGGTCGGAACCCCGGCGATGACGACCCGCGGTCTCGGCGAGGAGGACATGATGGAAGTTGCGGACTTCATCAACTCGGCGCTCGAATCCCGCAACGATGACGCCGCCCTCGCCTCCTTGCGGAAAAAGGTGACGGCGTTCACCTCGCGGTTCCCGCTGCCCTGAGGAGAATCTCCCCGTCATGAAATCTCCCGATCAAGACTCGCCCGATCCGACGGACGAGGAAATTGCGCTTTGCGCCTACCGGATCTGGCTCCACGAAGGGTGCCCGCAGGGACGCCACAAAGAGCACTGGCTGAAAGCAAGGAAAGAGTTGCTCGCCGGCAGGGCCAAAGAAAAATCGGCGGCGGAGAATCTCCCGCTGGATGCGGGGCGAGGCAACCAGGGGAGCCCGTGACAGGAATCAAAAAAGGGTTGGGGTCCTGCAGCGGGATGACCTCGCCGGCCGAACTCGGCCGGTTGCAGATGGGCTGGTATTACAACTGGAGACCCTTTCAAAAAATCGCCCCCGTCCCGGGCGTTGAGTTTGTCCCGATGTTTTGGAACGCCGGCGACCTCGCCCCCGAAAACCTTTCCGCCGTCAATCATAGCGCGGCCACCCACGTGCTCGGGTTCAACGAGCCGGACATGATCGGCCAGGCGAACATGACCCCGGAGGAGTGCCTGGATTCGTGGCCAAAACTGATGACTCTCAAGCAACGTCTTGGAACCCCCGCCCCGGCCACTTCGTCCTGGCTGGAGAATTTCATGCCCGAGGCAAATCGTCGCGGCCTGCGGGTCGATTTTGTCTGCCTTCACAGGTATCCCGACATCAGTGACCCGGATGCCGTCAGCAACATCGAGGCGATGCTCAGGGACGCCCACCGGAAATACGGGCTCCCGGTTTGGCTCACCGAATGCGGTGCCGCGGATGTGTCGGCCTGGCATCAGCCCCAACTCAGCAAGCCGACCCCCGAGAT
>JBAWVC010000123.1:0-7369 GCA_037147455.1 Verrucomicrobiota bacterium | reverse complement strand
AGCCCTTCGCCTTCGACCTGGCGCACCGAGATCACCTTCGCCTTCTCGCCGAGCTTTTCGCGGATCACCGTCGCCGCTTCGGCGGCGCTGGCCACCACGAAGCGGTAGTTTTTCCCGGACTGTTGATTGGTGGGGGAAGTCACTCGACGCTTTGATATGCCTCCCGGATCGAGCCCGGGCGGACGGGGAGAGAAACAGGGATGAACCGGCGCGGAAGCGAATTCTTGAGCAGAAGGTGCTCGTTTTCCCGGCTCAGAAGCAGAAGCTTGAGAAGCTTTTTCATGACCTGGTCGCGCATCTCACGGACCGGGCCGGGGTGTAGGACATCGCGGAATGCCTCCCCCCGCATTTGCTGCAGGAGCGAGTCAATGTGCCCGATGATCGATTTTTTCCGGCCCACCCATTCGGAGCCGTCGGTCCCGTTGCAGCGAAGATCGGTGTTCTCATCGCGCATGAAGACCTCCACCTCGTCGCAGAGGCAGGAGTAGTTATCAAGAAGTTCGGCGGTCATGGTTTTCGGCGTGTTTCGGAGTGAGGGACGCTACTGCCGTTTCACGCCTCCCGCGTTGGCGCTTGCGCTGTGATCGCGCAAGCCGCCAATCGGGGGAGAGTGACCGTCTTCTTAGCCTTGCAGCAGTTTGAGGACGGACTGGGCGGACTGGTTCGCCTGCGCCAGCATGGCGGTTCCCGCCTGCTGCAGGATGTTGTAGCGCGCGAGCTGCGTGCTTTCGGCAGCCACATCGACATCCATGATCCGGCTGTTGGCAGCCTCCAGGTTGTTCTTGTTGGCAACCAGCATCTCCTGGGCGAAGGAGAGCATGCTCGATTCCGCGCCGTTCACCGCGCGCATCGTGGCCAGTTCGCTGAGCGCCGCGCTGATCGTTCCCGTAGCTGCCTGCGCGCTGCCCACGTCAGCGATGGAGGAACCACTTGTGCCTGCGCTGATGGTCGCCGCCATGTTCGTGCTGCCTGCAAAGGCGGACTTCGTGATGCTCGTGCTGGTGCTGGAATCCTCGTTGGTGTAAACGACGGCCGTGGTGCCAGCCGAGCCGGCCCCGAACATGCTCACCCCGTTGAATGATCCTGCGCTGATGTCTGTGAGCTCCTTTTGCAGAGTCGCAAACTCCGTCTGGTAGTTGCCGGCATCACCGCTCGTCTTCGTGACGTCCTGGGCGAGGATCGAGAGTTCGGACATGCGGGTCAGAACCTTGGTGGCCGTCGCAAATGCCCCGTCCTGGGTTTTCAGGAAGGACTTGGCGTTGGCAAGGTTGGTGTTGGTCGCTTCCGTGCGGCGGATGGCGGCGCCCATTTTCATGGAGACGGCCAGCCCGCCGGCGTCATCCGAGGCATCGACGATGCGGGTGCCGCTCGAGAGCCGCTGCAGGCTCTTCTGCAGGTTCGTATTGGTGGAGTTGAGATTCGAGGCCGCCGAGGAGGCCGTTGAATTGGTATTGATTGATAGTGACATAATTTCTTTCTGGTTTGTTGTTGTATTACGGCCAGCAAAGCAGGCCTTGAAACAAGCAAAGCATGCAGCGTGCCAAGTGCATTTATTATGTTGTAAGACGTTATTATTAAGATAGTTATAATATGCTAAATCTAAATTCTCTCGTCCTATCGAGGAAAATTGTCAAGGCGGCGGCGGGCAGAATCTGCCCGGTGCGGGAGGGGCGGGGCAATTTTTGCAGCCATGCCCGCCGGCGGTTGGCGAGGGGTCTCAGTAGGCCCGGTAGTGCTGGCTGAGCACGCGGGTCTCTTCGGCGGCGTTGCTGGCAACGAACAAAAAGAGTCGGAGGTTGCCGCCGAACTGCGACCAGTAGTAGCCGCCGAGAAAGGTTTCCGCGTCCCCGTCGGTGCGTTTTTCGAGCACGAGGGGAACCCCCCGTCCGTAGCGGGAGTCCAACACCTTTTTGGATTCCAGGAAGAAGCGGTGGTAGTCGGATGCCGTCCACGCGGGCTGGCCGAGGCGGAGCTCGACCTCGCACAGGAGGCCCTCCTCGAAGTGAAAGATGGCACGGAGGAGATTTTTTTGGGGAAGGCCGGTGACTTCGAAACGCAGGCTGCCGCCCTCCTGCACTTTGGCCGCGATGGGTATTTTGGACCGGCGGAAGATTTCTTCGAGGTCATCCGGGGCCAGGCCCCAGCTCAGGCCGAAAGGGGCAAGGATCGGCTCGGGATCCGCATGGAGAGATGGCGCCGCGCCCAGCGCAAGCAGCCACAGCAGGGCCGCAAGCGCCCTGCGCCGCGGGTTGGGCTTCATGCCATCAACACTTGCGACTCCCGGATTTGCACGAGCGCACGCGGGTCCAGGATCAGCCCGACCTGACCGTCGCCGAGGATGGCGGCACCCGACAGCGTGCGGTTATTTTTAAAGCTGTCCCCGAGGCTTTTGATGACGACCTCCTGCTGGCCGAGCAGATCGTCGACGAGGATGCAGCGGGCCTCCTGCGCGGATTCGACGACGACGACCATGGACTGGCAGGGGTCCGGAGTGCGGGGGGTGATCCCGAAGTGCTGGTAGAGGCGCAGGAGCGGGAGGAGGCTTCCGCGAACGTTAACCATTTCCCCACGGCCTTGAACGGTGGAGATCATGCCCGGCGTGGGGCGGAAAGATTCCCGCACCGAGAGGGTCGGGATGATGTAGCGCTGGGTGCCGACGGCGACCATCAGCCCGTCAATAATCGCCAGCGTGAGCGGCAGGTAAATTTTAAAGCTGGTCCCCTGGCCCGGGGAGGACTCGATTTCGATTTTCCCGCGCAGGCGGGAGATGTTCCGCTTGACGACGTCCATGCCGACGCCGCGGCCGGAGAGGTCGGTGACTTTGGCGGCGGTGGAAAAGCCGGCGGCGAAGATGAGGTCGTAGATTTCCTTTTCGGGAAGGGAGGTGCCGGGAAGGAGCATCCCCCGCTCGATCGCCTTGGCCAGAAGGGCATCGGCGCGGAGCCCGGCCCCGTCGTCGGAAACCTCGACGAGGATGTTGCCGCCGACGTGGGAGGCGGCCAGGCGGATCGAGCCGGTGCGGGGCTTTCCGGCCGCCTCGCGCTCGGCGGGCAGCTCGATGCCGTGATCCACCGAGTTCCTCACCATGTGCAGCAGGGGATCGGCCAGCTCCTCCACAATCGTGCGATCCATCTCCGTGTCCTCGCCGCGCAGGATGAGCTCCACGGATTTTTGTTTGGCGACCGCCGTGTCGCGCACGAGCCGGCTCATTTTTTGAAACGTGCTGCGGATCGGGACCATGCGCAGGGACATGGCCGCTTTTTGGAGCCCGTTGGTGATCATGCCCATCTGGGACATGTTGCGCAGGAGGCTTTGGCTTTTTGTGCTGCTCAGGCCGGGGTCCTGGGCCACAAGCGACTGGGCGATGACCAGCTCGCCGACAAGGTCCATGAGCGAGTCGAACTTCTGGATGTCCACCTTGATCATCCCTCCCGCCGGGCCGGAAGGTTTTTCCGGACCGCCGGATGTGGCGGGTGGGGCGGCGGCCAGCGGGGTGGATTCAAGGTCGGGAGATTGTTCTCCGGGGCCGGCCTGAATGGCGCGGGCCTTGGCCAGCAAATGCTGCGAGGGGACGATGACCGGCCGGGTCGCGCTCCGCCCGGCGAGCTGGGACTGGATTTCGTTGATGTAGTTGCGGAACGTGTCAGCCCCGACAAGAATAATTTCGACGACCGGGCGATCGACCGGCAGCTGGCCGGTGCGGACGAGGTCGAGCAAGCTCTCCAGCTCGTGGGCGATCCGGTTGACGGGCGCGATCCCGAGGAATCCGGACCCCCCCTTGATGGTGTGGAAGGCGCGGAAGATGGACGCGATGGTGTCGGCATCTCCGGGGTTGTCTTCCAGGAACAGCACGCCGTGCTCGATGTTGTCGAGGTGCTCGGCCGCTTCGTTGACAAATTCCTTGAGCAGATCGGCATCGACGCTCGGGTCAATATGCGCGAGCTCGTCGTCCGGCGTTGGGGCAGCCGGGGCGGATGGCCCGGCGGGCGCCCTTTTCTCCGGAAGGGCTGCCGCGCCGGCGCCGGCGGGAGCGACAAAGAGGATGGTGGAATCCCCCAGGAGAGGGTGCATCTGCGCGGCCAGCCCGTTGAGGGTTTCCAAATGAAGCTCGCTGTAGACCGCCCCGGAAAACATCAGCCCCTCCACCATCTCCAGGGCGGCTGAGGCGCATTGGTGGAATGCCGCCATCCCGCGCTCGTCCACCGATTTTTCGACGAGCGAATTGAGCAGGTCGCGCAGGGGGAACTGGGAGCGGTCCGTGCCGGGTTCGGAGAGGATAATCTCCGAGCTGGCCTGGTCGATCCAGCGTTCAATTTTCTCTAATTCGGAGGTTGGCATGGAATGGGCATCTGTCTGAGGCTGACTGGAGAAGGGCCGGTGTGGTTTTTGCTTTCTTTCATCCGGCCGCCGATGGTGAGGGCGGGCGGATCGTGGCGCCTTCAGTGCTGCGGTTTTTTGGTTTCACCTGGCGCGGGGGGCGGCGAGGGCAGTGTGCCATAGAGCCCGTTGGCGACAAATGCCGCATAGCGGCGCGGGCTCTGCAAAATCAGTTGGGCTCCCCCCCCCCCGGGTCCGTGGAGGTTCCGCTCGGCGTATTGCAACGCGGAGGCGGCGATGCCGGGCTCCGCAGAGTCCAGAATCCCGCTGGCCGACCACAAAACCTGCATGTCCGGGATCTGCACCAGCTTCGACCTCACCCCGATATTGATCGGCCGGTAGGGGCGGTAAACCGGCATGTCGGTGAAGACGATGCCTTGGACCGCATACTTTTTCTGGAGAAATTGCACGAGCTTCAGCGGGATGACGGCGGTCGAGGCGATCTGCGCCTCGCCGATGGTTGCCAGCAGATCCGCCTTGCTGACGGTCACGACTTCCAAGGGAATGAGCTTCGAGAGTTCGGCGCGGAAGATTTCGTCGAGGTCCTGGATTGCGCCGCCTGTGGGCGCGGTGCTGTAGATCGGCAGCGCCGCCACGCGGTTGAACCCCTGCGGCCACGCGAATGCGGGTGCGGGAGCGGGGGCTCCGGCGCTATCGGGAGCGAGGCTCGTCTTGCCGGTGAACAGCGCCGGGCTCTGCCTGCTTTGGATCGCCTGATTGGCCGAGCGTCCGGGCAGCGGTTGCGGGGCCTTGGATTTCTTCGAGGCGGCCGTCTCGCAGCCGGGCATGGCCAGCAGCCCGAGAAAAATGGCCGCTGCCCGGAAAAGCGGAAAAAGCCGTGCGGGGCGGTTCGGCTGGCTGCCGCTTTTTTTGGAGAAGCTGGTCATGGCTTGTGCGTGGAGGCTCTGAGAGGCAGAAGAATCTCCAATACCCAACAAGGAATCTCCAATTTCCAAGGGCGGAATCGCGGGCGCTTCCCTTCTTTCCTTCATGATTGGATATTCCTTGTTGGACATTGGATATTGGAGGAGAGGGCGAGGATATGGCGTGGGATGTCGAGCAAAGACACCGCTTTTTCGGCACCCCCCAACTTCATCGCAGCATTTGGCATGCCAAAAACGACGCAGCTCGCCTCGTCCTGCACAAATGTCCGTGCTCCGGCATTTCTGAGGTCGAGAAGCCCCTTCGCTCCATCCTGCCCCATACCGGTGAGCACCCCGGCGACGGCATGGCTGCCGACCAGCGGCACGGCGGACTGGAAGAAGATATCCACCGCTGGGCGCTGGTGCCAGACCTGCGGGCCCTGCTTCAGCCGGACGATGTATCTTCCGCCCTGCGAGCTCAGGAGCATGTGGTAGTCGCCCGGGGCGACGAGCGCGAGGCCGGAGCGGACCTCGTCGCCGTCGCAGGCCTCGCGCACCTCCATGGCGCAGACCTCGTTGAGGCGGCGGGCGAAGGCGCCGGAAAAATATGCCGGGATGTGCTGGACGATGCAGATCGGCGGGGTATTCGCCGGCAGGCGGATCAGCACCTCCTTGAGCGCCTCGGTGCCTCCGGTGGATGCGCCCAGCATGATCACGGTGCGGCTGTCGAAGCTGCCCGGCGCCGGCGTGAGGCGGGCCGGGGCTGCGGGTTCGCCCGGGGCGGACGCCTGCCTGGCGCGCGTGGAAAAGCGATGGCGGGCGGCGTAGGCGGACTTGACCTTGCGGACCAGATCGGCGGCGAGGTCGCCGACCGAGTAGGCGGTGCCGGGTTTGGCGATGACATCGACCGCACCCGCCTCGAGGGCATCCAGGGCATTGGCCGAGCCTTTTTGGGAGACGGAGCTCATGATCACGATCGGCATCGGGTGGTGCTTCATGAGGATTTTCAGGAACGTGATGCCGTCCATCCGCGGCATCTCGATATCGAGCGTGAGGACGTCGGGTTCGAGCTCGACAATCTTGTCCCGCGCGACAAACGGGTCGATCGCGGTGCCGACGACCTCGATCTCGGGGTCCGCATTGAGCGCGTCGCTGGCGAGCTTGCGCACGATCGCGGAGTCGTCCACGACGAGGACGCGGATTTTGCGGCCGTGGAAGTGGGCGGCCGGGGCCAAGGCAGGGGTCATGCCTGCCGGCGGTAAATCGCCGGATGCATCGCCTTGAGGTTGTGGCGCACGCCGCTGAGGCTCTCCGAGTGTCCGATCATGAGAAACCCGCCCGGCACAAGTTGCCGGGTCAGGCGCTCGACCAGATCCTCCTGGGAGGGGCGGTCGAAGTAGATCATGACATTGCGGCAGAAGATGACATGGAACGGTTTGGGGAACGGCCAGTTCGTGTCGAAAAGGTTGAGCTGGTGCCAGCGGGTCTTTTTCCGGATCTCCTCTTTCACGCGGTAAAACCCGGTGTAGGGGCCGACCCCTTTCTGGAAGAAGCGCTTGCGGACATCCAGAGCCAGCTCGGAAATCCGATCCTCCGAATAGACTCCGTTGCGGGCGGTTTCGAGGACGCGGGACGAGATGTCCGAGGAATCCAGCTCCCAGTCATATCCGTCGATCTGCTCCATTTTTGCGGCCAGCGAGATCGCGATCGAGTAGGTTTCTTCACCGGTCGAGCATGCCGCGCTCCAGCAGCGCAATCTTCTGTCTCCGGCGGCCTTCCGGGAGCTCACAAACTCGTTGATCACTGTTTGCTCAAGGAATGTAAAGTGCTGTTCCTCACGAAAGAAATACGTGTGGTTAGTTGATATGACATCCACTAAATTCACGAGCTCGTCAAGCCCTTCCGGGGATTTTAGGTAGCGGCAATATTCGCGGTAGCTCGGGAGGTTGAGCGCCCGCAGCCGCTTGCCGAGCCGGGCGGCCACCAGCTCCTGCTTGTCCGGGCCGAGGTTGATCCGGCTGCGCTCGTAAACCAGGCGGCAGATCTGGTCGTAATCTTTCGGTGTCGGCCCATGGGATGTCATGAAGCTCGGGGTCTAAGCGGAAAAGCGATGGGGCAAGCGACACATG
>JBAWVC010000122.1:0-7486 GCA_037147455.1 Verrucomicrobiota bacterium | reverse complement strand
TCGAGCGCGAAGTCGATCATCATGATCGCGTTCTTTTTCACGATGCCGATGAGCATGAGCAGGCCGACGAACCCATAGACGTTCAGCTCCATGCCGAAGAGGTAGAGCGTCAGCAGGGCGCCGAAACCGGCGGAGGGGAGCCCGGAGAGGATCGTCAGCGGGTGGAGGAAGCTTTCGTAGAGGATGCCCAGGATAATGTAGATGACGAGCACGGCCATGACGAGCAGGAGGCCGAGATTGCCGAGCGAGGATTGGAACGCCTGCGCGGAGCCCTGGAACTGGCTGCCGATCCGCTCGTCGAGATCGTCGTGCGCGATGCGCTGGATCACCGGGACGACCTCGCTGAGCGAGGTTCCCTTGGCGAGATCGAAGGAAAGGGTCACGGCGGGCAGCTGCCCGAGGTGCTGGACGGTCAGCGGTCCGACCTGTGGCTTGTATTTGGCGACGGCATCGAGGGCGACGAGCCGACCGCTGCTGGAACGGACGTAGAGGCGGGAAAGGTCGGCCGCTTCGCGCTTGAAATCGTCCGCGGCCTCGAGGATGACGTGGTATTGGTTGTTCGGGGTGTAGATCGTCGAGATCTGGCGCGTGCCGTAGGCGCTGCCGAGGGCGCGCTCGATCTGCGCCGCGCTCACGCCGAGCGTCGAGGCCTTGTCCCGGTTGATGTCCACGAGGACCTGCGGGCTCGTGATCTGGAGGTCGGTCGTGACATCGACGACGCCCGGCACCCCGCGCATGCGCTTCTCCATTTTTGCGGCGGCGGCGTAGAGCTGGGCGAGGTCGGGGCCGAAGAGCGTGAACTGGTAGAGGCTCTTGGTCTGCATACCGCCGATGCGGATCGTCGGGGGATTTTGAGGGAAGACCTTCAGCCCGGGAATGCCGGAAAGATCCTTGCGGAGCTGGCGGACGATGTCATCGACTGGCGGGCGCTCGCTGCGGGGTTTGAGGGTGAGCATCAGTCGCCCGGTGTTTCCCGTGTTCGTGCTCGTGCTGCCGCCGATCCGCGACATGAAGGCTTCGACGGCCGGGTTCTTCGCCACGATCGCCGCGGCCTGCTGCTGGAGCGCCACCAGCTTGTCGAACGAGACCCCCTGCTCGGCCTCGGTGCTGATCATGATCCGGTTCGCGTCCTCGTTCGGCAGAAAACCCTTCGGCACGGCGAGGAAGAGCCACACCGTGGCGGCGGCCAGCGCGAGCGCGATGGCGCTGACGAAGAGATGGTGGCGCATCGCGACGCGCAGGGAACTCTCGTAGCCGGAGAGCACGGCGGCAAAAATATTTTCCGACCACCGGAAAACGAAATTCGTGGACGCGCTGTGCGCCTGCTTGAGGAACCGGCTGCACAGCATGGGCGTGAGGGAAAGGGAAACCGCGCCGGAGATGAGGATCGCGATGGCGATCGTCAACGCGAACTCCTTGAGCAGCCGCCCGAGAATCCCCCCCATGAACAGCACGGGGATGAACACCGCCGCCAGCGAGAGCGTCATGGACAAAATCGTGAACCCGATCTCGCGCCCGCCCTTGAGCGCGGCCTGCATCGGGGTTTCTCCCCGCTCGATGTAGCGGACGATGTTTTCGAGGACGACGATCGCGTCGTCCACGACGAACCCGACAGCCAGGATCAGGGCCATGAGCGAGAAGTTGTTCACGCTGAACCCGAGGAGATACATGCCGCCGAACGTGCCGATGATCGAGAGGGGGATGGCCGCGCTGGGGATGAGCGTGGCGCGGACGTTTCGCAGGAAAATGAAGATGACCGTCACCACGAGCACCACGGCCAGGAGGAGCGTGAACTCGATGTCGTGCAGCGACTGGCGGATCGACTGCGAGCGGTCGTAGAGGATGTCGAGCTTCATCCCCCCGGGGAGCTGCGCCTTGTAGCCGGGGAGAAGCTCGCGGATGCGGTCGATCACGGCGACGGTGTTCGCGCCGGGCTGCCGCTGGATGGCCAGCACGATGCCGCGCGACTGGTTATACCAGCCGAGGTTTTTGTCGTCCTCGACGCTGTTGAGGACGGTGGCGACCTGCCGGAGGCGGACCGGGCGGCCGTCGCGGTAGCTCACGATGAGCTCACGGAAATCCTCCGCGCGGGTGAGCTGGCCGGTGGTTTCGATCGTGCGGGATTTGACCCCGGTGTCCAGCTGGCCGGTGGCGGCGTTCGAATTCGCCTCGTCGATCGCGCTCTCGACCTCGTCAATCCCGATCCCCCGGGTCGCCAGCTCGCGCGGGTCAACCTTCACGCGCACGGCGAACTTCTGCGAGCCGTAGATGTCGATCTGGGCGACCCCGAGAACCGTTGATAGCCGCTGCGCGATCAACGTGTCGGCGTATTCGTCCACCTTGCTGAACGGGAGCGAATCCGAGGAGGCCGCGAGCAGGAGGATCGGCTGCTCGGCCGGGTTCGTTTTCCGGAACGACGGGGGGGACGGCATGTCGGAGGGAAGGTTCGGCTGCGCCTGCGAGATCGCGGCCTGGACGTCCTGCGCGGCGGCATCGATGTCGCGGGAAAGATCGAACTGGAGCGTGATCGTGGCCGAGCCGAGCGCGCTGGCCGAGGTCATCGACTCGACGCCTGCGATCGTGGAAAACTTCTTTTCCAGCGGCAGCGCCACCGACGAGGCCATCGTTTCCGGGCTCGCGCCGGGAAGGGTGGCGGACACCATGAGCGTCGGAAAATCCACGCTCGGCAGATCGCTGACCGGCAGCTGGAAATACGCGAGCAGTCCCGCTCCCAGAACCGATGCCATGATCAGCGCCGTCGCGATCGGGCGCCGGACAAAGAGATCGGTGGGGCTCATCGCGGCGCGGGTTCCGGGGCGGCGGATTTCACGCTGACCTTACCGCCGGACGTGACCCGGAGCTGGCCGGTCGTGACGACAACCTCGCCGGGCTGGAGCCCTTCCTTGATGATGGAGAGGCCGTTGAGCGAGCGCTCGACCTCGATCCTGCGCAGGGTGGCGGTGTCTCCCGCAACCACAAAAACCTGCGCCCCCTGCTGCCCCTCCATGATCGCGGCGGCCGGGATGACGATCGCATCCGGCTCCTCGGCGAGCTTGACGGTGACATCCACAAACTGGCCCGGCCAGAGGCTTTCATCGGCATTCGGGAAGGTGGCTTTGAAGCCGACCATGCCCGAGGCCCGGTCCACGGCGTTGTCCACGAACGTCAGCTCGCCGGTGCCGAGAAGCTTTCCCGAATCGGGATCGAACGCGCTCACCGACGCGCGGGCTTTGTCCATCCACTTCCGCACGTCGGCGAGGGAATTTTCCGGGAGCGAGAACGCGACGTAGATCGGTTGCATCTGGTTGATGACCGCGAGGGTGTCCACGTTCGGCTGCGCGATGTTGCCGGCCTTGAGGAGGGCAACTCCCGCGCGGCCGGTGATCGGGGCCCGGACCTGCGACCAATCGATCGAGAGCTGCGCCTCGTCCACATCGGCCTGCCGGGCGGCGATCCCGGATTTCTGCGCATCGGCGGTCGAGAGGATCTGGGATGTCTGCTCCTTAGAGGCCACTCCGCTTTTGATGAGCGAGCTGTAGCGTCCGGCCTGTTCGACCGCGTTGGCGGCGGCGAAACGCGCGATTGAGAGGTTGGCCTCGGCGCGCTTCAGAGCGGCCTCGAACGGCCGGGGATCGATGCTGAACAGCAGGTCTCCCGCCTTCACCTGCGCCCCGTCGGCGAAATGCACCTCGAGGATTTCGCCCTGCACCTTCGACTTGAGCTGGACCGTGGCGACCGGCTCCACGGCACCGATGGCCTTCATCTCCACCGGCATGTTGCGCGTCTCAGCGGCCGCGACCTCGACCGGTGCGGGCTGGGCGGCGGTTGGCTTCTGCGGGGACGTCCGACCACACGACGAAAGAACGAGGGCTGCGAGAATCGCGACGGCGGTTGGTTTCATGGGAAGAGAGCGCAGATCACGCGGCGAGGACGGTGCGATCCTGTCTCCGGGCTTGATATCCGGCAGACATGAAAATCCCCGCGGGTTGTCGGCGATGAGTTCCGCACCGGGAGCGCAGGCATGGCCTGCGATGTCAGACGAGCGCTTCGAGGCGGCGGACGATGTCCGCCTTTCCCGAAACTCCGACGGCCTGGTCTTTTTTTTCGCCGCCCTTGAAAAAGATCAGCGTCGGGATGCTCTTGATGCCGAACTGCGAAGCTGCGGCCGGGCAGTCGTCCACATTCACTTTTGCGATGGTGAATTTGCCAGCGTTCTCGGCGGCGATTTCCTCGACGACCGGGGTCAGCATCCGGCAGGGCGCGCACCAGGTGGCCCAGAAATCCAGGAGAACTGGCGTCGCGGCATTCTTGATGAAGGATTCGAAGTCGGTATCCTTGAGTTCGGTGACGTGTGGGCTGGACATAGGAAGATGGAACGGGGTTTGAGAATCAGCTGATGAACATCCACACCTGCACCGCAAGCGAGGCCAGAGCCAGGACAAGGGCCGCGATCCCGATGATCGGGTTCAGCTCCTCGCCACCGCCGGAAGTTGTGGACGTGACCGTGATCGCCCCGGACACCGACTTGGGAGAGGTGGCGTCGGGTTTCTTCTGGAGTTGGACAGTTGCCTGGGGCAGAACCTTTGATCCGGGCGTCGAGGCGGGAACTTTTGCGGTTTCCTTTTTCACCTCGGCCTGAAGCGGTGCCGGTGCCACAGGCTTGGCCGGAGCCGCAGGAGCGGAGGGCGGTGCCGGTGCTTTGGGAACCGTCGCGGAGGAAGGAGCTGCGGGCGCAGTGGAAGGAGGGACCGGAGGCTTGGGAGCCATGGGCGGGATAGTCGCCGAAGGAAACGATGGCGCTGTGGGGACAACAGGAGCCGAAGGCGGCGGAATGACTGCCCCGGGAGCCGAAGGCGGCTTGGGGATCCCTGGAATAGAAGGCGGCTTGGGAATCCCTGGAATCGAAGGCGGCGGAATGACTGCTCCGGGAGCCGAAGGCGGCCTAGGGATCCCTGGAGCCGAAGGTGGCTTGGGAATCGCTGGCATTCCGGGCATCGAGGAAGGTGGCTTCAATCCGACAGGAGCGCCCGGCGGAGGGGGGATTATAGAACCTCCCGGCACGGGAACAGGCTTCGGCGGCAGGTTGATCATTGCCGTTTCCCTCGGGCTTGAAGCGATGGGTGAGCCATCGCGGCGCGCGGGGAGAACGATTCTCACAGTTTCCTTCTTCGGTTCGGCCATAATCTGTTCGGAGTGGGTTAAGCGGCGGCTTTTTTTGCAGCGGTCAGAAATATTCACAAATTATTGCCAGCGTGTCAATCATGCCGCGCAAAATTTTGCGCGACGGGCGAATTATTCGGCGATGTCCTCGTTCCAGAGTTCCGGGTGCTCCGCGATGAATCCGCTCATCATCCGGATGCACTCCTGATCCTGAAGAACATGCAACTCCACGCCGTTTCTGTGCAACCAGTCTTCCGCCCCGAGGAATGTGGTGTTTTCTCCGATGACCACTCGGGGAATTTTATAAAGCAGAGCGGTCCCGCTGCACATGGGGCAGGGGGAAAGAGTGGTGTAGAGAATGCATTCGCGGTAAACCGAAGCGGGTAGCCGCCCGGCATCCTGGAAGGCGCTCATCTCGCCGTGGAGAAGCGGGTTGCCGAGCTGGACGCGCATGTTGTGTCCGCGCCCGATGATCTTTCCCCGATGGACGATCACCGACCCGATCGGGATACCGCCTTCGGAGAGCCCCTTTTGCGCCTCGTCAATGGCGGCCTGCAGAAATGGATCGCGCATGTCGGTTACTCTGCCGGAGATGGGTCCGGCAGACAAAGCGAAAAACTCCGGAGGATCCGGGTTGCCAACAGCAGGTCTTGAAGGGATGCTCGACGGGTGAAAACTTACATCTCGGAAGATTTCTTGCTCCACTCGCCGACCGCCCGCGAACTCTACCACGGGACGGCGGCCACCCTGCCGATCTTCGACTACCACACCCACCTCCCGCCGGATGAGATCGCCGGAGACAGGCGCTTCGAAAATCTATCCGCGATCTGGCTCGCGGGCGACCATTACAAATGGCGGGCGATGCGCGCGAACGGCATAGCGGAACGTTTCTGCACCGGGGATGCGACGCCGCGCGAAAAGTTCGACGCCTGGGCGCGGACGGTTCCCGCCACGCTCCGCAACCCGCTCCACCACTGGACCCATCTCGAACTGCTGCGCTATTTCGGCATCGATCTGCTCCTGAACGAATCCTCGGCCGACGAGGTCTGGGAACGCGCGAACGAAAAGCTCGCAGCCCCGGAGTTCTCGGTGCGCGGGCTGCTGAAGCGGAGCAACGTGGCGGTGGTCTGCACGACCGATGATCCGACGGACACTTTGGAAGGCCACCGCAGGATCCGCGAGGACGGCACTCTCGCGACGAAGGTTTATCCAACCTTCCGCCCGGACAAGGCGCTCGCGGTCAACCAGCCGGAGGTCTTCGGGCCGTGGCTGGAAAAGCTGTGCGCGGTGACCGGCTCGGGCTGCGCGACATTCGACGGGTTCCTGGATGCGCTCGACAGCCGGCACGCGTTTTTTCACGAGAACGGAGGCCGGCTATCCGACCACGGGCTCGCGCATTGCTTCGGGGACCCCTGCAAGGAGGGCGAAGCGGCCGCGATCTATGCGAAGGCTCGCGACAAAAAAGCGGTCGCGGATTCCGAGCAGCTGGCGTTCGCGGCATTCCTCATGATATTTTTCGGACGGCTCGACGCACGGCGCGGCTGGGTGAAGCAGCTCCATCTCGGGGCGCAGAGGAACAACAATTCCCGCCTGCTGAAGGCCCTCGGGCCGGACACGGGGTTTGATTCGATCGGCGACTGGCCGCAGGCGCATTCGCTGTCCCGGTATCTCGACGCGCTCGACCGGACGGACGAACTGCCGAAAACGATCCTCTACAACCTCAACCCCGCGGACAATTACCTCATGGGGACGATGGCCGGAAATTTCCAGGACGGCTCGGTTGCGGGCAAAATCCAGTTCGGGAGCGGATGGTGGTTCCTCGACCAGAAGGAAGCGATGGAGTGGCAGCTGAACGCGCTCTCGAACCTCGGCCTGCTGTCCCGCTTCGTCGGAATGCTCACCGACTCGCGCAGCTTCCTCTCGTATCCCCGCCACGAATATTTCCGCCGGATCCTCTGCAACCTGATCGGCTCGGAAGCCGACCGGGGCGAGCTGCCCCGCGACATGGATCTGCTCGCCGGCCTCGTGCGCGGCGTCTGCTTCGAGAACGCCAAACGGTATTTCGGACTCGAATGCAATTGAACCTGCAAGCGGGAAAATGAAAAGATCGCCCGGATCGCGCAACTGACTTAAAGTCAGTGGGATGGAGAAGCGTTCCGAGGTTCTATCTGTTCACCCTGCGGGTGAGAGTCAAAAAGTGGCCCCGATGGCGGCGCAAAATCGTGGCCGCTGGACACGCCTGGGGGACGATTTTACGCGGAATGGGACACGGAGGTCCCGGTGACTCGCGAGGGGCAGTTGATCTTTTTCTTTCAGTTCCTGCACG
>JBAWVC010000121.1:0-7486 GCA_037147455.1 Verrucomicrobiota bacterium | reverse complement strand
ACCCCCGCCTCCGCGGCCGCCGCTGCAACCGGGACCGGCGCGCCCGCTTCGATCACCGCGCGCAGGGCATCCGCCTGCCGGGGCGCGCGCTTTTCCAGAGCCGTGATTTCCTCCTCTGTGACCTCCCTTGCCACCCGGACCGTGTTCCGCCGCTTTTCCGACACCCGCCCGTCCCGCACCGCCACCGGCAGAACGCTGCAGATCGCGGTCTCGACCGGGCAGCAATAGTAGTCGGCCATCCATCGCGCCAGATCGAGGAGGGCCGGCCGGATCATCGGCTTTTCGTCGAGCAGCTCCGCGATGTCGCGCAGCCCCCGGATGTCCGAAAAATCCAGCATCTCGACAACCGTGGCGGTGAGCATCCGCGTCCGCACAGGGACCTTCACGCGCGACCCCACCCCCACCGAGTCCCCGAAACATTCCGGCACACGGTAGTCCAGCAGCCGCCCCGCAGCCTGATCCGGCAGAACACGCGCAATCATTCCCGCCGAGTATCCCCGCCCGCCGCGTCTTCGACAAGCAGGCAGAAGCGGCCCCGGAGCCGTGCGTCACGGGACGTGTGTGCAGTTTCCGGGAGCGCTCCCGGTCCCATAATGGAGGTTGATCAGCCCTTCAAAATCTCGCGCGCCCTGACGAGCGCGTGGTCGAAATGCGCGCACAGGTTTTTCCGGCCGATCACTTCAACGAACCCCGACCGGCGGAGCATGTCGAGCGGCTGGCGGTGCAGTCCGCTGAGGATGACCGTGCCGTTCTGTTTCTGCATGCGCTCGGTAACGCTTTCCAGGGTATTGAGCGCGGTGGCGTCCATCGCGCTGACAAGATGCAGCCGGAGGATCAGGACCTGCGGCATCTTTTGCATGGTTTCCATGGCGTCCTCCATTTTCTCCGCAGCGCCGAAAAGGAAAGGTCCAAAAATCCGGTAGACCAGCACCCCCTCGGGAATCGTTTTCCCCTGGGCCATCTGCTCGGGGGATTCCAGCACGTCGTCTTCGGTGACGCGCGAGACCTCGGTGGTCTGCGAGACCCGCTTGATGAAAAGGATTGCGGCCAGGACCATCCCGACCTCGACGGCGATCACCAGATCGAAGATGACCGTCAGCGCAAATGTCGTGACCAGCACGGCGGCATCGCTCAGGGGCATGAGCCTGAGGCGTTTCATCTCGTGCCATTCCCCCATGCGGAACGCGACGACCACCAGGACGGCGGACATGGCTGCGACCGGAACAAACGCGGCCCCTTTCGCAAACAGGATCACGACGAGCAGGAGCGTTCCGCTGTGGATGATTCCTGAGATCGGCGACTTGGCCCCGTTGGTCACGTTCGCCGAGGTCCGCGCGATCGCGCCCGTGGCCGGGAGGCCGCAGAAAAACGGGCACACGATATTCGCCACGCCCTGTGCGATGAGTTCTGTGTTGCTGTCGTGCCTGTCGCCGGTCATGCCGTCGGCCACGACGGCGGAGAGCAGCGACTCGATCGCCCCCAGCAACGCGATCGCTGTCGCCGGTCCGATCAGGTCGCGGATCTGCCCCCACGAGAAGTCAGGCCAGTGGATCCCGGGCAGCCCCTGCGGGATCGCGTCCGCGCCGTATTTCGCCCCGATCGTCGCCACGTCGAACCCGTGCTGCAGGCCCGCCACCAGCACGACCAGCGTGGCGGCAACCATCGCCACGATCGAGCCGGGGATCTTTCTGATCCCGAGACGGGGCCAGAAAAGAATGACCGCCACGCACCCGGCGGCCACCGCGAGATTCATCAGGTTCGCGTGCTGAAGGTTCTCCCAAAGCCATTGGATCTTATGGAGAAATTCCCTCGGGGGAGGCGAGTCCGCGCGGATGCCGAAAAAATCTGCCGCCTGCGTGGACATGATCGAGACCGCGATTCCGGTCGTGAATCCGCTCGTGACCGGCCACGGGATGAATTTGATCAGGGCCCCCATCCGTGTGAGACCCATGACCACCAGAATGATCCCGGCCATGACGGTGGCGAGCATGAGCCCTCCGAATCCGTGCTGCTCGACCACCAGGAGCACGATGGGCACGAACGCCGCCGTGGGGCCCCCGATCTGGACGCGGCTTCCGCCGATAAGGGAGATCAAAAAACCGCCAATGATCGCCGTGAATATCCCCAGGGCCGGCGCCGGAAAAGGAGTCTGCGTCCCCGCCGGAACGCTCGCGATGCCCAGCGCCAAAGCCAGCGGCAGAGCGATCAGGCCGACCGTGACGCCGGCCATGAGATCCGAGCCCAGGTCGCCCCGGCTGTAGCCGTGCGAAAGGACCCTCAGGATTCTTGGCGCAAAAACCGGTTTGATCTGATTCGGCTTGGTGCTCACGTGCCGAAATACCTGTCTCCCGCATCCCCGAGCCCTGGCACGATGTAGGCTTTGTCGTTCAGCTCCGCATCAAGTGCCGCCAGGAAGACCGGGACATCCGGGTGGCGCGAGGTGAAAAGCTCGACGCCCGGCCGCGCGCCGATGAGGGCAAGCACCCGCAGGCTTTTGGCTCCGGCGGCCTTTAATTTATCCACCGCATCCGCGGCGCTCTGGCCGGTTGCGAGCATGGGATCCACAAGAAAAATGTCCGAGTCCTCGAGCGGCGGAGTTTTGAAGTAATAGCTTTGCGGCTCGAAGGTGTTCTCGTCGCGGTAGAGCCCGACGTGTCCCACCCGCGCCTCGGGAAACATCTGGAGCAGTGCCTCCGCCATGCCCAGGCCGGCACGGAGGATCGGGATGATCACGAGCGGCCGGGCGAATTCATGTCCCGCGCAGCAGGCGAGGGGCGTTTGCAGCGGAAACTCCCTCAACGCCAGATCGCGGGAAGCCTCGACGCCGACAATGACCGCCAGCTCCCGCAACGCCCGGCGGAAATCCCCGAGGGAAGTCTCCCGGTTCCTGAGCCGGGCGATGCCGACTTTTACCAATGAATGCTCCACAACCTGACACCCTGAAATCATGGAAAACAAGGTTAAGCAAAAATCCTGCCGCTTGCACAGAATGAAAAGGACGGGGGCAGCCCCGTCGCCGGAGCGCCCCCGCTTTCAGATGGCTGTAAGCCGGATTCTGTCCGGTCCGCGGCTTGCGCCGGAACCTGGACGGCCATTTGTCTTGCCCCGCGCCTTTCGGGCGGGACAGTCCTTGCGGACTGCGACTATTACCCGGAGGTCACCCTCGGCTTTCGCCTCGGGATCGGGCAGGCAACCCGGATCCTCCTGTTCTGTCTTGCACCGCATGGGGTTTTTCGTGCCCCCGGACTTGCGCCCGGGGCGGTGGGCTCTTACCCCGCCTTTTCACCCTTACCCTCCGGCTTGCGCCAGAGGGCGGTCTGTTTTCTGTGACACTGTCCGTCGGCCGGAATTTTCATCCCGGCCTCCCGCGCGTTCTACGCGGCATGCTGCCTTGTGGTGTCCGGACTTTCCTCTCCCCGACCGCCTTTCGGCAACCGGAGAACGGCCGTCCGCCATCGAAGAAATAGTTTATACCACGACCGCGTCTCGTGCAATAGTGGACGCGTGAACCAAAAAAAACACGGCGCTTTCGTGCGCGGACTGCTCCTCCTTCTCGCGGCAGCGGGGCTGCTCGCCGCCGATCTCAACGCGAAAGAACCGGCCACCGATGAAGGCTACACAAAGCAGATCATGGTCACGCCGCTCCTTCGCACGACAAAGACAGCCTCAGGAGAGCCGGTTGCCTATCCCGTGACCAGCTCGCCCGAGGTGACGGCGGTCCTGGTGGAAATTCCACCGGGCGCGCAAACCGGATGGCACCAGCATCCCTATCCCTGCTACGCCTACATTTTGTCCGGAAAACTCACCCTTGAAGTGAAGGGGCAGAAGCCACGCGAACTCGTCGCGGGCGAGGCGCTTGTCGAGGCGGTGAACGCCACACATCGCGGAACGAACAAAGGAACCGAACCGGTGCGGCTCGTGATGTTCGTGACCGAGGAGGAGGACAAGCCGTTCACCGTCCGGGTCCCGGATCCTGCAAGTAAACAAAATTAATTTCAGCACCTCACGCAGCGAAAAAATGCAGCCGATATTTCCATGTAGCCGCCCCACTCAGCTGGGGCGTGGTCGCGGCGCGAGCCGCCACTTTTTCATGCGCGCTCCGCGCGACACCATCACGAACACGGCAAGAGACTGCCGTGGCTACAGTATTTGTGAAGCCGACTGCAGCCCCGCATGAACGTCTTCCGCATCGATCAAAAACTCGTCTCCCAGCCGCTCGAGCACATCGAGGCGGAAGTCTTCCGTCAGCTCGACAGCCTCGGGATGCGCCCTCCCCGCGGGAGGGTTGCGGTCACGGCCGGCAGCCGGGGGATCGACAATATCGTCCGGATCACGAAGGCGGCCGGCGACTGGCTGCGAGCGAATGGGGCGGATCCGTTCCTCGTCCCCTGCATGGGCTCCCACAACGGCGCGACGGCCGAGGGCCAGCGCGAGATGATCGAGTCGCTCGGGCTCACCGAGGCCGCAACCGGCATGGAAATCCGCTCGAGCATGGATGTGGTGAAGATCGGGAGCGTGTCCTCCGGAGATGTCTGGATGGACCGTCACTGCCACGAGGCGGACGGCGTTCTCGTCCTCAACCGCATCAAGCTTCACACCTGCTTCTCCGGCCCGGTGCAGAGCGGGCTCACGAAGATGATGGTTGTCGGGATGGGAAAAATCCGCTCGGCCGAAACTTTCCACTCCACGCCCACCCCGCAAATGAAGGACATGCTCCTCGAAATGGGAGCGCTCCTCGTCGCGTCGGGAAAAATTTTCTGCGGGCTGGCGATCCTGGAGGACGGCTATGACCGGACGGCCGAGCTGCACGCCATTGCGCCCGGGGAGATCCTTGCGCGGGAACCGGCGCTGCTCGAGCGCCACCGGCATTATTTTCCCGCGCTCCCCTGCGACGAGCTGAAGGTTCTGGTCGTCGGAGAGATCGGAAAAACGTTCAGCGGAACCGGGATGGACACCAACGTGATCGGGCGTCGCGGCGTGAACCGCTACGAGGATCTCGACTGCCCTCGCATCGAGATCATCGCCGCGCTGTCGCTCTCGGAGGCCTCGCATGGCAACGCGATCGGCGTCGGGCTTGCTGATTTCATCACCCGCCGCCTGCGCGATGCGATCGACGAGCGGAAGACGTTCCTCAATGTCTTTACGACCGGGGAAATGCGCCGCATGGCGATCCCCTGCACGTTGAAGGACGATGAGGAGGTCGTGGCGCGCATCCGCGAGCGCTTCGGCGATTCCGGCTGGATGTTTGTCCCGAACACGCTCCATCTCGAGACGCTGTTCTGCTCGGAAGATATCGCGGAGAAACTGCGCGGCCACCCGCGCTGCACTGTCGCCGCCGCCCCGGTCCCGCTCGCCTTCCGCGACGGGAGGCTTGCGCTTTTTTAAATCAGCGTTTCTTACGGGCCACGGGAAACCTGGTCCCGACATCTTTGCCCGCCAGCGCGGCGGCGAGTTGGCCCTGCCTCCTGCCGTCGAGGATCGAGCACGGGATCCCGGATCCGACGGCGAGCTTCACGGCTTCGAGTTTTGTTTTCATGCCGCCGACGGATTCCTCGCCTTTGTCCGGCCGGACGTGGCGCGAGGCGGCGGCGAGATCCCGGACCTCGGGAACGCGCTTCCCGTTGGCGTCCTGAAGCCCGTCCACGCTGGTCAGGATCGCCAGGTAATCCGCCCGGACAAGCTGGGCGACCTCGGCGGAGAGCCGGTCGTTGTCGCCGAACCGCAGCTCCTCGACCGCGACCGAGTCGTTTTCGTTGATGATCGGGACCACCGTCCCGGACGACAGGAGCCGGTCGAGGGTGTTGCGGGCGTTCGTGCGGCGCGTCCGGCTGTCGATGTCTCCGTGGGTCAGGAGAAGCTGGGCGACGCGCAGGCCTTGCGCGCGGAATGAAGCCGCGTAGAGCCGCATCAATTCCGGCTGTCCGGCGGCCGCGCAGGCCTGCTTGCCGGGGAGGTCGTCCGGACGCGCCGGCAGCCCCAACACCCGGACGCCTGCGGCGATCGCCGCGCTGCTCACGAGGATGCAGGATGTCCCGGATTTGTGGAGTTCCGCCACCTCGCGAGCGATGCGGCGGAATTGCGCTGCCTCAAGTGCGCGGCCGGTCCGCGACAGCACCCCGGTTCCCAGTTTGATGACCAGACGTTTCATTTCATTGCGATCATTTCCAAAAATCCGCTCTCGAGAGCAAGCCCTTCCTGCACGTTCCGCGCCAGCAGATCGCGCGTGCGGTCGAGCGCGGCCAGGCGCCTGAGCAGCAGCTCCGGCGGGTTCGACTTCGCGATCCCGGCGACCGGATCGGGGCAGGGTTCGGACGGCAGGTGGTGGTGCCTGAGCGCGGCGGCAAGGACTTGCCCGGTGGCATGGATGAGGTTCTCGCGCTCGCGGATCACCGCCGCCTCGGCCTGGGCCTTGATCTGATCCTCCCGCGACTCCTCCCACTTGGCATTCGCGGAATCGCGGTAATGCTTGAGCTGCTGCTTGAGCTCCCCCTCCAGCTCGCCGGTCACCTGTTCGCGGATCGCGGAGGTGGCTTTTTGAAATGCCCGCGTGAACCGCATGCCGGCGGCGATATCCGGACCCCCGGGCTGCGACAGGGACTTCACCAGCGCGGCGGCCACGGCGCGTTCCCCCTCGCTCTGCGGAGGGGCGCCGGCGGCGCGCAGCGGAACGGCGATGCAGCGGGAAATGATCGTGTCCATGATCGCGTCGGGCAGCGAAGTCAGTAGAAAAATATGGCACCCCGGCGGAGGTTCCTCGAGGGTTTTGAGAAACGCGTTCGCCGCCTGCGGCTGCAGGCGGTCGGCATCGTGGATCACCGCCACCTTCGTGTTCCCGCGCATCGGTTTCATCTGGAGCGCCTGCTCCATGTCCCGCATCTGCTCGATCACGATCCGCCGGGATTTCGATTCGGGGGCCACGCTGTGGTAGTCCGGGTGCGAGAGAGCGCCTTCCGCCGTGACGCCGAGAACAACGCCAGCCATCTGCGCCGCCAGCCACTCCTTCCCGGACCCGCCGGGGCCGTCCAGCAAGTAGGCGTGAGCGAGCCTTCCCGCATTCCAGGCGGTCTTCAGCCGTTCCAAGGCATTCTCTTTCAGCAGGGCCATCGAGCCGCGCATCTTCACGCGGGCGGTTCTTCAAGTCGATGGGATTTTTCCGGGCGCACGCATCCTGCGTGCCAGGCGGGACATCCTGCCTCGCAATCTTCCTTCCCTGGCATCCGGGCATCCGGCAGGGATGCCGGATGTCTCGAGATTGGTTCAAGCTGCGGCGGCGAAGATGGTGCTGCGCAGGTTGGGTTCGCAATTAATGGGCTTCGTGCGGTGGAGAGCCGCGTTCATGAAGTCGCTTAAATGCTCTGAGCGGACGGCTTTTGCCCATAACTCCCTGCGCAGTTCGTTGAGCAGGTCCTGAGTGGAGGGTCTTATTTTTCTGCTTCTTCCGAAAAGTTTCGTCTTAGCCGACGAATTTGAACTTGGATTCATGGAG
>JBAWVC010000120.1:0-7501 GCA_037147455.1 Verrucomicrobiota bacterium | reverse complement strand
TGTTCCGTCGGTGTATACATGTCGGTCATCGCGCGCATATTTTCAAAAAAGACAAAACCCTGCGCCGCAGCAAGCGGGACGCGGCCTCCCTGGAGAACCGGGGTGATAAACTATTTTTCACAAGCCATTCGCCACTTGCAGACATCCTTTGGCTGCGGGGGAGCGGCTGTCAATGCGTTTCGGCCCTCTCCAAATCGCTCGGGCATCTGCGAAAGTTGCAAAAGCAAAAGAAGTGGCGGCTACATCGAACGGCGCGACGCTTTGCGCCTGTAGCCACGGCACTCCGCTGCCGTGTTCGTGTGGTCTGCCCGCGCGCAGCGCGCTTGAGAGACATGGCGGCTCCGCCGCGATCACGCCTCAGCAGAGTGAGGCGGCTAAAGTGGAGATTTGAGCGAGATGCGGTCGCTGGGCGTGCGGGCGTTGTCGCGGGCGTTTGACTTGGGAGGCCTGTGGGGATAAAATGGTCCCATCGGCAGGCGGCCGCACGATGAAAATGGCATTTCGAAGACGGATCTTAAGGGCGGCTTTGCGCGGCTGGTGGGCAGGGAAATTTGCAGGCGTGCTGGCGGCCGGGCTTGTCGTGGCCGGCTGTGCTCACATCGAGACGTTCGACCGGAAGTCGGCACCGGAATATGTGACAGTGAAAGCAACGGATTTCTTCGTCCATGGCCCGATGCAGCCCGGGCGGGCCATCGAGCTTCCGCCGCAGGAATTCGTCAAGGTGCTGAGCCGCGATCCGGGGTTCAGCATTGTTCTGCGCGATGACGGGCAAAGCGGGTGGGTGGATTCGCGGAGCATCCGCCCGGCTCCGCCTGCAGGCCGCGCGGTGCCGGAGGAGGAAATTTTTCCCGAGAGGGTCATTCCACCGCCGCCGGAACCGGACCTCAAACTTCGCGTCGAGGACGTGCCGCAGCAGGCAAAGACCCCGAAGAAAAATCCCTGAAGTAAAAAGCTACGCGAGGAATTCCTGGATTGCCAGAGCGAGCGGGCGGGCTTCGGAGCCGCCGAGGCATTGGGAGGTTTTCTCGAGTTTGTGGATGAGCCCGGCCACGTCGCGCCGGGAGTAGGGTCCGCCGGCGGCCTGGCAGAAGTGGGTGCGGCACCCGAACGGGCGGGAATCGTAGATGAGGCACTTTGAGGTGCCGGAATCCAGCAGCGGGCAGGCCCCGTCTTCGCGCACGGGCAACGAGCGGCGTCCGGTGGCTTTGAAGGCCTTCGCCGCGACGAGGGCTTCGCCTCGGGTGAGGTAGGGAGTTTTTCCCGTGAGCTGAAACCGGCAGCATTCGGTGCGGAGCGCGCAGCGGCGCGTGATCGGAACCGCAGCGAGCTCGGCGTAGATCACCCGGACTTCGGCAGCGGCCTGCTTGCGTTCTCCGGCGATCTGATCGTGGCGGGCACTCATGTTAGCCCCTCGAGAGTCATCGGTCCCTACAGCTGCACCGGGTCTTCGAGCAGCTCGGCGACGCGCTTGAGAAGGCGTCCGGCGGAGCCGCCATCGAGCACGCGGTGGTCGAAGCTGAGGGTGAACTGGGCTTCGACGATGGGGATGAACTCCTCGATGGCCGGGTTCCAGAACGGCACGGTCCGCCCGACGCCCATGCCGATCAGGATCGTCTGCTCCGGCAGCGGGATCGGCGTCGCAAGGGTGAGGCCGAAGGTCCCGTAGTTGGTGATCGTGGCGATCGAGCCGCCGGTATCCCCGGCGGGAAGCCTCCGCTGGCGGGCGAGTTCGACGAGGCGGTTGTAGCGCGGCACGAGGTCATTGAGAGGATACTGGTCGGCGTTCCGGATCACGGGAACCATGACGCCGTCCTCGGCCTCGACCGCAAACCCGATATCGATCGACGGCGGATGAACGATGCGATCGCCGATGAGTCGCCCGGCGGGTGCGCTGTTCTCTCCGAGAGCGATGGCCAGCGCGCGGAGGGTGTAGAGCGCCGGGCCGGGTTTCAGCGGGTGTTTTTTCCGGTGGGCGAGAAGGTTGTCGAGCGTGATCGGCAGGAACACGGTGGCCAGCGGGCGCGACCAGCTCCGGATCATGGCATCGGCGACGGCCTTGCGCATCGGCGAGGCGGGCGTGGTTTTGTTCCGCTCGATGCCCGCCATGAAGCGCTCGAGATCCTCGATCGTGACGCGGCCGCCGGCACCGCTGCCCGGGATGCCCGAGAGGTCCGACATCCGCAGGCCGAGTTCCGCCATGCGGGCCTTCATCCTCGGCGAGAGGTAGCTGGCCCCGCCGGCGTGGGCCGGGACCGGCAGCCCGCCTTTGATCGTCGGTTCGACGGACATCGGAGGCGCGGGCTTTTCGGCGCGCTTTGTCTCCACGCGCTTGGTCTTCGGACGGTCCTCGTCTTCGAGCCCCAGCCGCACGGCATCCTGGCTGCTGACCTCGATGTAGCCGAGCACCGCCCCCACCGGATAGCTCTGCCCGGTCTCGGCAAGGATCTCGCCGAGCGTGCCCGAGCACGGCGCGGTCACGCCCATGACGGCTTTGTTCGTCTCGACTTCGATGAGGTCGGCGTCCGCCACGATGGGGTCGCCTTTTTTGAACAAAACCCTGACGATGGTGGCCTCGGCAATGGATTCGCCAAGCTGGGGCATGAGGATGGGAGCTAGAGCCATGAGAGATTAGACATTTAACAGCCTGCGGGACGCTTCGGCAATCGCGGAGGCGGTCGGACGGTGGACGGACCAAAGATCGGGGTGATGGGGAATCGGGGTGTCCTTGGCATTGAGGCGCTGGGGGGCGACATCGAGCAGGCCGAAGCCCTCGCTCGTGACCCGCGCGATCACCTCGGCCGCGACGCCTCCCCACGGCCACTCCTCGCTCACGCAGAGCAGCCTGCCGGTGCGGGCGACGGAGGCGAGCACCGTGTCCATGTCGAGCGGCTTGACCGTGCGGAGATCGACGATTTCGATCTCGTATCCGTCGCCGGCCAGATCGTTGGCGGCGGCGATGGCTTCGTGGAGCATCGCGCCGTGCGTGACGATCGTCGCGTCGCGGCCCGCGCGCGCCAGGCGGGCCTTGCCGACCGGCAATACGCTCTCCGGCAGTCGCTCGGATTTCAGATGGTAATAGAGAAACTTGTGCTCGCAGAAGATGACCGGATCGTCGAGCGCCACCGCCTCGAGCAGCATGCTGTAGGCGTCCTCGACCGTCGCGGGCGTCATCACCACAAGGCCCGGATAGTGGGCGTAAAGCGCCTCCATGCTCTGGCTGTGGAACGGGCCGCCGCCGGAGGTTCCGCCCGAGGGCAGGCGCACCACGATCGGGCAGGGAACCCCGGTGCGGTAATACAGCGTCGCGGCATGGTTCACGATCTGGTTGAACCCGCAGGTCGAAAAATCCGCGAACTGCATCTCCACGATCGGGCGCATCCCCTCGATCGCCGCGCCGACCGCCATGCCGATGATCGCGTCCTCGCTGATCGGGGCATCAAAGACCCTGCCGGGAAATTCTTTCGCGAGGTTCTTGGTGGCTTTGAACGCCCCGCCGAAATTTCCGATATCCTGTCCGTAAATAAAGACCCGCGGATCATCGGCGAGGGCCTTTTCCTGAGCGAGCCGGATGGCCTCGATGTAGGTGATGCTGCTCATGCTCCGGCGTATTGTTCGGCGAACTCGGAATTCGAATACGCCATCCAGTCATCCTCCTCGGGGTTCGGGCCGGGTTCGAGCCGGACCTTGTCCAACGTGGAATTGACCTCCTCTTCCGCCTCGCGCCGCCAGGCGGAGGTTTCGGCCGGCGAGGCCCATTTTTTCGCGAGAATTTTTTCTTCCGCGAGGAGGAGGCAGTCGCGTCCGAGCGGCGAGGTTTTCAAGCCGGGATCGACATAGCTGGCGTCATCGTGTTCCCCGTGGCCGCCGAGCCGGAGAAGGTCCCCGACGACAAGCTGGGGCCCCCCACCCTCCCGCGCGGCCCGCACAGCCTTGCGAAGCATGAGGAGGCACTGCTCGAGATCCGTCGCATCGACTTTGTGGCCGGCGACCCCGTAGCCAACGGCCTTGTCCACAAGATCCTTGCAGGCGAACTGCCGGGAATTCGAAGTCGAGTAGGCGTATTGGTTGTTGGCCACCACCAGGACCAGCGGAAGTTTTTCCACGGCGGCCGCGTTGAGGCCTTCGTGAAACGCGCCGGTTGAGGTGCCCCCATCGCCGAGGCATGTCGCGCCGACAACCCCGCTTTCGCCTTTCATCCGCCTCGCCAGCAGGCCGCCGCTCACGGCCGAAATCATCGCCCCCAGATGGCTGATCATGACATAGTATCCCTCGCGCGGCCGCCCGCGGTGGATGTTCCCGTCCCGTCCCCTCATGGGCCCGAGCTGCGACCCGAGATGAGTTCGCAGGGCATCGAGAACCGTGTCGCCGAACGCCAGCCTGCCGGCCTGGTCGCGGATCAGCGGGGCGTAGATGTCGCCCTTCCGCAGGTGCAGCCCCACGGAGACGCTCAGGGCCTCCTGCCCGCGGCCGAGAAATACCCCGCCCTTGATCATCCCGCCGCGGTAAAGGCTCGCCAGCTTATCCTCCAGCACGCGCGCCAGGAGCATCACGCGATAGGCCTTGATAAACTCCGCACTGGAAACAGTCGCGTCCTCCTTGGGTTTTGGCATCGGATGTATCAATAATGAAAAATGGCGGGGTCCTGCAACTTCGTTTCACATGAAAATTTCCCTGCGGCAAATAACAGGGGGTCAATTCCGCGAGGCGGCAGGATGGTTTTTGGGGGGGTAGATCATCTGGCGCAGCCCGCCCGCCACATCGAAACGCGGTTTCCATCCGGCCGCCTGCAGCTTCGAAGCGTCCGATGTCGAGTGGCGGATGTCGCCGGCCCGGACCGGCTCATGGCGGATTTCGGAACGGGATCCGGTGAGAGCGAGGATTTCCTGCACCAGCCCGGCAACCGTTAACGCCTGCCCATACCCGGCGTTGAAGACGCCTTGCACCTCCGGCGTTTCGGCCGCGAAGGCGAGCGCCCCGACGATATCCTTCACGTAGATAAAGTCGCGCGTCTGGCCTCCGTCGCCATAGATCGTGACCGGCTCGTTGTTCCTGGCGCGGTGCAGGAAGATCGGGACCGCCGCCGCATAGGCGCTGTTGGGATCCTGCCTCGGGCCGAAGACGTTGAAGAAGCGCAGGCAGGCGGTGGGAAGCCATCCTTCCCGCGCGTAGAGCCCGCAGTAATACTCGCCATCGAGCTTGGTGATGGCATACGGGCTCCGGGGATCCGGGGCCATCGTTTCCACTTTTGGCTGGATCGGATTTTCGCCATAAACCGCAGCGGAACTCGCGAAGCAGAGCTTCTTCACCGCACGGCTCCGGGCGGATTCGAGGACGTTGAGCAGCCCGTGGACATTGATGTTCACGGTTTCCCCCGGCAGCGACATGGATTCGGGCACGCTCACGAGCGCGGCCAGATGGATCACGAAATCCACCCCCTGCATGACCTCGTCCACGAGGGCGCGGTCGAGGATCGAGCCCTCGACAAACCGGCACTTCAAGCCATCGAGGTTTTTCCGGTGGCCCGTGCGCAGGTCGTCCAGAACGACGACTTCCGCCCGGTCCTGAAAATGCTCGACGACGTGGCTTCCGATGAATCCGCTGCCCCCTGTGATGAGTATTTTCATGATTCCACCTCCCGGACAAAAGCGTCCATCGCCTCCTCCTGCTCCCCGATGCTCTTTACGAGAGCCAGCCGGGTCCGGCCACTTTCCATAACTGCTCAGCAGAAAAGCGGCTCGATGTGTTTCTTGAGCAGGTTGTCGCGGACCCGGCGCCCGACGATCCCGCGGTTGGCCTTCAAGGCGTCGGTGTAGCGGGCGCCCATGCCGGCCGCGACTTTGAAGGCGACGTGGATGAACTGGCGGAACTGGCGGTCGTATTTCGGGCAGGAGGCGTCGTGGTTGAGCGCTCCGACAAAATCCTGCGAGGTCCAGCCCCGGACGGTTTCGATCGATGGGAGCTTCGAGATTTCGATGTCCACGACCGGCGCGTAGGGCTTGATGAGTTCCTCCGCCTGCGGCAATGCGGCTGCGTAAATGTCCTTTGCTATGGCCAGCCCCTCGCCTCCAGATTCTGCAAGACCGGCGACCTCTTCGAGCCAGGTCGTCCCGGCGGTTTTCAGATGAAGCCCCGCGCCATGACGCGCCATGAGACGGCGGATGATCGGGTAGAGCGAGAATTTGTCGCTGCCGGAATGGACGCTGATCTTGAGGCTGTCCGGCAACCCGAACTCGCGAACGGCATAAGCCAGCACGGCCAGGTCGGCATCGAACTCGCGCTCGAAAGCGACGATGTCGCCCACATAATCCACCCCCTTGTTGAACCGCCCGGTGAACTTCGGCGCGATCGTCTGTGCGGGAATCCCCTCATCGGCGATCATGGCGAGGATGATCAGCAGCTCGCCCGGAGTCTGCGGCGTGTCGGTTTCGTCCACCGAGACCTCCACGGCAAACGGGTCCGCCGGCTTGGCGGCGGCGATGTGACGGTAAATCCGCCCGGCCTCCTGCATCGCCCAGAGAAATTTTCCTGCGGTGCGCTCGAGGTCGGCGCGGGTGATTTCCAGCGGCGCATCGAGCAGGGGAAGCCGGTGGCTGCCGGCAAGCCCGGAGCGCTTTTCGAGAAACGCCGCCATGCTCTCCGGGCTGGCGGGCTTGCCGGAATAATCGGCGACATCGAGCGTGAAGAAATCGCTCGACGCGAGGAAGCCGTCCACCGTGTGCAGATTGATGTGATCCGCATCCACGAAGTAGGGAGCGGTCCAGTTCAGCGCCTTCACTGCGGCATCGGCCTCGGCGCGGAGGTCCTCCGGCTTCGTGCCGACCAGGGTGTGCTCGCGGTTCGACTTGTTCCAGACCGGATGAAGCGGCACGCCGCGCTTGGCGGCGGACTCGACGGCGGAGAGCTGGGCCTCGCCCTGGTGGGCGAAACGGTCGCCCATGCCGATGGTGAATCGAGGGAGTTTTTTCATGAGTGGTGATCGGTGTTTGTGATGGAAATGCGCGGCTTCATAGATTCGTTTGTGTTGGGGTTTTATCAGCGCGGGCGAACTCTTTCAAGAAGGCTCTTGGGAGTTCAAAGCCAGCGATGCAGGAAACCCGTCGGGCAGACGGACCGGGCGGCCCTCCGGCATCTTCACCAGGGCAAGCGCCTGGCGGCATTTGACGAGAAGGGCGCCGTCCGACGGGCGGACCACCTCGAACTCGACCCAGAAGCGGATGCCGCTCCATTCCACAACCCGGCCGTCCACCCGCAGCTCGTCTCCCAGCTTGGCCGGACGCTTGTAGTCGATCTCCGTGCGCGTCACCACCGGATGGATCCCCGTGCGCTCGATCTCTGCAAAGCTCATCCCCATCTGGATCGCCAGATACGTCCGGGCAATTTCGATGAACCGGAGGTAAACGATGTTGTGAACAACCCCTCCCGCGTCCGTGTCGAAATACATCACGCGCACATCGGTCGAGATCCGGCATTGGTCGGGGACTTCCATGCCGGGGAGTGTGCG
>JBAWVC010000119.1:0-7511 GCA_037147455.1 Verrucomicrobiota bacterium | reverse complement strand
AACCTGGCCACCTCACGGGAAAAATCCCGAAAAGACGAAACTTTTCGGAAGAACCGACTTTGGTTGGGTATCCCATGGCTGGTATGTTTTTTGGTTGGAGGGTTATTAGGCGTGTTCTAGCGTATATACTAGAGCGTTAAGCGCGGCAATCAAGCAAAAAAACAAGAAAACTAGATCGCCGATCTAGAATAAACCAATCTCGAGGCATCCGGCAGGGATGCCGGATGTCCTACACGCGGGTCGCGCGCCGGTTGCGTGCACTCCCAGGAATTTCCCACGCGGAGCTTGAATTGGGGCGCGCGGGCGCGCATTCTGCCTCGCTCAATATGGACACGATCAAGTATCTCCTCCCGGAAAACGACATTCCCAAAACCTGGTATAACATCGTCGCTGATCTGCCGGCGCCGCCGCCGCCGCCGCTGCACCCCGGGACTGGCGAACCGCTTTCGGCCGCAGAGCTGGAGCCGCTTTTTGCGAAGGAGCTGATCGCGCAGGAGATGAGCGGAGAGCGGGAGATCGAAATCCCGGGCGAAGTCCGCCAGATCCTCGCCCAGTGGCGCCCGTCCCCACTTTACCGCGCCCGGCGGCTCGAGAAGGCGCTCGGCACGCCCGCCAGAATTTACTACAAATACGAGGGCACCAGCCCGAGCGGATCGCACAAGTTCAACACCGCGCTGCCGCAAGTCTATTTCAACAAGGCGGAGGGGACGAAGCGCATCACGACCGAAACCGGGGCCGGGCAATGGGGTTCGGCGCTCTCGATCGCGTGCTCGATGTTTGAAATCCCATGCGAGGTTTTCATGGTGCGGGTCAGCTTCGACCAGAAGCCCTACCGTAAGGCCCTCATGGAAACGTTCGGCGGCCGCTGCATCCCCAGCCCGAGCACCGAAACCGAGGCGGGACGCGCGATCCTGGCGATGGATCCGGAATGCCCGGGGTCGCTCGGGATCGCGATTTCCGAGGCCGTCGAGGTCGCCGCGAAAAACCGGGACACCAAATACTGTCTGGGCAGCGTCCTGAACCACGTCCTGCTCCACCAGACGGTCATCGGCCTCGAATGTCTGCGCCAGTTCGACCTCGCGGCCGACTACCCGGACGTCGTGATCGGATGCACGGGAGGAGGATCGAATTTCGCGGGCATCGCGTTTCCGTTCATCGGGGAAACCCTCCGAGGCGGCCCGAAGGCCCGGATCGTCGCCGTCGAGCCAAGCGCCTGCCCGTCGCTCACCAAAGGCCGCTACGCCTACGATTTCGGCGACACGGGAAAACTCACGCCGCTCGTCAAAATGCACACGCTGGGAAGCTCGTTCATCCCGCCCGCCATCCACACCGGCGGGCTCCGCTACCACGGCATGGCCCCGCTCGTGAGCCACGTGCAGGAGCTCGGGCTCATCGAATCCCGCTCGGTCGGGCAGACCGACGTCTTCCGCGCCGGGGTGACCTTCGCGAAAGCGGAGGGGATCCTGCCCGCGCCCGAAGCCTCCCACGCGGTCGCCGCAGTCCTCGATGAGGCGATGCTTTGTCGCGAGCAGGGCGTCTCGAAAAGCATCCTCTTCAACCTCTGCGGGCACGGCCACTTCGACATGACCGCCTACATGAAATTCGCCGCCGGTCAGCTGGAGGATTACGAGTATCCCGCCGAGGAGATCGCCATGGCGCTCGCCGGGCTGCCGTCGGTCCGCGTGCCGTGAGCGGGGGTGCATCGCTCACGGGCGGGGACGACTTGCCGGGCCGTCCTTAGCCTCCAAGAGCTCACGAGGGACCGGCGCTGTCCGGCCCGCCTTTGTTCCGCATGTCCCCTCCGTTCCGCCTCGGGAAAAGCCTTTATTTACCGCGGGCAATGGGGCATGCTGATTCGATGAAAAGAATCCTCTGCGCGCTACTTCTGTCCTCCGGCCTGATCTTTGCCGGGGATCTGAAAATTGAAGGGGCCTGGATCCGGGCCTTGCCTCCCACCTCGAAGGCGACCGCGGCTTTCATGACGATCGTCAACAGGAGCGACGCGCCCGTGCTCATCACAGGAGGATCCTGCCCAGTGGCGGGAGAAATCAAGCCGATGATCACGACAAAACAGGAAGACGGCGTCATGGGCATGGCTTTCGTGGAGAGCTTTTCCGTGCCCGCCAAAGGCAGGCGTGTCCTCGAACCGGGCGGAGACCATCTCATGCTGATGAAGCTAAAGGAGGTTCCCAAAGCCGGTTCCACCGTCCCGATGGTTCTGACAACCGAATCCGGGGGTGTGAAAAGCCAAATCCACCTGGATGTTCCCGTCCGCTGAATGCCCCGGAAAAGACATCGCGACGCCCGCGCCCGCCGCATCGGCCTGATCATCCTCGCCGCATGCGCCATCGTGGCGGTTCCGGCGCTGATCATCCTGTTTTCGGTCGCGGGCAGATCCTCCTCTCCGTGGTTCGGCCAGTATGATCCCGACAATCATCCCGGCTACAATTTTTCGCTGACCGACCAGAACGGAAAGCCCGTGCGGCTCCAGGATCTTCGCGGCCAGGCCGTGCTGCTGAGCTTCGGTTTCACCCGGTGCCCGAACATCTGCCCCACCACGCTGGGCAATCTCGCCGCGGTTTACCGGAAGCTTCCCCCTGCGGCCCAGGAACGCGCCAAGGTCGTCTTCGTGAGCGTGGACGAGCGCGACTCCCCGGCCTCCCTCAAGGAATACGTCCCCTTCTTCAACGATCGCTTCATCGGCCTGACCGGGCCGCCCGCGGATATCGGCACGACCGCCCGGGCTTATGGAGCCTCCTTCCGCAAGGCCCCGGCGACCGGCGGCGACAAGGACGATTACATGATCGACCACTCGACCTACACCCATCTCATCGACCCGGAGGGAAACCTCCGCGTCCTCTACCGCTTCGAACAGCTGCCGGAGACAGACAAAATTGCCGACGATGTTCTGAGGGTTCTCGGAGCCCAGGCTCCTGGGAAGCAGCCTTGATGCGGGAGGGCCTTCTCAGGAGCGTCTCCCGCTCGTTTTACCTGTCGCTGAGGCTGCTTCCGGTATCCGTGCGTCCGACCCTCGAGCTGGCCTACCTGCTGGCGCGCGCATCGGACTCGATCGCCGATGCGGGGTCCGCCTCCGTGGAACTGAGGAGCCGCCTGCTGGGCGGACTTCCGCATAGCTGGGCGCGGGACGAAGCGCGACACCTCGGCCTTCTTCCCGACGGCGAAAAGGAACTCCTCGAATCCCTGCCAACGCTGCTTCAACAACTTGAGGCCGCGCCCGACAGGGAGGAAATCCTGGAGGTCTGGAAGATCATTCTCGGCGGCCAGATTTTTGATTTGCAGCGCTTCGGTCCGGGCGCTTCGCCTCTCAGCCTCGACGAGGCGGCTCGCTACACCGGGTTCGTCGCCGGGTGCGTGGGGGAGTTTTGGACGAAGATCTGTTTCAAACACGTCCCCGGATATTCGCGCGAACCGCTCGAGGCGATGTGTGCGTTGGGGTTTAATTTCGGATGCGGGCTCCAATGGGTCAACATCCTCCGCGACCGGCATGCCGATGCCGCGGCCGGCAGGGTCTATGTTGCTGAGGAAAATTTCCCGGCGGCGATGCGGGCTGCGCGCGCGGGCCTGGATGCGGGGACCCGGTATGCCTCGTTTGTCCGCCCGCGCAGGCTCCGCGCGGCCTGCCGGTTGCCGCTGGAAATCGGTCTCCGCACGCTCGATCTGGTGGACGCCAACCCGGCGGCTCCCCGACTCAAAGTCGGCCGCGGATTCGTCTGGCTGTCCCTCGCGCGGGCGCTGTGGCATTGACCGTCGGGATTCGCTTCGTGTAAGCAGTGGGGGCATGGGAGCGATCCACATCAACCGAAACCGCCAGAGCCTCGGCCAATACTCCGACCAGGAAGTGGCCGACGGCCTGCAGAGTGGAAAGTTTCTTCCCGACGACCTGGGATGGCAGGAGCCGATGGCATCCTGGCAGCCGCTTTCTTCGTTCACCAACCTGCCGCCCGCTTCAGTAAGCTCGTCCGCCCCGCCCGTGTTTCCCCCTGTGCCCCCGCCCGCTCTCGGCAACAACGTGCCCGTCTGGGAAAGCGCGGAGCCTCCTCCGCTCCTCGCGGCCGCAGCCGAGACGGTCAAACAGGTCTTCTCGAAGCCCGTGGAAACGTTCCAGGCCATGCCCTGCGAGGGAGGGTTTTGGAAACCGCTGAAATTTTACATCCTCGTCTCGTGGGCCTCGAGTGCCGCTGCGATTCTTTACCAGGCCGCCGCCACGCTGATCAACCCGGCGATGTTCGGAGGGGAGGAGTTCAAAAATCTCCCGAAATACGGGTTGGTTTTCATCTTTGTCGGGCTGGTCGTCTTCATGCCGGCCTTCCTGCTTCTGGGATCGTTTATCTCGTCTGGAATTCTTCATCTCGCATTGATGATGGTGGGAGGGGCGAAGAAACCGTTCGAGACCACGTTCCGCGTGCTCTGCTACGCCTCGGGCTCGACCTCGGTGCTCCAGTTTGTCCCGATTTGTGGCGGCTGGTTTTATTCGGTGGCCTCTCTCATCTATTGCGTGGCTGGCCTCAAGGAAGCCCACCGCACCGAGCTCTGGCGTCCGGTCCTGGCCGTCTTTCTGGTCTTCCTCGTCTGCTGCGGAGCGGTCTTCGGGTTTTCGGCGCTGGCCGTCTGGCTCGGCTACTCCGTCATCGGAGCGGCGAAGTAATCACCTCCACGCGATGCGGACCGCATTCTTTTGCGCGAGGGCGACGAGATCGGCTGTCAGCCCGGCTTGGGGGGCGGCGATCTCGAACTCGTGGTCGAGGGTGATGCCGCTGATCCCGGGGTCGTCGGTGTTGATCGTCGCCAGCAGGCCGCGCCCGAGAAAATGCCGCAGCGGATGGGATGCGTAGGACTTGACGGTGCTCGTCTGGATGTTGCTTGTGAGGCAGCACTCGATGCCGACGCCCCTCTCCGCGAGTTCGTCTATGAGGGCCGGGTCCTCGATCGCGCGGACCCCGTGCCCGATGCGCGTCGCCCCCAGGATGTCCAGCGCCTCACGGATGCTTTCCGGTCCGGCCGCTTCGCCCGCATGGACGGTGATTCGGAGACCGGCATCCCGCGCCTTTTGAAAATGACGCTCGAACAGCCGTGCCGGAAACCCGGCCTCGTCGCCGGCGAGATCGAGTCCGTCCAGCCTTTCCCGGAATGCCATGAGCGCGTCGAGTTCCTGAAAACAAATCTCCGGCCCGAAGGTCCTGCTCAAAATTCCGATGAGCTTCACGGGCACGCCGAATTCCGCGGCTCCCTGAGCAACGCCGTCGGCCACCGCCTCGACGACCGCGGCGGGATCGAGTCGGTGGGCGGCAGCCATGAACCACGGGCTGAACCGCAGCTCGACATGATCGAGTCGCTCGGTCCGGGCGTCCTCCACATTTTCCCGCGCGACGCGGCGGCAGTCGGCCGGCGTCGCCAGCACGGCCATGGGCCAGCGGAATTTTTCCAGGAACTCGACAAGCCCGGGATGCGGGGACGTGACGGTGACGTGCGGGCGAAGCGATTCGACATCGTCGGCTGGCAGGCGGATCCCGTTCTTCTCCGCGAGATCGAGGATTGTCTGGATGCGGATGTTTCCATCCAGGTGCCGGTGGAGGTCGATGCGGGGGATCATGGCATTGCCCGTCACTGGACTTTCAGCGAAGTGACGATTTCGTCGATCTTTGTGGCCTGCGGCCCGATGTCCTCGAAGGTCTGCATTTTGGAGATCTCGTCATCGGTCGGGAAGCTGGCCGGGTTGGCCCTCTGCGCGGTGGTGAGCAGCTTGCGTGCGGCGAGGTTCGGGTTGAGGTAGGGGAACGCGTCCGAGATCTGCCGGCTGATATCCGGGCGCAGGATGAAATTCATGAAGGCTTGCGCGTTTCCGGGATTCCGGGAGGTCTTCGGAATGACGAGGCTGTCGATGAATAGGTGGGTTCCCTCCGAGGGCAGCACCCATTTGAACTTCTTGTCAGCGTTTAACAGGATCGCCGCTTCTCCTCCCCATACCACCCCGAGAACAGCATCCCCGTTCAGCAGCGCGGTCTTCGGGCTGCGGGAATCGTAGAACTTCACGAGCGGCAGCCACTTCGCGAGGAGCGGCTTCACCTTGGCGAGGTTCTCATCGGTGGCCTGGTTGATCGGGACGCCCCGGGCCAATAACCCCCATGTTACGATCTCCCGTGGATCGTCGAGAACCACGATCTTCTGATTGTATTTCTCCTGGAACACGTCGGCGAATCCCCTGATGCCGTCCTTCACGAGGTCGGTGTTGACGACGATGCCGACCGTCCCCGCCATGAACGGGACGCTGAATTTGTTGCCCGGGTCAAACGGCCGGTTCAAGAACTGAGGCGCGATGTTCCGGAGGTTCGGGAGCATCGCGCGATCGAGCGGGTGGAGGAGGTTGTCCTTCACCAGCGCACCGACGACGTATTCGCCCGGCTGGATGACGTCGTAGTTCCCGCCGCCGGCCATGAGCTTCGCGAGCATTTCCTCGTTCGACGAGTAGTTCGCGACCGCGACCTTGATGCCGGTCTCCTTCGTGAACTGGTCGATGATCTGCTGCGGGATGTATTCCGACCAGCAGAAGACGTTGAGGTTGTTGTCGGTCGAGTGCTTCTGCTCTGCGGCGGACGCGGGTTTCGGCTCGATTTTGGATTCTGAGGCGCTCGGTGCCGGAGATTTTCCGCATCCGGCCAGCGCAAGCGCTGCCAGTGCGGCCGTCAGGGCGGGGTGTGTTTTCATGTCGCTTCTTGGCTGCCGATCAACCGGCGGACATCTAACAACATCGGGGACCCGCGTCCAGCTTGTGGCTCGTGCCCTGATCAGCGCGTAAGCGCAAGGAATGGAGGGCGGTCCAGGGCAAACGCATTAAAATCCCGCTGGGTCTTGCTGATACAGGGGGCAGGCGTCCCGCTTGTGAATGGCGCAGGGCGTTTTCATGCGGAAGTCAGTCTCTAAACGGGCGGGACGCCCGTTCCCGTGCGCTGCGAAGCTGCGCACGCCTCCGGGGTGGAAGACCTCGGCCACCGGCCACCGTTGGGCTGGTGAGAACTTGAAGTAACCGCGTCGCCGCGAGGCGGGGTGGAGAGCAACGGAAAGAACCTGAACGACCGCAACGAAAGTGAACACGATACAGCAAGACCACGACGACGAGCCTCTGGGAAACGTGCGAAGTTTCGACCTCCGAAAGGGGGTCGATCAATGGGGGGCAACAACGCGAAGCCCCATTGGGAGTGGCCGTGTGGTTGGTGGCGGTAGGGCAGGCAAGGAGAGCGCAGTGAACGCAGGAATCCCGACGGTGCGCGACCGGGTGGTGCAAACGGCCCTGAGAGCGGTTGTCGAACCGATCTTCGAGCGGGAATTTGCGCCACAGAGTTACGGGTTTCGGCCCGGGCGAGGATGCAAGGATGGGCTGCGGCGGGTAGATGAGTTGCTGGAAAGCGGCCACGTCCACGTCGTGGACATCGACATCAAGGGAAAGCCGGATGCGGGAAAACCGCCTGTCCGGTTTGGTGGGAGGGGCGGGGAGT
>JBAWVC010000118.1:0-7535 GCA_037147455.1 Verrucomicrobiota bacterium | reverse complement strand
GTGCCGATCGGGGCAATCGAGGGGAGGGCTCCGGGCGTGGGGAAGGCGGAAAGCGAATTCGTCTGACCGTTGACAAAAACGAGCGAAGCGAGGAAAATCCCGGCGGCAATTGACAGTTTTCTCATTGTGGGCATGTGATGTGCGCGTGAATTTTTTCGTAGATGTGAAGCCATGTCGTCTGTTCCTGCGGTTCCAGAATCCCGGTGACCAGCGAGAGCTTTTCGACAATATCCTGGCGGATTCTCCCGACCAGATTGACGCCTTTGGGCGTGATCCGGACGAGAACCTTCCTGCGGTCGTCGGACGCATGCATCCGCTGGACATATCCGAGATTCGCGAGGCGGTCAACGAGGCCTGTCGCCGCAGCGGTCGTATGCGCCATCTTATCCGCGATCTCGGTCATGGAGAGCGATTCGCTCGATGCAATGTGGCCGAGAAGAAAAAACTGGGGAAAAGAAACCTGCCCGCGCGAAAGCTCCTCGGACAGATGCTGCACGAAGCACCGCTGCATCATCATGATGATGTCTGCCAGGCGTTCGATTTCCGAACGTGAAAGAGCAGCCGGTCGCGATTTCATTAGTTAAGGCTGTTGACTATTAATTCCACTGAATCAATTGTCAATGCTGGGATTCACGCGGGAATTCGTTGGAGAGGGCTGGGATTTTGCGTTGGGAGTTGGCTTCGGTGCGGGTGTTGGTTGGGGGGTCGGTTTGGGCTTCGGCGTCGGTTTTGGTTTTGGGGTAGGCTTGGGCTTAGGCGTGGGTTTTGGTTTGGGTGTCGGCTTTATTTTAGGCGTCGGCACCGGGTTCGGGGATGCGGTCGGGGCATTGGGGCGGTAGATTTTATCGCCGGGCGAAGGGGAGCCCGAGACAATGTCCGCAATGAGAAACGGGGGGTTCTTGAGCGATGTCATTTTGAGGGTGGCGGTTTCGACGCCCTTGCCGACGGCCAGGTAGGTTTCCCCGGGAATCGCCGAGGAAATGGCGTTGGATTCCAGCAGCACAAAATTTTCCGCAGAGTTGACCATGCGGATCACGCCGACCCATTGCGGGGGCAATGCCGACGGGGGCCGCTGCTTTTTTTGAAAAGGATTCGGGATTTTTCCCAGAATGGTTTGGAGGATCGACGGCTTCGGCGGCGCGACCGCGGGCGAGGTATACGGGTTCAGGGGCGCTTCCTTCTTTTTGAAGGCACAGGATGGCAGCGCGAGGGAGCATGCGAAAAGGAGCAAGAGCAAACAGCGTTTCATGACAGGCGGGGATTGGACCATTTTCGGCTAGAAATGTCCATGCTCCCGCCAAAGGAAAACTGTTCGCAGATCCGGAACCTCCCCAGCGGGGTCTTCCTGCTTCAGGGCTCCGATCCCAGGCTGAATTTTGATGTGGAGACAGGCCAAGACTTGACCGGAACGCCATTCGAGAGAAGATGCATGGCCTGCCACGCCACATCCACCCGGAGAGAACAAGCCGGGCGGGGGTTGTCGTTGTCAGTCATATTTTCCTATTATGTCCAAATCTTTTCGAGTCGCAATCGTTGGCGCATCCGGAGCGGTCGGCGTGGAGATGCTCCGCGTGATGGATCGCCGCAATTTCCCGGTTTCCAAGCTCAGGCTTCTCGCCTCCGCCCGCTCGGCCGGAAAGACCCTGGAGTTCCGCGGCGAGGACGTCGCGATCGAGGCGCTCGGAATGAATTCCTTCGAGGGCATCGACGTCGCGCTCTTCAGCGCCGGCTCAGGGATTTCCAAAGAGTTCGGCCCCGTGGCCGTTCAATCCGGCGCGGTTGTTGTCGATAACTCTTCCGCGTTCCGCATGTCGGAATCCGTGCCGCTCGTTGTGCCGGAAATCAACGGGGGGGACATCAAGCACCACCAGGGGATCATCGCGAACCCGAACTGCACCACGGCGATCACTCTCATGGCCCTGAACCCGCTCCACAAAAAATTCCGCGTGAAGCGGATCTTCGCCTCCAGCTACCAGGCCGTCTCGGGAGCCGGGGCGCGCGCTCTCGAGGAATTGCGGCAGCAGGTGGACGCGCTGGCCAAGGGGCGCAAGTTCCAGCACGAGGTGTTCCCGCACCAGATCGCGTTCAACGTGATCCCGCAGGTGGATTCGTTCCTCGACACCGGATACACAAAGGAGGAGATGAAGATGCAGAACGAGGGCCGCCGGATCATGCACCTCCCGACTTTTAAGGCCTCGATGACATGTGTTCGCGTGCCGGTTTACCGCGCCCATTCGGTGGCGGTGAGCGCGGAGTTCGAACGCCCTGTCGCTCTCAGCGAGGCTGCGGAAGCCATCCGGCATTCGCCCGGAATCCGGATCATGGACGAGGGATATCCCATGCCGCTGGATTGCGCCGGCCAGGACGACTGCGCCGTCGGACGACTGCGCTTGGATTGCGCGCTGGAAAACGGGCTCGCTTTCTGGGTCTGTGGCGACCAGCTCCTCAAAGGCGCCGCGCTCAACGCCGTCCAGATCGCCGAGCTGCTCTGAGCTCGCCCGGTTACGCCTGGATGATCTGGTTCCGGATCGCGTAGCGGACGAGTTCGCCGATCGAGTGGAGCCCGAGCTTGCGCATGATCGTGGCGCGGTGGGTTTCGGCGGTCTTGACGCTGATTCCCAGTGCGGTCCCCACTTCCTTGTTGCTCCTGCCCTCGGCGAGAAGCTGGATGATCTCCCGCTCGCGCGATGTCGGCTTGCCGCCCTCGTCCGCCGTCGCGTGGGGCATGTCCTTTTTCTGGAAACTCTCGAAGAGGACCTCGGAGACCTGCGAGCTGAAATAGTGCTTTCCCGCGAGGACGCTTTCAATCGCGGAGAGCAGGTGCCGCCCGGCATCCGACTTCAGGATGTAGCCGTGCGCCCCGGCGTTGAAAACCTCGTAGACCAGCCGCTCCGCATCGTGCACGGTGAAGATAAGAATCTTTGTCTGCGGGCAGACCTTCAGGATCTGGCGCGCCGCCTCGATCCCGTTGAGCTCCGGCATGCTGATGTCGAGCACCGCGACATCCGGCTGGAGTTCCTGCGCGAGCCGCACCGCGTCGCGCCCGGTCGTGGCCTCCGCGCAGCACTCGTATTCGGGGACGCTCGCGATCAGGTTGCGGACGCCGTGCCGGACGATCTCGTGGTCGTCAGCGATCAGGATTCGTTTTTTCGTGTGGGACATGCTGGTTGATGTGGGCAATAATGCTCACCCCGTAGGGCGAGGTCTGAATTTCCAACCGTCCGCCCAGTTCGGCAAGCCTTTCCCGCATCCCCGCGAGCCCGACGCCACCGGAAGCGCCGCCTTTGGCCCCCTCCCCTTCCGGAAACCCGGACCCGTTGTCCCGGATTTCGAGCTCGATCGAGGTGTTTCTAAAGTTCAAGGTGATCCATGTCCGGGTTGCCCCGGAATGCCGATAAATATTGCTCATCGCTTCCTGGATGATCCTGAAAAGCGTTGTTTCCACCTCGGAATCGAGGCGGGGGAAATCGGGGGTGATCCGGGTGTTCACGACGATGGCAGTCCTCTTGGTAAATCCGTCCGCAAACCACTCGATGGCAAATGGCAGCCCCACCTCATCCAGCAGCGGCGGGTGAAGGAGGTAGGAAATCGTCCTCAGCTCCAGGCAGCAGTCCCTCGCGATCTGCCTCGTCTCGGCGACGATCCTCTGCATGCGCTCGTCTCCGGCCACCGGCTCGAGCAGGCTCATGTTCATTTCCAGCGCGGAGAGGCTTTGCGCGGTGGAGTCGTGAAGCTCGCGCGCGATCTTCCGGCGCTCGTCGTCCTGGAGGCGCAGCAGCCTGCTCGAAAGCGTGCGCAGCTGGCGCTCGGAGTCCTGCAGCCGCTGCTGGGCCTGGACCTGTGAGGTGATGTCGGCCGCGACCCACTGGCCTCCCGCACAAGCGCCTCCTGCAAGGTAGTTTGCCCGGAGGGTGCTGCGCAGCCACAAACTGGCAGCATCCCCGTCGAGAATCTGATGCAAAAACGTGTCGAGCGGCCTCTCGGGATTGAGCTCCTCGAATTTTTTCGCAAGCAGCTCGAAAGTCACGTGAGGCAGGCATTCCTTGAGAAACGAAACCTTTTCCGAACCGTGGGTGAATGTTCTTTGGAAAACCCCGTTGGAAAAGGTGATGGCGAAACCTGGCGTGAACCGGCAGATGATTTCGTTCTGGTCCTCGACAACCGCCCGGTAGCTCCAGCGCGCCCGGTCGAGCTGCAGGGCCAGATCCTCGATCCTGCGCGCCAGGGTAGCCAGCTCGTCGCTCCCTTTGAAATCCAAGCGCAGGGGCAGGGTGTCTTTTTCGCTCTCGACCTTCCTGGTCAGATCCCGGATCCGGTTGAGAATCGTCCGCTCCAGCAGCAGCCACATGATGACGAAAAGAGTGCCGCCGGCGAGCGTCAGGACCGTCAAAAATATCTGCACGGCCTGAAGCCCCTCGGCATAGAGCGGGCGGCTCTGGGTGAGTTGGACCTGGCCGATCGGGATGCCGTTGATGCCGCGGATCAGGATATGCCCGACCAGCTCGTTCTTGCGAGTGGCTTGGACGTAAAATTCGTTACTCGCCAGCATGACAAGGAGCGGCTCCTCTTTCGCGCCGCTCACGCTCACCGCGCCCAGGGGCTTGAAAACCACCCTCGCCCCGAACATCCCCTCGAGAAAAGCGAGCGACTCGGAGTCAAAAATGCGACCTCCCGCCAGACGCCGCCCGTCGCCGGTATCCAGACAGGCGATGGCCGTGAGCGCCCCCCCCATCAGGATGAAACCGGCCTTGGGAAGACGGACCCCGGGGCGGCTCGAAATCCATTGCGGCCAGGCGGGGGATTGGAAAAAGATCCGGCGGGCGGGCGCATCCCGGAAAACCGTCCCCTGGAGCTGCCCGGAGGAGTCCGAAACCGAAAGGAAATCCAGCTGCATGGCAGCGAGCGCACCAGCTTGCGGCAAAATGAACCGCTCCCCTGCGGGAGGTTGGTTCCGCTGGAACCAATCGGCCACGGAGATCTCGATCGGCCGTGTTTCTCTGGACAGCATGAGGGTGAACCGCTGGAGGGTTCCGACCATTTCCTGACGTTCGGTTTCCTTGAATTCGCGAAGGATGATCTCCGAGGTCAGAAGCACGACCGCGCCTCCCAGAAGAAGGGAAATGACCACAAAAAGCGTGAGGGCTTTGGAATAGACGCTCTGGCCCGGCAACTGCAAAATCTTCGCCAGCAATCCCCGGTTTTTACGGGATCCGGAAGTTGGCTGGCCGGGAGCGGTATCCGTTTCGCCTGTCATGCGCTCATCGCGGGGCGCTCGCCGCGGGCGGCGCAGGGCCTTTTTTTTGTGGCAGGATCACTTTGCTGAGATTGAAGATCGGCCCGTAGATCGCATAGACGAGCCCGCCGACGATGCATCCCAGCATCACGAGCACGATCGGCTCCAGGATCTTGTCGATCGAGCTGGCCACGATATCGAGGTCCTCCTCGTAGTCGGTCGCAATTTCGTCCAGCATCTCGTTGACACCTCCGGTTTCCCCGGCCATCTGCACGACGGCGGCAATCGTGCGTCCGTCAGGGCCGAGCCGGTGGGACTCCATGAGGAAGCTCTCGGGAAGCGACAGCCCGTCGGCAATATGGTCCCGGACGACAAGAAAAAACCTTTCGAACTCGACATGGTTCGAACTCTTGGCAGCGATCTCGAGCGCTGTGGCGATCCGCACATTCGCGTGGAGCAGCAGGGCCAGGGTGCGGAAGCTCACCATGGCCGCGGACTTGCGGATGATGTTCCCCACGGTCGGGATGTGGGTGATCGCGATCTGGACGGATGGCTTCCGGTAAATTTTCGGCCAATATTTGAAAAACATCATCAGGGCGATGATCGGGAGGGCCGCCATCCAGGGCCGCTTCAGGAGAATCTCCGAAAAGGCCATGAGGATTCTCGTCGCGAGAGGAAGGGTCGCGTGCATCGAGATATACAGTTTCGAAATGGCGGGGATGAGCGTGAAGGCCATGATGATGACCACGCCGAGCGCCAGAACGACGACGATGCAGGGATAGATCAGCCCCGCGCGCAGCTTGCGGAGGATTTTCTGGGCTTTCCCCTGCCCCTGAGCGATCTGCTTGAAGACGGCCGCGATCTGCCCGGATTCCTCGCCCGCGTGCAAAAGCGCAATGACATCCTCGGTGAAGAGGTCCGGATGCATGCCGAAGCAGTCGCTCAGCTTGTCGCCGGCGAGAATGTGGTGGGAAATGTCCGCGATCGCCCCGCGATACCTGGGCGTCTTGAGGCGGGCGGCCATCAGCTCCAGGCTTTTGATCGTTGAGATATTCCGCTCCAGGCAGCGGGCCATTCCGGAAAAAAGCGTGACCGCCTCGTCCAGGCCGGGCTTCTTTCCGGTGAGCCGGTAAACCGCTTCGTCCAGCCCCCCGATGTCGGTGACGAGCGCGGTTTCGTTGGGGGCTTTTCCCGCACCCAGAACGGCCTTGGCATCATCATCGGTATCCACCACGACGTCGGTGGATTTGGATGTGTAGATGTTGGTGAGGACGACTTTCTTCAGCATGTCCGACGGGGCCGGTGAAGCGGTATCATTCGCACGATGCCGCGACGCAGGCGATGAGAATTTTTTACCGGATTTTCACAGCGCGCCGAGCGCGCAATCCTCGCACGGCTTGATCTGCTGGAAAAAGTCGTTGCCCTTGTTGTCCACGAGGATGAAGGCCGGGAAGTCGACGACGTCGATTTTCCAGACCGCCTCCATCCCGAGCTCCGGGTATTCGAGCATCTCGACTTTCCGGATGTTGTCCTGGGCGAGGATTGCGGCCGGGCCGCCGATCGAGCCGAGATAGAACCCGCCGTGCTTTTTGCAGGCGTCGGTGACCTGCTGGCTGCGGTTGCCCTTGGCGATCATGACCATCGAGCCGCCGTTCGCCTGGAACAGATCCACGTAGCTGTCCATGCGGCCGGCGGTGGTGGGCCCGAACGATCCGGATGGAAGACCCTTCGGCGTCTTGGCGGGGCCGGCGTAATAGACCGGATGATCCTTGAAATACTGAGGGAGCCCCTCGCCGCGGTCGAGGCGCTCTTTGAGCTTCGCGTGCGCGATGTCGCGGGCGACGACGATGGTTCCGGTGAGTTCGAGCTGCGTCGTCACCGGGTGCTTCGAGAGCTCTTTGAGGATCTCGGGCATCGGGCGGTTGAGGTCGATCTTCACGCTGTGCTTCGCCGAGGCCTTGCGGTAGCGGTCGGGAATGAACCGGCCGGGGTTCGTTTCGAGCACTTCGAGCCAGAGCCCATCCTTGTCGATCCGGGCCTTGATGTTGCGGTCGGCCGAACAGGAAACCCCCATGCCGACCGGGCAGGACGCCCCGTGGCGCGGGAGCCGGACGATCCGCACGTCGAGCGCGAAATACTTCCCGCCGAACTGCGCGCCGATCCCGCACGTCTGCGCGGCTTTCAGGATTCTGTTCTCGAGTTCGACGTCGCGGAACGCCTGCCCGAGGGCGTTCCCCTCGGTCGGGAGCGCATCGAGGTATTTCGTGCTCGCGAGCTTGACGGTCTTCAAACACGCCTCGGC
>JBAWVC010000117.1:0-7647 GCA_037147455.1 Verrucomicrobiota bacterium | reverse complement strand
GGCAACCAAAGCGTTACTCAATCTGCGCCACCCCTCTGTGATTTATCCGGGCTAACGCTTTCTGCGCGCGTCAGGATGTCTGAGCTTCCAGCGCGTTTGCAGAATGTGGTATCAATCTGAGGCCTCGGATACCAGTGGCCCCGCCACCATCCGTTTGCAGAAAAAAACCATGCGCCCACTGATCGATCTTTTGGCAGGCCTCCCCTTCGAGTGGGCGCGGTATGAATTCATGCGCAACGCGCTGCTTGCCGTCGTCATCGTCTCGCCGCTCTTCGCCCTCATGGGAACTCTTGTCGTGAACAACCGGATGGCCTTCTTTTCCGACGCCATCGGCCATGCTTCGCTGACCGGGATCGGGCTGGGCGTTCTTCTCGGGTTGGCGGACCCGCTGTTTGCGCTTGTCGGATTCGCGCTGCTTTTCGGGGTCGGCATCCTCGCCCTGCACCGCATCACCCGCGCCTCGATGGACACCATCATTTCGCTGAGCATGTCCTTCAGCATCGCGCTCGGCGTGGTCCTGCTTTCCCGCGGCGGAAATTTCAACCGCTACAGCCACTACCTCATCGGGGACCTGCTGAGCATCACGCCGCGGGAGATCGGCTGGCTTTGCGTGACCGTGGCCATCGTCGGTGGCGGGCTTCTGTTTTACTACAACCGCATCCTTCTCATCGGCGTCAATGAATCGCTCGCCCGCAGCCGGGGGCTGAACGTCTGGTGGACGCAGGTGCTGTTCGTGGCCTCGATCGTCATGGTCGTCACCATGAACCTGAGCTGGGTCGGCATCTTGATCATCAACTCGCTCCTCATCCTGCCGGCTGCGGCGGCGCGCAATATCGCGGGGAACACCCGCCAGTCTGTCCTGTTCGCCATCGCCATCTCCCTCGCTTCGGGGATCTGCGGGATCCTGCTTTCCTACTATTCCGATACTGCCAGCGGAGCCACGATTGTCCTCGTCGCGATGGGGTTCTTCTTCCTGACGCTCGCAGTCAAAGCCCTCCGGCGGCGGTAAGCCGGGAGGAGCGGGCGGGCTCGTTTATTTTGACAAAGATCAAAAATGCTGGCATGGGATGGGCGATGCTCCGCCTGACCGGATACCCGCTCATTTTTCTTGCGATGTTCTCCATCGCGGGCGGGCACTGGGCTGTCCTGCAGACGGTGGCGTGGACGGGAATGGTGGTCGTGTATTCGAAAGACTCGTCGCTCGCCGCCGCGCTGACCAAGACATTCAGCGGGAAAGCTCCCTGCAAAATGTGCTGCGCGATCGAAGCGGGGAAACAAAAAGAATCCCGCCTGCCGGCAACGGTCAAGGCCGACAAGAAGCTCGACAAATTTCTCGCGCGGTCCGCCCCATCGGCCCCGGTTCGCCCGGAAAGCAGGTTTTTCTATCCGCCGGTTATTGGGGATGAGGCCTCCACCCGTCCCACGTCTCCTCCCGCGCCGGTCCCCATAGCCGCTTAGGCGAAACACACGCCGTGGCATGGGCATCGTGCCCATGCGATTTGAGGTCCGGGCACGACGCCCGCGCCAACACGCACCGCGCGGAGAATCCTGTCCGGGTCACGGACAGCGCTTCTGGATTCTCCGGAGAGACACCAACCGGCCCCGCGCCATGCCGCGACGGGGATCTCTTCCTGCGCTCGAAGCCATAAATCTTATGAAAAAACTATTCTTTTCAACTTTGCTGACACTCGCCGCGCTGGCGCAAGCCCGCTCCGCGGTCCTGACAACCATCCCATCCGCGATGACGCAAGGCGGGATGCTCCATGTGAACGTGACGTTTCTGGACCAAGCCTCCGGGACATTTTCATCGAATGTCGAATCCGGGACGCCTCAGATGAAACCTCTCGCGCTCTGGAGTCCGGGAAACAACTTTGATGTCCTGTCCCCGTGGTATATGGCGCTCGATCCCACGCAGGACGCGCGCCAATATAGCAACCGGTTCGGGTTCCTCGTTGACACAGGGGCCAGCAGCCTGATCCCGAGCGGAAAATCCCTCGGCATCCGGATGCTGAGTTCGACGGCGGGGCTGGGAGCGTATTTTTACAATTCGAGCGGCGCGGGGACATTCGCGCCGGTCTTTCAGACGCCCGGCGCAGGCCACGATTACGTTCTTTGGAACGGAACCATGTGGCACGCCGTCTTCACCATGCCGGCCTCCACGCCATACGGCACGCCCGTGAGCGCCAACTTCGAGTTCTTCCTCGCGGACACGACGGCAGCGGGCGCGGTGGACTATACGACAGCCGCCTCGGCAGCAGCCGGATATTCCACAACCACGCAGACCGTCTCATGGACAGCCATTCCCGAACCCTCCACCTGGGCGCTCCTCCTCGGTGCCGCCGCGGCCGGATTCGCGGTGTTGAGGCGGAGGAAAAGCTCCTGATCCGCTCCATGAGCAAGCCGTCCACCACGCGAGCCGGTTTCACCTTGGTGGAATTGCTCGCGTGCGTGGCGGTGATCGGGGTTCTGGCATCGTTCCTTGTTCCGGCTTATGCTAGGAGCATGGACGCGGCGCGCCTGACCAAATGCCGCGCCACGATGCGCGGGCTCTCCCAAGGGGTCATTCTTTGGGCTTCGGAGCATGATGGCGAACTGCCCCGCTCCTCGCACTCCGCGTTCGGATACCAGCAGAGGGGTTGGGCGAAAAGCATCCTGCCCTGCCTCGGCGAGCCCGATAACCCGGACAGTGCCACATGGGAAAAGCTCCAGAGGCGCTATTTCCGATGCCCCGAGGATGCCCTGCGCACGAGCGGGATCAGCTACGGGCTGAACTCCTTTTTCGAACTGGATCCCGGATTTGATGATTACCAGGGCTCCCCGCAGCAGTGGCGGCGGCTGGCCTCGATTCCCAAGCCGGCCCGCACGATCCTTCTGGCCGAGGTCCCGGGCACCGCTGACCATGTGATGGCCCACTTCTGGGAAGAAGGCGGCACCGGCTACGATGTCGCCACCGGCAGGCATGAGGGAAAATCCCAATTTGCGTTCGCCGATGGCCACATCGAATTGCTCGCCATCGAGGCGACCTTTGACCCCGCGAAAGGCGTCAACCTCTGGAATCCCTCGACCGCCCGCTGACCCGGACGCTCAGCGTTTGAGCGGATAGTGGTGCCACTCGTGACCGCTTTTTTCAAGCAGGTGATCTGAGGCTGCAGGCCCCCATGTTCCCGAGTCGTAGTTCGGGAAGTCGCGGGCGGGGAGCGCCTGCCAGACGTCGAGCATCGGGGTGACGATCCGCCAGGAGGCGTCCACGCTGTCGTAGCGGTGGAAGAGCGTCGTCTCGCCGATCATGCAGTCGTAGAGCAGAGTTTCGTAGCCGGTAGCGGCCATCCCCTCGCCGAATTCGCTGTAGGAAAAGTCGAGCGGCACGTTGACCAGATTGATATTCGGGCCGGGGCGTTTCGCGTGGATGTCCATCGTGATCCCCTCGTCCGGCTGGACATGCAGGACCAGGCGGTTCGGCTTGACGTTCGCCTGCAGATCTTCCCCGAAGAGGAGGAGGGGGGTGCGGCGGAACCCGATCACCACTTGGGTCGTGTGCGCCTGGAGCCGCTTGCCCGAGCGGATGAAAAACGGGACCTCCGCCCAGCGCCAGTTTTCCACAAAAAGCTTCATCGCGACAAACGTCTCGGTGTTCGAATGGGGGTCGACGTCCGGCTCCGAGCGGTAGGCCGGCACCTGCTTCCCGTCGATGATGCCCGCGGCGTATTGTCCGCGCACGGTGTTCGCGATGACATCCTCCGGCTGCATCGGGCGGATCGCCTCGAGCACCTTGACCTTTTCGTTCCGGACGCTGTCGCCCGAGATCGAGCTCGGCGGCTCCATGGCGATCAGGGAGAGGACCGAGAGGATGTGGTTCTGGACCATGTCGCGGAGCACTCCCGAGTGGTCGTAGTATCCGCCGCGCAGCTCCACGCCGAGCTCCTCCGCCACCGTGATCTGCACGTAGTCGATATACCGGCGGTTCCAGATCGGCTCGAAAATCGAATTTGCAAACCGGAAGACCATGATGTTCTGGACGGTCTCTTTTCCGAGGTAATGGTCGATGCGGTAGATCTGGGATTCCTCGAGGTGCTTGCTGAGGTTGTCGTTGAGGGCCCTCGCGCTCGCGAGGTCGCGACCGAACGGCTTTTCGATGATAATCCGCCGCCAGGCCCCGGGGACCTGCTTCGTGAGCCCGACCGTGCCGAGCTGGTCCACCACCTTCGCGAACAGCGTGGGCGTTATCGCCAGATAAAAAAGCACGTTGCCCGGGAGGTTCCACGTGGTCTGCGCTTCCGCGATCTTGTTCTCCAGCTTTTTGAACGTCTCGATGTCGTTGAAGTCCCCCTGCAAATAGTAGCTGCGCTTGCGGAAATCCTCCCACTCGGCATCCTCGACCGGGCGCGTGGCAAACTCCTTGATGTCCGCGGTGGTTTTCGCGCGGTAGCTCTCGTCGTCGCCCTCGGTCACGGCCACGCCGATGATCGAAAAATTTTGCGGGAGCAGGCGGAGGACCTTGAGGTTGTAAAGCGCGGGGAGCAGCTTGCGCTTCGTGAGATCACCCGAGGCGCCGAAGATGACGATCGTGCAGGGATCTCCGGGACAGTTGTGGCCGGTGAGCGGTTGGTCGGGCATATTGGTTGCGTGGTTGCTGGGTAATAGCCCGGATTTGCTGTTTCATCAAGAAATCGTGGCGGACGGAAAGGCGGTTGTGCGCACTTGCGCCCGGTCGGGGGACAAACGTGCTGGCCAACATTCGCCGATCGGTGGCACATTCCCGGGATGACCAGAAAAGGATTTTGGGCAGCCGTCAGCCGGCACCCGTTCGGCGTGCTCCTGTTGGCGCTGCTCCTGATGCTCGCGCTTGCCCCCAGCACTTCCCTGCTGGAAAAATGGATCCCCGGTTTTTACGGCATGGCGACCCTCGCGCCCCTGAGCCTTTTTGTGATCGGAGCCTCGATGCTCATGCTTTGGAAACGGGCCCGCCACCATGCCCGCCACATGTTTGCCGGGGCGGTCGTCATCCTGGTTCTCGTCCTCGGCAGCGTGTTGACCCACCACTCCTGGATTCCGATCCAGGTCACCATCCAGATCCTCTTCCTCGGCTACGTTCTGTGGATCGTGGCCCGCACCGTCTTCAAGGCCAGGACCGTCACGAGCGACATCCTCTGCGGGGCCATCTCGGTCTATTTGCTGGTCGGCGTCCTGGCCGGCCTGGGGTTCGTGCTGATCGAGTATTTCTCCCCGGGAAGTTTCCGGGTCAGCAACTGGACGGACAACGCTGCCACCCAGCAGGCCTCCTTCATCAAGGATCCGGGCTGGCTGGTCTATTTCAGCTTCGTGACGCTGACGACCGTCGGCTACGGAGACGTGCTGCCCGCAAGCGCCGTCGCCCGCAGCGCCTCCGTCCTCGTCGCGGTGATCGGTCAGGTCCTCCTCATGGTCCAGATCGCGCGACTGGTCGGCATGCATGTCGCCCAGGAATCGGAAACCAAGAAATAAGGGCGCTTGCGCCGTTTCCGGTAATGCTGAGACGGGGCGTGATTAAGGCTGGCGGCACATGGTGTCTTTTTCATTGGGGCAACGTATCGTTTTTCCTCCTCCTGCTTTTCCGGCCCCGGTGTCTTTTCAATTGAGTCAATTCGCGGGCGCACGGCAGAAAAATTCCCGCTTGATTTTCGGGTGCGCCCGCCCGCATGATGCCGCATGGAACCCACCGCACCTCAATCGCCGGGGGAACTGGACCGGTTGTTTTACCGTCCCGCCGACGAGTTCTTCGTCTCGAACTCCGGGCTTTCCCTCACCTACGACGACGTTTCGCTCGCCACGCTGTATTCCGAGATCCTCCCGAGGGACGCGAATTTCGAGACGGCGCTCGCGCCCGGGCTCTCGCTGCATCTCCCGGTCGTCTCGGCCGACATGGACACCGTGACCGAGTCGCGCATGGCGATCGCCCTCGCCCTGAACGGCGGGCTCGGGCTCATCCACTACAACATGCCGGCCCGCCAGCAACTCTCGGAGCTCACGCGGGTGAAGAATCATGTCCACGGGCTGATCCGCGAACCGATCAAGGTAGGGCCCGACCAGCGCATCGGCGAGATCCTCGACCTGATCGAGGAAAAAAAGTTTTCCTTCAGCACATTCCCGGTCGTCAACGAATCCGGCGTCCTTCTGGGCCTGCTGCCCGGCCACTGCGTGCGCCCGCGGTTTGCGCCGCGGGCGGTAACGGAGGCGATGGTGGCGCGGTCATCCGTGCTGACGATCCGGGAGGACGAGCTGGGCGATGATCCGATCGCCCGGGCGGACCGGTTTTTCACCGAGCACATCGGCATCCACAAGCTGCTCGTGGTGGATTCCGAAGACCGGCTGCGCGGGCTTTTTACGCTCAGCGATATCGAGCGCATCACCCAGGAGCGGCTCCTCCAGACGAAGCCGGCGCGCGACGGGAAATTTCGCCTGCTCTGCGGCGCGGCGGTGGGGGCCCCCCGCGACGTTTCCGGCGACATCGACCGCAAGGCGCTTCTCGGCCACATGGAGGCGATGGTCGAGCGCGGCCTGGATGCCGTGGCCGTCTCGACCGCTCACGGGCACACGAGGGGAGTCGGGGATTCCGTCCGCCTGATCCGCGACGCCTTCCCCTCGCTGCCGATCATTGCCGGCAATGTGACCAGCGCCGCGGGCGTGGAGTTCCTCGCGGGCTGCGGGGCGAACACCGTGAAAGTCGGCCAGGGCCCCGGCTCGATCTGCACGACCCGCGTGGTCGCGGGCGTGGGGATCCCCCAGCTCACCGCCCTCTATGTTTGCTCGAAGGCCGCCGCGCATTGCGGCGTCACGATCCTCGCCGACGGGGGCATCGCGAAATCCGGGGACATCGTAAAGGCGCTCACCCTCGCCCACGCGGTCATCTGCGGAAGCCTGCTGGCCGGCTGCCCCGAGGCCCCCGGGCAGATCATGGAAATCAACGGGAAATTTTACAAACAATACCGCGGTATGGGGAGCCACGCGGCTATGAAGGCCGGAAGCGCCGCCCGCTACGGGCACGCGAAGGACAGCGCGCGGAAGTCCGCCGCCGAGGGCGTCGAAGCGCTGAAGGAAGTCTCCGCCCCGGCGGATGCCGTCCTCGCGCAACTGGCCGGCGGACTCCAGAGCGGCATGGGATATCTCGGGGCACCGACGCTCGACGTGCTCCGCAAAAATGCCCGCTACACCCGGATCACGGCGGCGGGTCTGAAGGAGAGCGCCCCGCACGACATCATCGAGGTGAAAACCGGAAACGAATAGCACGCGTTTCGATGCTCCACCTCCGCGCCCACGATTACCCGCTCCTCGTCCGCCGGTGGGAGCGAGCGGCCGCAGCGGCGGGATTGAAGATGCGGAAATTTTCGGAGAGCGGCGGATTCCCAATCTACTGCCTGGCGTCGGAACCTTCCCGCGCCGGGCGGCCATCCATCTACCTCTCCGCCGGAATCCATGGCGATGAGGCAGCCGCCACCGAGGGGCTGATCAACTGGGCGGAGAAGAATCCGCGCGTGATCCGGAAATTCCGCGCGCTGATCTTCCCGTGCCTCAACCCCTGGGGCCTCGCCAACAACTCCCGGTTGGACGCTCGCGGCCGGGATCTCAACCGGTGCTTCAACAAGAGCCGGGTGCCGCAGATCCGCGCGCAGA
>JBAWVC010000116.1:0-7664 GCA_037147455.1 Verrucomicrobiota bacterium | reverse complement strand
CCGCCCTCGTCTTCCACGATGGCCAGCTTGTCTTGTTTGACCAGGTCGGCGACTTTTCCCGTGGTGTCCAGAATCCAAACTTTGGCGTGCATTCTGCCGCCGGGGGCGGCGACCAGCGTGGCCTGGAGGGAATCGGATTCGTTGCGTCGTTCGAAACTCGTGCCGAATTTTTTCGCGAATTTCGCGGCGTCTGTGGAGGGGATCGCCACGAGGATCTCTCCGCCGGGTTTGTGGTTCAAGCGGTCGATCGTCATCGCATGAAAAAAGGCCAACTCGGGATTGGGGCTCTTCCAATGGACGGGTTTGACGAATGCGACATCGAGGGTCACCTCTTTGCCTTCGAAGTCCGCTGGCGTGGTCAAAATGTATTCCGCCGTGCGCTTGGAGTCGGACGCGTGAATCAGTGGAGCAACCGCGGTAAGGACGACCAATGGGAGAAAGTGCAGTGTTTTCATCATACGGATACAAAACCGCAAGTTTGGAAAAGTTGCAATAAATCAGCCTGCTGCGCGGAGCGCGGCGATTTCGGCTGCGGCATCAGACGCCTTGAAAACCGAAGTGCCGGCCACCAGAACGTCCGCGCCTGCCGCCACGGACAATCCGGCCGTGGCAGCGGAGATCCCGCCATCGACCTCGATGTGAAATTCCAACCCGTCCCGCTCGCGCCACTCCGCCGCCACGGACACTTTTTCCAGCATCTCCGCCATGAACGGCTGCCCGCCGAATCCGGGGACAACGGTCATCACGAGCAGGATGTCGAACCGTCCGAGATACGGGCGGATCATTTCCAGCGGGGTGGGGGGGCTGACGGCGAGGCCTGCGAGGCATCCGGCCTCGCGGATTGTGAGGAGGGTTTTCGCGACATCGTGGGACGCCTCGACATGGCAGGTGATCGAGGAGGCGGCTTGGGCGAACCGCGGCACGTAGAGGTCCGGGCGCACGATCATCAGGTGGACATCAAGCGGCAGGGTCGTGCTTCGGGAGGCGGCTTCGACGATCGCGGGGCCGAAGGAAATATTGTCCACGAAGTGCCCGTCCATCACATCGCAGTGGATCCAGTCGGCACCGGCGACTTCGGCGCGTCCGATCTCGGCTCCGAGCCTCGTAAAATCGCAGGCGAGAATCGAGGGGGCAACGATGGTTTTGCGTGCGGGCATGAATGTGTTAGACTGCCCGCAATGGAACTTGCGGGCGAGGAATATTTCATGGGTGAAGCCCTGCGTCAGGCGCGGAAGGCGTTTGCCGCGGAGGAGGTGCCGGTTGGCGCGGTCATCGTCCGCGAGGGGACAATCATCGGCCGGGCCTGGAACCAGGTCGAGTTGCTCAAGGATGCGACCGCCCACGCGGAAATGCTCGCCATCACCCAAGCGGAGGCGGAAGTCGGCGACTGGCGGCTCACGGATTGCGATCTTTACGTGACGAAGGAACCCTGCCCGATGTGCGCGGGCGCCATCGTCCATGCCCGGCTGCGCCGCGTGATTTTCGGCTGCGGCGATGCCAAAGGCGGTGCCGCGGGCGGCCTGCTCAACCTCCTCCAAATGCCCGGGCTCAACCACCGCAGCGAGATCACCTCCGGCGTCCTGGCGGACGACTGCGCCGGGCTCCTCAAGGAATTTTTTTCGCTCCGGCGACAAGCTTGAACGGCCATTTCTTGCGCAAAAATCCCTGTTGACGGGGCATGTGCGGCACCGATAGGGTGTCCGACTGCCCATGACCGGTCTGCCTTGTCGCGGGCGGGTCCGAGAAAAAATTCATGGCCGAAGAGCTTTCCTACGTCCTCCTCACTCCTTATTCGCTGCGCAAGTCGCGAACGGGCGGGATTGTTTCCCGGCTGCTGGCAAGGACTGGTTTGGAACTTGTGGGCGGCAGGCTGTTCTCTCCAGGGCCGGAGCTGGCGAACGCGTATGCGGACATGGCCGCCGGCGAGCCGGACCCCAAACACCATGCTACCCAGGAGCTGATCCGCGGATACATCCGCAGGAATTTTGTGACCGCGGCCGACGGAACTCCCCCGAGGGTGCTTCTTCTGGTTCTGCGCGGGGAGAACGCGGTTTCGAAGACCCGCGCCGTCGTCGGCCATATCGTTGAGGGCCGGCCCAAAGGGGAAACGATCCGCGACACCTACGGCGACTACATTGTCGAGGACGGCAAGGTCGTCTATTTCGAGCCGGCCGTGCTGGCGGCCCCGGATTCCGCCAGCGCGCGGGAGCACCTGGCACTGTGGGCGAAGTATTCCGACAGCGATGGCGGGATCCTCGAGGACAGCGTGATTTTCCCAGCCGGCGAAAACATCGAGACGACGCTCGTCCTGATCAAGCCCGACAATTTCCGTTTCCCGAACGCCCGGCCGGGAGGCGTTATCGACACGTTCTCGCGGAGCGGGCTCTCGATCATCGGCTTCAAGGTCCACCACATGAGCGTGGCGGAGGCGGAAACATTTTACGGCCCGGTCCTCGGCGTCCTGCTCGACAAAATGCGCGAGCCGAGCGGCAAGCGCGCCAGGCTGGCCGTCGAGGAGGAACTCGGGGTGCCGCTCGATGCTGTGACCCAGGCCTCGATGGGCGAGCTCCTGGGCCCGATCGCCGGCCGCGCCCACTGGGAATCGATCGTTCAATTCATGGCGGGCACCCGCCCGGCCCAATGCCCTCCGGATCAGCGCGGTCTCCCCGGCACGGAAAAGTGCGTGGCGCTGGTTTACCGCGGGATCGATGCCATCGCGAAAATTCGCGAGGTCCTCGGCCCGACAGATCCCTCGAAAGCTCCCCCCGGATCGATTCGAAAAGAATTCGGACAGACGGTCATGATCAACGCCGCGCACGCGTCGGACTCCCCGGAGAACGCGCGCCGCGAGATGGAGGTCATCCGGATATCCGAAAACAATTTGAAACCGCTGCTTGAAGCGCGCGGCCTGCGCGTCTAATTACAACCCAACTCAAAACTATGGAAATCGCGACACGACTCACCGAACTCACCCCGTCACTCACCCTTGCCATCGACAGCAAAGCCAAAGCCCTGAAGGCCGAAGGCGTTGATGTCTGCGGATTCGGTGCCGGCGAACCCGACATGGATACGCCCGAGCACATCAAGGCGGCCGCCATCGCCGCGCTCCAGGGCGGGCACACGAAATACACCCCGAGCTCCGGCATCCTCGAGCTCCGCCAGGCGATCTCGAAGAAATTCGCGGCGGACAACAAGCTGGAATACAAGCCCGGCCAGATCATCGTGAGCAGCGGTGCGAAGCAGTCGTGCTTCAACGCGATCGCCGCGGTGGTCAATCCCGGAGACGAGGTCATCATCCCGGCGCCGTTCTGGCTGAGCTACCCGGAGATGGTCCGCATCGCGGGGGGCGTGCCGGTGATCGTCCACACGAAGGAAGAAAACGACTGGAAGATGACGGCGGAGGAATTTGAAAATGCGATGACCCCCTGCACGAAGATGGTGATCATCAATTCGCCCGGCAACCCGACGGGATCGGTTTACACCCGCGACGAGCTGCGGGCGATTTCGGAAGTGGCCGCCGAGGAGGACATCTACATCCTCTCCGACGAGATCTACGAGAAGCTCACCTACGACGGGGCCGAGCACGTGAGCATCGCCTCGCTCACGCCGGAAGCCTACGACCTCACCATCACGGTCAACGGCTTCAGCAAGGCCTACGCGATGACCGGCTGGAGGCTCGGCTATCTCGGGGCCCCGGAGCCGATCGCCAAGGCGATCGACTCGATGCAGAGCCACATGACGTCGAACCCGTGCTCCTTCGCCCAATATGGCGGGCTGGCCGCGCTGACCGGCGACCAGCAGTGCGTCACCGACATGCGCGAGGAGTTCGATATCCGCCGCCAATACATGGTCGAGCGCCTCAACGGGATCTCAGGCGTCAAGGCGGTGAAGCCGCTCGGGGCGTTCTACGTCCTGGCGAACGTGAGCTCGTTCGGGCTGAAATCGCAAAACTTTGCCGACCGGCTGCTGAGCAAGGCGAACGTCGCGCTCGTCCCGGGAGTCGCCTTCGGCGATGACCGCACGGTCCGCCTCAGCTACGCGACAAGCCTGGATATCATCAAGACCGGCCTCGACCGGATCGAAGAGTTCTGCAAGACGATCTAGGCGCCATGTCCGTCCTCATCGTCGGCTCCATCGCGCTGGATGACATCAAGACCCCCGTCGAGGAGCATCCGAATCTTCTCGGCGGCTCGGCTTCTTACGCTGCCGTCGCGGCGGCGTATTTCAGCCCGGTGAACCTCGTCGGCATTGTCGGCGAGGACTTCCCCAAGGAACACATCGACCTCCTCAGCAGCCGCCGGATCGATCTCCAGGGCCTGCAGATCGTCCCAGGAAAAACCTTCCGCTGGTCGGGCGAATACATGTGGGACATGAACACGCGCGAGACCCGCTCGGTCGACCTGAACGTCTTCGAGCATTTCACGCCGACGCTGCCCGCGAATTACAAGTCCACGCCGTTCGTCCTCCTCGCGAATATCGCACCCGACCTCCAGCATCACGTTCTGGATCAGGTCGTGAAGCCGCGCTTCGTCATCGCCGACACGATGGACCTCTGGATCAACATCGCGAAGGAATCCCTCGTCCGCCTCCTCGGCCGCGTGGACATGCTGATCCTCAACGACGGCGAGGCCCGCCAGCTCACCAACCAGACGAACCTGGTCAAGGCGGCCAAATCGATCCTCGCGCTCGGACCGAAATACGTCGCGATCAAAAAAGGCGAACACGGATGCCTGCTCTTCGGGCCAAACGGCGAGTTTTTCAGCTGTCCGGCCTACCCGCTGGAAGACATCCATGATCCGACCGGTGCGGGCGACACGTTCGCCGGCGGTCTGGCCGGCGTGCTCGCCCGCGAGAACGACTCGGGGCCCGTGGATTTTGCATCCCTCCGCCGCGCGGTCGTTTTTGGCACAGTGCTCGCCAGCTTCAACGTCGAGGCCTTCAGCCTTGAGCGCTTGAAAACGGTCGATGCCGCGCAGATCGAGGACCGCTCCCGCCTGCTCCGGCTCATGAGCCAGTTCGAGTCCGACTGACCTTGTCATGCGCCCCTCAAAATCAGGGGGTGAGGGCGTCCCATGCGAAATCGGGAGCGCACGCTTCCAGCGTGTTCTAGCCGGCATCCTGCCGGCGCATCCCACATGCGCCGCGCAAGAATCGACATGCGCCCCGCAGGATGCGGGACGCGGCACGCAAGATGCGTGCGCTCCAGTCGGAAAGCTTCAGCACGTCCCATGCGCATAGCCCGATATTTCATCTACGGACTGCCGGTTTTCCTGCTGGTGCTGATCGCCGTCAGCTTCCTGAACTCGGCGTTCCTCTCGACCGGCAAGAAGAACGAGATGTCGATGGGGGTTCTGGGCGAGCCGTCCACGCTGAACCCGATCCAGCAGGCTGACTCTGCGGCCGCGCAGGTTTTTTCGACCATGTTCAACGGGCTGTTGAAATACGACGAGAACCTCGAGATCGTCGGGGATCTGGCGAAATCCTGGGCGCTCAGCCAGACGACCACGGTGGTCTTCAAGGATTCCGCATCGTCCGCAGAGGCCCTGAAACTGGTCGAATCGTGGAGGCCGGAATGGGAGGGCTGGAAGCTCGAGGCGGCGCGCATCGAGGGGAATTTCCTCCTGCTCTCGTTCACCGAGCCCGGCATGAGCGCCTCGGAAAGCATTTTTTCCCGGCTGCCTGCGGAATCCCTCCAGCCGCTCGTTACGATTCGCGTGCAGGTCAAGCAGAACGCCAAGCGCATCCTGAAAGCTTTCCGCGAGGCAAGCCCGGCGTCCCGCATCGTGAGGGATTGGGTCGAATCCGGCAGCGCCTTTGAGCTGACCGCTGTCCCGGAGGTAAAGGGAGAGATCGAATCGTGGCTGGCGGGCCACGGGGGAGGGGAGGTTTCGCTCGGGGATCCGGTTCCGTTTCTTGCCGAGCCGCTTGTCGTGTTCGTGCTGCGCGACCGCGTGCGGTGGCACGACGGCAAGCCGTTCACATCGCGCGATGTGGCGTTCACCTACGAGTCGATCATGGACGAGGCGTTCGCCTCGCCCCGGAAACCCGACTTCGACCTCATCCAAAAAATCGAGACGCCCGGGCTGCGGACCGTCCGGGTCACCTACCGCAAACCGTTTTCCCCGGCGCTCACGAGCTGGATGATGTCCATCCTTCCCTCCCACATCCTCGAGGGGAGATCGCCGGACTGGTGGGCATCGAATTTCAACCGCCATCCGGTCGGCACCGGCCCATTCAAGTTCGGCGAGTGGAAGACGAACGAGTTCATCCGGGTGGTCCGCAACCCGGACTATTTCGACTCTCCCGGCCCGTGGCTCGATGCGATCGTCTTCCGCGCGCTGCCCGACCAGCTCTCGCTGCGGCTGGCGTTCGAAACCCGCCAGGTGGATTTCTGGAGCGCGGAGCCATGGACGGTTGCCACGTTTGAAAAGGACCCGCGCTTCGACGTGTTCTCGTCCCCGTCGAGTTCCTACACCTACATCGGATGGAACCTGAAGCGCCCGCTTTTCCAGGACCTGCGGGTCCGGCAGGCGATGGCGCATGCGGTGGATATCCCGGCGATGGTGAAATACATCCTCTACGGCCACGGCCTCCAGAGCACCGGGATCTTCACGCCGCAGATGTGGTTCTTCAACCCGAATGTTGTCCCATTCACCTACGATCCCGACAAGGCCCGCGCCCTGCTCGACGAGGCGGGATGGGTGCCCGGACCGGATGGCATCCGCGTCAAGGACGGCCAGCGGTTTTCGTTCACGCTCATCACCAACAACGGAAACGAAATCCGCCGCGATATCGCCACGCTCGCGCAGGACGGATTCAAAAAGATCGGCGTCGAGATCAAAGTCGAGCTCTACGAGTGGGCGGTCTTTCTCAAGAACCATGTCAACAAGGGCGACTTCGATGCCGTCGTCCTCGGGTGGAACCTCGGAAACGACTACGACCAGTTTCAGATCTGGCATTCGTCGCAGACCAACCCGGAGCAGCTGAACGTCGTCGGCTATAAAAACCCCGAAGTGGACAAGCTGCTCGAGTCGATCCGGCAGGAATACAACCGCGACAAGATCATTTCCATGGCCGGCCAGATGCAGAGCATCATCTACCGCGAGCAGCCCTACCTCTTCCTCTACGTCCCGCAGGGGACCTCCGTGATGTGGAAGAACTCCTACCGGATCTGCCGTCCGGATGGCAAAGGCGGCTGGATCGATTCCCCGGTCGTGATGACGAAAGCCGGCTGGAGCTACTGGTCGGACTGGTTCTACCGCCCGGAATTCAAGGGCCGCCTGCCCGCGAAGGCCCGGAAATAACACCATCTGTCACGTGGCAATGTTGGCAGTGGAATGTTTGGCCGGGAAGGCAACCGAAGCGAAGTGGAGAAGGCGCCCGACTTATTATACCCATCCTGCTGTGTGCTTGGTATAAACCTAAAACCGGAAGAGGAGACTCACGCAAAGGACGCAATGGACACAAAGGAAGAAACTTATGAATAATACAGCACTCACCATCAGGGTGACATGTTTTCTATCCAATCCTTTGCCTATCTTTCTGTCATGGCGTGCTTTGCGCCCTTTGCGTGAAATCCAATTGCTTTTTCTAGGATAAAGCGCCCGCCGGAATCAATTTTTCGCACAGAAAACCGTATGATCCAGCTTTTCAAAAGTCGGCGC
>JBAWVC010000115.1:0-7711 GCA_037147455.1 Verrucomicrobiota bacterium | reverse complement strand
ATACAAAATCCACTCCTTCTGCTTGTCGCGGATGGGATCGAGTGGTTAGGTTGAACCCACTATGGCAAAGCAGGCACTCGGCAAGGGACTCAGCGCGTTGATCAACTCGCGCGTCGCCAATCCGGCCCCCTCGGAGGAACTCGGCGAACGGATCCAGAAACTGGGGCTCGCCCTGATCGTGGCGAGCCCGCTCCAGCCACGCATCGAATTTCCGGCGGAACATCTCCACGAGCTCATCGAGAGCATCCGGGAGCGCGGGATCATCCAGCCGCTCATCGTGCGCAAAGTCGGCGGCAAGTATGAGCTCATCGCCGGCGAACGCCGCTGGCGCGCCGCCCGTGAAATCGGCCTTGCCGAGGCGCCCGCCATCGTCCGGGAGGCGACCGACCAGGAGGTCCTCGAGCTGGCCCTCATCGAAAATCTCCAGCGCGAAGACCTCAACCCGATCGAGGAAGCCACGGCCTACCAGCGCCTCTCCCGCGACTTCGGGCTCACCCAGGAGGACATTTCAAAGCGCGTGGGAAAAAGCCGGGCCTCGATCGCCAATGCGATGCGGCTCCTCGATCTGCATCCCGACGTTCAATCCCTTCTCAAACATGACCGGATTTCCGTCGGCCACGCGAAGGTCCTTCTCTCGCTCAAGGCGCACGACGAGCAAAAGTGGCTCGCCGAACAAATCATCCGCCGCGGGGCATCGGTCCGGGTTGCGGAAAAACTCGCCGCCGAGCACCTCGCGAAAACCGGGCGCACGACCCGCAAACGAAATGGGAACCCTCCAGCCGAGCAGGAGCTAGCCCCGGCGCTGAAGCGCGTCGAAAATCTTTTGACCCACCGCCTCGGCACAAGAGTCATCATCCAGCATGGGGACAAAAAAGGCTCGATCCATATCGAGTATTACGGGGACAAGGATCTCAGCCGGATCCTCTCGACCCTCGGGATGGCAGACGAGCGGCCATGACTTTGAAAAACCTGTTTGCTCCGCTGCTGAGGGCGGTGGATTCAGACTATTTCCCCGAAGGCGAGGAGGCGGTCCGGAGCAAGCCGGAACAGTTCGAGTTCTCCCGTAGCATCCCCTTTATCATCCTCCACCTCGGTTGCCTCGGGGTGATCTGGACCGGCTGGAGCTGGGCGGCCGTGGCGACGGCGGTGGCGCTCTATTTCATCCGGATGTTCGCGATCACAGGGATCTACCACCGATACTTCTGCCACCGCGCCTACAAAACCTCGCGGTTCGTCCAGTTCCTCTTCGGGCTCTTCGGCCTCACCGCCGTGCAGCGCGGCCCGCTCTGGTGGGCGGCGGTCCACCGCCATCACCACGCGCACTCGGACGAGGACGTGGACGCCCACTCGCCTGTCTCCAAAGGCTTCGTCTGGTCGCACATCGGCTGGCTCACGAGCAGCCGGAATTTCCCGACCGATTACAGCATGGTGCGCGACCTGCAGAAATTTCCCGAGCTCGTCTTTCTCAACCGCTTCGACCTGATCGGCCCGCTGATCCTGCTGCTCCTCCTGGCGGGATTTGGCACCCTGCTCGAGACCGTGGCCCCCCAGCTCGGAACTGGTCCGTGGCAGATGATCGTCTGGGGGTTTTTCATCAGCACGACCGCCCTTTTCCACGGGACCTGCGGGATCAACTCCATCGCTCACGTCATGGGAAAAAAGCGCTTTGCGACCGGCGACGAGAGCAGGAACAGCCTCCTTCTCGCGCTCGTCACGCTCGGCGAAGGCTGGCACAACAACCACCACCGCTACCAATCTTCCGCGAGGCAGGGCTTCTACTGGTGGGAGATCGATATCTCGTATTACATCATCCGCCTCATGGGAGCCGTCGGCCTCGTCTGGGAGATCCGGGACGTTCCCGCGAACGTCTATGACGAGGCGGCGCGGGCGCGCCGGCACGCGGGCAATTGACGCCTATTCCGATTGGGACTATTCTTGTCCCAGATGAAACGCAAAGCGATTACCTACACCGCCGCCTGCGAGGAGGCCTCGCCGCTGCGGCTGCGGGAAGTGGCCGGCTGTCTGGAATTGGACGAGGAATCACTGGCTCTGCGCTGCGGCTTGAGCCGCTCGACGTATTACCGTCGCAGGCAATTAAAAAAATCCCTGTCCCCGGCGGAGTCCGACCTCCTGGACCGCCACGCCCGCATCCATGCGCAGGCACGCGATGTCTTCGAAAGCGGGGCTGCTGCGACCCGCTGGCTCAAGACTCCCCAATACGGGCTCGGCGGAGCCGTTCCCTTGGATGCCATCCGGACGACCGCGGGTTTCCGGGAGGTGGAAAAACTGCTGACGCGGATTGATTACGGGGTCTATGCCTGAGCCGGTGCTCCAGGCATGGCGCATTGACAAAACCAAGCGCGCAAAAACCGCATTCACCGGAGAAGGGGCCGCCCTGGAAGGCGGGCGATGGAACCCGGCTGGCCTGCCCATGGTTTATCTGAGCGGGAGCCTCGCGATGGCGGCCATGGAGAAGCTGGTGCATCTTCCCGTGCCTGAGGGCCTATCCGCGCGTTTCGTCCGTTTTCAAGTCGCATTTCCGTCATCACTGGTCGAGGTGCTTCGGAAGCTCCCCGACGACTGGGATGCCAAGCCCGTGCCCGCCTCCACCCAGCGCATCGGGGCCCGCTGGCTCCAAGACCAGCGCTCCGCCGTGCTCGCCGTCCCCAGCGCGATCATCCCCGCCGAGCGAAATTTCCTCCTCAATCCTCTCCATCCCGATTTCAGAAAAATCCGTATCGGCAAGCCGGAAGGGTTCGCGTTCGACCCGAGACTTCTGCGCCACAGCGCGTGAACTTCCGTGAGCCGAATCGCGAAAGATCCTGGAGGGATAGCCGCCGTGCCGTCCCGCTTCGAAAGCACAAATCTTCTCCACATATTCTTCAATCGGCATTGCGGAAGATGGTGCTGGCGGCTAGTTGTTTTGGCATGAGTTCGGAAATGGTTTTTTCTGTAGCGGAACACGGAACGTGTTTCGTAATGGCTGTTTCCTGGATGAGTTTACTCGCTGAACAACCCCGTAAACGGTGAAAGAGAGAATCGCGATCGTCGGCACTGGAGTCTCTGGTCTGGGCTGCGCGTGGCAGTTGCGGAATCTCGCGGACATCACGCTCATCGAGCGCGAGCCGCGTCCGGGGGGGCATTCGAATACCGTGGAGGTGGACGAGGACGGAAAGCCGGTTCGGATCGACACCGGGTTCATCGTCTTCAACCACCCGAACTACCCGAATCTGGTCCGGCTCTTTGAAGAGCTCGGCGTCCACACGAATCCGGCCGAGATGTCGTTCAGCGTCCAGCATCTGCCCGAACGGCTCGAATACAACGGCATGGGGGTTAACAAGGTTTTTTCCCAGCGAAGAAATCTGGTCCGCCCGAGGTTCTACCGCTTGCTGTTTCAGGTGACCCGCTTCTTCAAGCTGGCGCATGAGGCGCTCGCGGATCCCGACACTCGGGATTTGACGGTGCGCGAATTCACGGAAAAACACGCGCTGGGCCAGGACTTCCTGGATTTTTACCTCGTGCCGATGAGCTCGGCCGTCTGGTCCACCGACCCGGTCCGGATGCTGGATTTCCCTGCGCACAGCCTCCTCCGGTTTTTCCATAACCACGGCTTCCTGGGTGTCACCACGCACCATCCTTGGTTCACGGTCGCCGGCGGCGCGAAGTCGTATGTGGACAAAATCCTGGCTGTGGTCCGCCCGGTCCGCCTGCCGGCGAAAGTCGTCGGGCTCACCGAGCATCCCGACCACGTCACCCTCCGGACAGCGGACGGCGAACCGCAAACTTTCGACCGCGTGGTGGTTGCCGCGCACGCGGATGAAGCGCTCGAGATGCTCACGGATCCGGATCCCGCCCAGAGGCGGCTCCTGTCGGCATTCGGATACCAGCGCAACACGGTCAGCCTCCATACCGACGAATCCGTCATGCCGGTCCGCAGAAGGGCCTGGGCGTCGTGGAATTACCGGATGGACCGGGACGGCGATGGAAAAATCCGCGCGACGACCCACTACTGGATGAACTCCCTCCAGGGGATCTCGAACAAAAAAAACTACTTCGTCTCCCTCAACTCGAAGTCGTTTATTCCTCCGGAGAAAGTGCTCTTCGAAACGGACTACGACCATCCGGTTTATACGCTCGAGGCCATGCGGGCGCAGGACGCGCTCCCGTCGCTGAACGCCCGGTCCCCGCAGCAGAGAGTCTTTTTCTGCGGAAGCTATTTCCGCTACGGGTTCCACGAGGACGCCTACGCGTCGGCGGTGAACCTCTCCGCGCTGCTGCGGGTTTTTCTCAAATCATGAGGCGGTCGTGCCTGTATGAATGCACGGTCATGCACCGGCGCATTCTCCCGAAAAATCACGAGTTTTCCTACAGGATCTTCCTCTTCTTTCTGGACCTCGACGAGCTCGCGGAACTAGAAAACAAAATCCCGATCTTCAGTTCCGACAGGCCGAATTTGTATTCCCTCCGCGGCACGGACTACTTCCAGTTTCGATCGGGATCGATCCGGGAAAACCTGCTGACCTTCCTCGCGAGCGAAGGCTTCGACAAGGAACCGGCAACCATCCGGCTGCTCACCCTCCCCCGCCTGCTCGGCTACACGTTCAATCCCATCTCCATATTCTTTTGCTACGACGATTCCGGGCTGCCGCTGACCTCGGTAGTCCAGGTGGGAAATACCTTCGGTGAGCTGAAGCCTTACGTGGTCCCGCTCGAAGGCGGACGGTTCCATGTGCGGGTGCCGAAAAACTTCTACGTTTCCCCGTTCTCGGATCTCGATCTCGAGTTCGATTTCCGGTTCGAATTCCCCGGCGACCGCCTGCGCGTCCTCATCGATGACTACTCCGGAGACAAGAAAACCCTGCTGAGCGCACTCTCAGGAACCCGCCGGGAACTCACCTTGGGCAGCCTCCTTTTCCTCACCTTGAAATACCCGCTGGTGACGTTGAAAATCATCACGCTGATCCACTGGGAAGCCTTCCGCCTCTGGCTCAAAGGCATCCCCCACCGGCTCAAGGAATCCGACCCTCATCTTCAACAGGGGGTGTTCCGGACGAAAGATTGAGAACTCCAAACAACCCGTGACGCGCGGGGGCTTGAGAGCTAGGCTGGCCGCATGAATAAGCAGAATTTTACCGATCTGGGGATTTCGCCCGAGATCTTGAAAGCGATCAGCGACCTCGGTTTTGAAGAACCGGCCCCGATCCAGGCGGCGGCGATCCCCGTCCTCCTCGCCGGCCATGATGTGGTCGGACAATCCATGACGGGCTCCGGGAAAACCGCCGCGTTCGGGATTCCCGCCATCGAGCTCTGCCAGGCGTCCGACCGCACGGTGCAGGTCCTCATCCTGTGCCCCACGCGCGAGCTGGCGACCCAAGTGGCCGACGAGATCCACAAGCTCTCCTCCCACAAGAAAGGCATCCACGCAGTTCCGATCTACGGCGGCGCCTCGTATGAGCGACAGTTCTACGAGCTGAAAAAAGGCGTCCAGATCGTGATCGGGACCCCGGGCCGGCTCATGGATCACATGGACCGCGGCACGCTGGCGCTCGACAAGGTGAAGATGGTCATCCTCGACGAGGCGGACCGCATGCTGGACATGGGGTTCCGCGACGATATTGAAAAAATCCTCCAAGCGACCCCGAAGGAACGCCAGACGGTTTTCTTTTCGGCTACCGTATCCAGGCAGATCCGGGAGCTGATCGAGCGCCACTCCAAATCCCCGAAGTCGGTCAGCATCCAGCAGAAGGAAGTCACCGTCCCCACGGTCGAACAATGGTATTACGAGACCCCCCAGCGGATGAAATTCGAAGCGCTCCTGCGGCTCGTCGATTTCCACGGCTACAAGCTCGGCATTATATTTTGCAACACCCAGCGCATGGTCGATGAGCTGGCGGACGACCTGATCGCCCAGGGGTTCTCCGCGGATCGTCTCCACGGCGGGATCGCCCAGGCCCAGCGGACGCGGGTGATGAACAAATTCAAGAAGGCGGAGTTCGAGTTTCTCGTGGCGACCGATGTCGCCGCGCGCGGCATCGACGTCGATGACCTGGAACTCGTGGTGAACTTCGACCTGCCCTACGACGCCGAGGACTACGTCCACCGGATCGGCCGCACCGGCCGCGCCGGAAAGAAGGGGATGGCCGTGACGTTTGTCTCGGGCCGCGATATCTACAAGCTCCAGTATATCGAAAAGTTCACCCGGACCAAAATCCGCCGGGGAACGATCCCGACCGCCGGGGAGGTCGAAGAGAGGAAAGTTGAATCTCTGCTGGATCAAGTCCGGGAAGTTCTCAACCGCGGAAATCTCTCCACGACACAGGTGGACCGTCTCCTCGAGGAGGGATTCAGCTCCACCGATATCGCCGCCTCACTTTTTGTCCTGCTCGGCGGGTCGGCGGAAGCTCACCCGCCTGCCGAGAACGCTGCCCCTGCCGTTGGCCCAAAAAAATCAGTGCCCACAACAACCGAACAGCAGCCATCCCTCCGCCCTCCCGCCCGCGGAATGCAGTGGGTCCGCCTCAGCGTGGGCCGGGAAACCCGCGTCACGCCCAGGGATATCGTCTCATTGCTCGAGGACTCGCTGGGACTGCCAGCCCGCTCGGTCGGCATCATCGATATCTCCATCGGCCAATCGTTCGCTCAAGTGGCAGACCAGTATCTGGACGTTATCAAACATGAATCACGTCAGATCGAAATCCAAGACGGACATGTCGAGATCTCCCTCATCCCTGTCCAACGAAAAGAACACGGATTTGCTCCGAAAATCCGGCCAGAAAACCCGAAATACTCAAAAAAAGAATACCGGAAAAAGAAATACTGAGTTTCTATATTTCCACTGACTGAAATATTTTTTTCAGCCCGGTTTTTTCCAGCGCAGAGATTTCGATCACTTGAACCTTCGGGTATTTCTGCCTGAATGCTTTCGTGTAATCTGCGGACTCCGCAATGTCCGCCTTGTTCGCGATTACGGCGAACTTCTTCTTGAGGAGCGTGGGATCATAAAGGCGAAGTTCCTTGCGGAGGGACTGGTAATCGGAGATCGGGTCGCGGCCTTCGCTTCCGGCCATATCGAGGACGAAGAGGAGCATTTTGCAGCGGACGATGTGGCGGAGAAACTCGTGGCCGAGGCCCTTGTTTTCGTGGGCGCCCTCGATGATACCTGGGATGTCGGCGACGGTGATGCGCTGGTATTCCCCGATTTCGACGACCCCGATGACGGGATGCAGGGTGGTGAATGGGTAGGGAGCAGTTTTGGGGTGGGCTGCGGAAATGGCCCCGAGGAGAGTGGATTTTCCGGCGTTGGGATATCCGACAAGCCCGATATCGGCGATGGTGCGGAGTTCGAGGTAGAACCATCCCTCTTCGCCGGGATAGCCCTTGGTATGCTGGCGGGGGACCCGGTTGGTGGAGCTTTTGAAATGGGTGTTCCCTTTGCCGCCGTCGCCGCCTTTGCAAAGCAGGAACTGCTGCCCGTTTTCGGTCAGGTCGGCAATGGCTTCCTCCTCGACCGGTTCCCCGGGTTGCGCTCCCGCCCGGTGGATGATCGTGCCGATGGGAACCCGCACGATGGTCGGCCCGCAACTGCGTCCGTGTTTATTTTTCCCCAGCCCATGACCGCCGCGCCCGGAGCGGACGAGCGGTTCAAAGAAAAGCGCCACGAGGTTGTCGATATCGTGGTCCGCCTGCAAAATAATGTCGCCGCCGTCCCTGC
>JBAWVC010000114.1:0-7720 GCA_037147455.1 Verrucomicrobiota bacterium | reverse complement strand
GAGTGCGGCCTGCGGCCGTGGAAACATCGATCCGGCGCGCACCCGGAAGGGACCGGCGGAGGCAACCACCTGCTCTGGGGTGGGCCGACGCTCGACCGGAATCCGTTTTTCTCGCGGCCCGCCTGGCTCGCCTCGATCATCCGCTACTGGCAGCACCATCCGTCTCTCGCCTACATCTTCACCGGCTGCTACGTCGGGGCCTCCTCGCAGGCCCCGCGGGCGGATGAGTCGGCCCGCGACCGTTACGACCTGGAAATGGCGCTATCCTTTCTCGAGTCGCTGCCCGAGGGCGATCACAGGCACCTGATTTCCGAAACCCTCCGCCACCTCCAGACCGATGTGACCGGAAATTCCCACCGCAGCGAGATCAGCCTCGACAAGTTCTGGAACCCCGGCTGGCCCTCGGGAACGCTCGGCCTCATCGAGTTCCGGGCGATCGAGTCCCTGCCGAAAGCCGAGTGGATGAGCGCGGTCGCCCTGCTCTGGTCCGCTCTCGCCGCGCGGCTGCTCGAAAACACCAGGCGCGGAAAACTGCAGGATTTTTCGGGGGATCTCCACGACCGGTTCTTTCTGCCAACCATCCTGTGGCACGATCTGGCGCTCGTCCTCGCGGATCTCCGGGCCGGCGGATTTCCAGCGGATGAAAATCTCTTCCGGAAAATCTGGGAGTGGAAATTTCCCGTGCTGCTGGGCATCCGCGGGCTCACGGTCCGCAAGGCGCACGAAAGCTGGCCGCTCCTCTGCGAGACCCCGGTGGATGGCGGCACGACGAGCCGCTTCGTGGACACCTCGATGGAACGGCTGGAACTGCTCGCGGACCGGGAGTTTTTTGAATCGCACGAAATCCGCATCAACAACCGCCCCCTGAAACTCAATAAGCTCGCCGGCGGCGCGTTCATCGCGGGCCTCCGCTACCGCCGCACAAACCTCAATCCCTCCCTGCATCCCGGCCTTCCGCCACAGGTTCCGCTGGAGATTACCCTCGTCTCCTCCGGCCGGTCCCGCCGGTTCGTCCTGAACTCGAACGACAGCGCGTTTCGCCCGGCACATCGGACGCGCGCCGCCGCTGCGTCAAATCCCTGCAAGCCCGCCCGGCGCGGCGACCTGACCTGCGATCTGAGGATTCCTTAGCCCTTTCTCCCTACCAAGGATCTTCTACCCGGGCTCCGCCTCGAGTGTCATCGGTCTCCCGTGGTCGAGCGCCCGGCGGCAGATATGAAAAAAGTCCGCCTTCGTCGTGACCCGGCGGATATCGTGAAGAAATTCCGCGCCGATTCCCTCGCCCAGGAAGTTCGTATATTTTTTCATTTTCTGGACCTGGGATCTTTCCGGCACATCGTCTGAGCAGGCGGATTCATAGAGCGCTTCGACATAGGCGAGGACATCGCGGCCGGTCGGATAGGCGACGGACTTCCCTTCAAAATCGTCCCGGATCTGTTGGAAAATCCAGGGATTGCGGATCGCTCCGCGCCCGATCATCAATCCTTTTGCCCCGGTCATTTCCCGGACCCGGCGGGCGCCAGCCACGGTGTCGATGCCCCCGTTTGCGATGACCGGGCACGGCATGTGCGCAACTGCCTGCGCGATCCGGTCGAGGTGGACATGCGAACGGTATTTCTCGGAAACGGTTCTGCCGTGCACGGTCAGCAAATCCAGGCCGTGCGATGAAAAGACATCGAGCAGCCGGTCGAATTCCGCAGGGTCGGAAAACCCGATCCGGGTCTTGACCGAGAAGCGTCCGCGGATGCCGGCTCGCAGATTCGCGAGGAGCCCGCTGATGCGGTCCGGGTCGCGGAGCAACCCGCCGCCGGCGGATTTTCGATAGACCACGGGCGCCGGGCAGCCGAGGTTCAGATCCACGGCTGCGACCGGATGCTGCTCCAGCTGCTGCGCGGATTTCACCATCCATTCGGCGTCGTTGCCGATGATCTGCGCGATCGCGGGTTTGCCGGTGGGGTTCTCGATAATCGAACGCAGGATCGAGCGTTGCAGCCGGTAGCCTTTCGTCACCCGGAAATATTCGGTGAAATACAAATCCGGTCCGCCGTATCCGGCGATCAGCTTCCAAAACGCCCAATCGGTCACGTCCTGCATGGGGGCCAGCGCCAGGAGCGGACGGTTGTCCGGGAAAAGTCCTTTCATGCGCGGAGGAACCTTGCCGCTGCCCGGCCCGCGCGCGTGCCGGTGGAAAAACACCCCTGCATCAGGTAGCCGCCGGTCGGGGCTTCCCAGTCGAGCATTTCGCCGGCCACGAAGATCCCGGGATGGCTTTTGATCATCAGATTTCCATCGACCGAATTCCATCCGACTCCGCCCGCCGACGAAATCGCCTCCTCGATCGGGCGCGGTCCGGAGAGCGTGATCGGCAGGGATTTAACCGCCCGGGCAAATCCGGCGGGTGTCGTCCATGCCGGGGCGTCCGGGTGATTTTTCATGATCACCCGTGCGGGCGGCTGGATCCGGCATCGCTCGAACGCCTCGTGCAAATGGAAGCGTCCGCCCGCGGGCATCTTCGAGACCAATTCCTCGAAGCCGAACGCGGGCTTGAGGTCGAGTCGGAGCAACGGCGAACCCCGCAGGGCCGGAGTCAGCGTGTAGATAACCCCGCCTTCCAACCCGTAGTCCGTGATCAGCAGTTCCCCGTAGGCCGTGGCGGCATCCGCAAATCCCCGGACATTTTTCAACGGATGTCCCGAGGCGTCCGCAATCACCTGCTGCGACCACGCGACCTCCCAACCGCAGTTGGCAGCAACGAGCGGGTTGACCTCGATGCCGAGCGCGCGAAAAATCTCCTGCCAGCTTCCATCCGACCCGGTCCGCGGCCATGAGCCGCCGCCGAGAGCGAAGACAACGGCCGACGCTTCGATCACCCGGTGGCCGTCGGGCGAGTGGAACTCCAGCTCCCATTTTCCGGATGCCGGACGGATGCCCTCCCACCGGTGTCGCTGATGAAACCGGACGCCCTGGGATTTCAGTCGCGCGATCCACCGCCGGAGCAACGGGGCGGACTTCATTTCCGTGGGATAAACCCGCCCGCTCCGAACAGTCATGGTTTCCACTCCCAAATCCTCCGCCCATTTGCGAACCGCTTCGGGGCCGAAGTCCCCGAGCATGTCATGACAAAGCCCGGGCGGCATGCCGGAATACTTCGCCTCGATCTCCTTGTCCGTGTTGGTGAGGTTCAGGCCTCCGCGGCCGGCGACGAGAAACTTTCTTCCGGCGGACGGCATCGCATCAAACACCTCGACCCCGATTCCGAATTCGACCGCTGCCTCGGCCGCGCGCAACCCCGCCGGGCCCGCGCCGACAACACACAACCGGCCGATCATGCTCTGGCCAAAAGTCAGTCCACCTCGCCGTCGGGAAGGCCCTCCGGAAATGGCGAGGGCCGGGTCATCGAGCTGGCAAGTTCGATGCGCTGGCCGGTTTCCGCGGAATCCAGAATCGAATGCATGACATCCAGGACATGGTAGGCGGCGTGGGCGTTCGCGCGGTGTTCCCGCTTGTTCTCGAGGGCGGAAACCATATCGGCAACGCCCAGTCCTCGGCTGTTGCCGGCATTTCCGAAGGCGAGCGGGATCTCCGTCCAATCCTGCTCCCCTTGACGCCGGATGCGGACCGGGCCGCCAAACGCGTTGGGGTCCGGGACAAGAAGCGTGCCTTCCGATCCATAGATTTCGATCGGCGGCATCGTGTGGGCCTTGACGTCGAAGCTGGTCGTCAGTGTGACAAGCGGCCCGGATTCAAAATCCAACGTGGCCGCGATATGCGTCGGGGTTTCGACGTCGATCGTCGTGCCGGCCAATGGCTGGCTGGTGATGGTCCGCTTGGGAAAGCTGATGCGTGCGGAGCCGGTAACCCTGCTCACCGGGCCGAGGAGCGTCGTGAAGGCCGTGATGTAATAGGGCCCGATGTCAAAGAGCGGCCCTCCCCCTTTTTTGTAAAAGAACCCGGGGTTCGGATGCCATTGCTCCATCCCCATGCTCAGCATGAATCCCGCCCCTGCGACCGGTTCCCCGATCGCGCCCTCATCGATCAGCTTGCGGCAGGTTTGGAGGCCGGCGCCGAGAAACGTGTCCGGCGCGCATCCGATCAGAAGGTTTTTTTCGCGGGCGAGCCCGATCATCTCGCGGGCCGCGCGCCGCTTCTGGGCGAGCGGCTTTTCGTTGTAGAGATGCTTCCCGTTCCTCAAGACCTCCATCCCCACCTCGGCGTGAACCGCAGGGATCGTCAGGTTGATCACCAGCTCGATATCCCGGTCCGCCAGCAACTGCTCGACCCGCAGCGGGCGAGGGATCCCGCACTTCTCCGCCAGCGCGTGCGCGCGCGCAAAATCCAGATCCGCGCAGGCCAGGATCTCCAGATTGCGGAACTTCGACCCTGCCCCAGCGTAGATCTCGCTGATATTCCCGCACCCGATGATTCCGATCTTCATTTTTTTCATCGCCCATTAAATGAACAAGTCCGGCAGCGAACAGCAAGACGGAATGCTGTCGCGCGCGGGATTGCATTTTGTGGCGACGGGCACTTTACTGGCCGGTCCATGCCGATTCGCTTCTTCAACACCTTCTCCCGCCGGATCGAGGATTTCGTCCCGCTGGAACCCAGGGTCGTCCGCCTCTACACCTGCGGGCCGACGGTTTACAATTTTGCCCATATCGGAAACTTCCGGGCCTATATCTTCGAGGACCTGCTCCAGCGGCATCTCGAATACCGGGGATTCCGAGTCATCCGCGTCATGAATTTGACCGATGTCGATGACAAAACGATCCGCGGGTGCCGGGCGGCCGGGATCCCTTTGGCGGAGTTCACCAAGCCGTTCAAAAAAGCGTTCTTTGAGGATCTCGATGCCCTGCGCATCAAGCGCGCCGAACATTTTCCCGAGGCCACCGCCGCCGACCACATCGCCCGGATGATTTCCATGATCTCGGCGCTCGTGGAGAAAGGCCACGCCTACCGGGCGGACGATGGCTCGGTCTATTTCCGGATCCGGTCGTTTCCGGCCTACGGCCAGCTCGCCCACATCGTGCTGGATGAACTCAAGGCCGGGGTCCGGGTCCAGAGCGACGAATACGAAAAAGAAAATGTCGGGGATTTCGCTCTCTGGAAGGCGTGGGACCAGGCCGACGGCGATGTCTGGTGGGAAAGCCCCTGGGGCCGCGGCCGCCCGGGATGGCACATCGAGTGCAGCGCCATGGCAACCGGAATCCTTGGACCACAAATCGACATCCATTGCGGGGGCGAGGACAACATTTTTCCCCATCACGAAGCGGAAATTGCCCAGAGCGAATGCGTCACAGGGCTCCAGTTCTCCCGCTATTGGCTCCACTGCAAGCACCTCCAGGTCGAGGGAACAAAAATGGCCAAAAGCGCCGGCAACTTTTTCACCCTCCGCGACCTCACCTTGGAAAAAGGGTGGACCGGACGCGAGGTCCGCTATGCCCTCCTCTCGGTCAAATACCGGGAGCAACTGAACTTCACCATCGAGGGGCTCGCCGCTGCCCGCAGCGCCCTTGCCCGGCTGGACGAGTGGAGTCGCAGGATATGCGAACTTTCGGAAGGCGCGAAGTCCGCGAATAAAAAGGATCTCTCTAGCTTAGAGGAGTTTGGATCATCTCTTGACGACGACTTAAACATCTCGGCCGCACTTGCTGCCGTCTTTGATGTGATCCGTGAGACCAACCGGCTGATCGACCTTGGCGAAGTGACTCCTGGCGAAGCAAAGGCCTTGGTCGAGTGGTTGGAGGGGGTTCAATCCGTCCTTGCCATGGATCCGGAAGTCGAGGAAATTCCCCGTGAGGTCACCGCCCTCGCAGAACTCCGCTCGCAAGCCCGGGCCAACAAGGACTGGAAATCCAGCGATTCGCTCCGGGATCAGATCCAGGGACTGGGATGGACGGTCAAAGACACAAAAGACGGACAAAAACTGACACGAAACTGATACCTGTGGCATCCTGCCATGCTTCTTAATACTATGTTCTCACCCGCCGACTTCTTCGACCTCGATCACACCGAACACCGGGTCATCTTTGAAAATGTGGAATACGTCTGGCAGGCGCTCTCGAAAATTTCGGCCTATCTGCAGTTCCGATTAAAGCCAGCAATATTAGGAAATACCATAGGCAAACCCTTTATCAGCAACGCCGTGTTTATCGGCAAAGGCACAGTGATTGAGCATGGGGCGATGATCAAGGGACCGGCGTGGATAGGCGAGAACTGCGAAATTCGCAATGGGTGCTACATCCGCGAAAACGTGATCATCGGGGATGGGGTGGTTGCCGGAAATTCCTGCGAGTTTAAGAATTGTCTGGTTTTCGACGGGGCGCAGGTTCCGCATTACAACTATGTGGGGGATTCGATCCTGGGCTTCAAATCGCATCTGGGGGCCGGGGTGATTCTATCCAATGTGAAGCTCGACAAATCGGACGTCATCATTCCGGGGCCGGATGGGCGGATCGCGACAGGCCTGAGGAAATTCGGGGCGATTGTGGGGGACCACGCCGAAGTCGGCTGCAACAGCGTGCTGAGTCCTGGGTCCCTGATCGGGAAAAACTCGATTGTCTATCCTGGGAGCCAATGGCGGGGGTTACTGCCGGAAAATCAGATCGCGAAGATCCGGCAGGAGTTTTCGCTCATCGAGCGGCGTCCATGACGAAGCCGGTCACGGTCAGCGCACCCGGCGAGTTGCTCGCCTTTTTGTTTTCGACCTGGCCGGAGACGAAAAAAACCAAGATCCGCAGCCTGCTGAAGCACCAATCCGTGACGGTGAACGGCAGGCCGGTGACGCAGTTCAACCATCCTCTGCAACCGGGGGATGTGGTCCGGATCAGCCCGGTCCGATACGCGGCTCCGAAGACCTCGATTTCCTCGGGGATCAAAGTGTGGTTCGAGGACGCGCACCTGATTGTCATCGACAAGCCGTCCGGGCTCCTGAGCATCGCGAGCAACGCCGAGGACGAGAAGACCGCCTACTTCCAGCTCACCAACTACCTCCGGGGCAGCAACCGGAGAGGGAGCGAGCGCGTTTGGATTGTCCACCGCCTGGACAAGGAAACATCCGGGCTCATGGTCTTCGCGAAGACACCGGAGGCAAAAGAATTTCTGCAGGGTCATTGGGAGGAAAACGAAAAGCACTACGAGGCGGTCGTGGAGGGGCGGCTCCGGAACAAGGAGGGAGTCTTCTCGTGCGATCTCGACGAAAGCAACAAGTTCAAAGTCCGCATCGCCAAAGCCTCCGCGCTGACCCGCCACGCGATCACTCATTACAACGTTCTCTCGGAGGATTCGAAGGTTTCGCTGGTCCGCCTCCGGCTGGAGACGGGACGGCGCCACCAGATCCGCGTCCAGCTGGCCGCCGAGGGATGCCCGGTCATCGGGGATGAAAAATACGGCGCGGCCACGGATCCCGCCGGCCGCCTCGGCCTCCACGCCACGTTCCTGAAATTTTCCCATCCCGCCACGCGCGAGGAGATGCGGTTCACGTCGCCGCTGCCCAAGGCGCTGGCCGCTCACGCGCCCGCCAGCCAAAATAACTCGCGCGCCGATTTGGGCGGCTGCAAATTGTAGCGGCTGTCTGTGACCGTCGGTTGCTTTTTGCAGGCAGGTCGGGATCGCCGCTCATAAAGTGCGACGCTCATAGAGCTCCGGCACTACGCTCAACCGTGATGGAATTCGGGTCCTTCAGTTTCGGCGGGGGCGGAGGACCAGGACGGTTGTCAGG
>JBAWVC010000113.1:0-7733 GCA_037147455.1 Verrucomicrobiota bacterium | reverse complement strand
ATGTCGCCGCGGCGGCCGGGTCCACCGGCGAGTCGCGCGAAAGGATTTTGAAGGCGCTGGGATACCTCGAGGAATCCGGCGACATCGAGATGAAGCCGGCCGGGCTGCGGCACCGGTTCCGCTTGCTGGCCGGGGCGAAGGAACGCTCCCCCCGCGAGCTGGCCACCTGGCTCTACGGGCTCTTCGTGCGGCGCGAAACCCAGGACCTCGCACGGCTGGACCGCATCGTCGCCTTCGCCGAAGACCCCGGGTGTTCGACGCGCCTTCTCCTCGAATATTTTGGCGAACCCCTCCCCTCCCCCTGCGGCCATTGCGGCCGCTGCGCGGGCACCGCCGTGGCTCCCCTGCCCCGCAGCCCGGAACGCGACATCTCGGTCTCCGACCTGAAAATGATCCGCGCATTGAGGGACGAAGGCCATGCCGCGCTTCGCGGGAAACGCCCGCTCGCCAGGTTTCTCTGCGGGATCAGCAGCCCGGCTTCGACCCGCGAACGGCTGACCCGCCACGACGCGTTCGGGCTTCTCGAAGGCGTGCCATTTTCCAAAGTGCTCGATCAGATGGAGGCCGGCGCATGAAAATCCTTGTTGCGCCGGACAAGTTCAAAGGCTCGCTCACGGCCGCCCAGGCGGCGGAGGCGATCGAGTGCGGATGGCGGGAAGCGATGCCGGGCGCGGACTTCGACCGGGCCTGTCTGGCGGATGGCGGCGATGGCACCGCGGATGTTTTTTCCTCATGCGAAGGCGCGGAGAGGAAGCGGGCGGAAGTTCGCGATGCTTTGGGGCGCTCGCTGGTCGCCGAATATGTTTGGATTCCCGGCGAGCGGCTGGCGGTGATCGAGATGTGCGCAGCTTCGGGGCTGGCGCAGATCCCGGAAAACGAGCGGGACATTTTGCGATCAACGACATTCGGAACCGGCCAGCTGATCCTCGATGCCATGGCGCCCGGCCCGGCGACCATCGCCGTGGGCTTGGGCGGCAGCGCCACAAACGACGGCGGGGCCGGGCTGGCATCCGCCCTGGGCTGGAAGTTTCAGGACTGCCGGGGCCGGGACGTTCAACCCGCGCCGAGGAACCTTTGCGATATCGCCAGGATGATCCCCCCTCCCCCGCGAGACCCGGCGAAAATCCTCGCGCTCTCCGACGTGAAAAATCCCCTCTTGGGATCAAGAGGATGCAGCCGGGTTTATGGTCCGCAAAAGGGGGCGAGCGAGGATGACATCCGAATCCTGGAGTCGGGCCTCGAACATTTTGCGGACGTGTGCGAAGAGGCGTTCGGCACCAGCCGCCGCGACGCGCCGGGCGCGGGGGCTGCGGGGGGAACCGGGTTCGGCCTGCTGACATTTTGCGGCGCGGAGATCGTCCCCGGATTCGACTGGATCGCGGAACGTCTCGGGCTCGAGGCGCGGGTGGCGGCCTGCGATCTCGTCATCACGGGAGAGGGCTCGCTTGATGCGCAGACCCTCGAAGGCAAGGGACCGGGTGCGCTCGCCGAGCTGGCGAAGAAATACGGGAAACCCTGCATCGCCTTCGCCGGACGCGTGGAAATGCCCGCCGCAGAGATCTTTTCCCGCTGCGTTTCGATCGGCGATCCTGCAATCGGGCTTGCTGAGAACCTCGCCCGTGGGGCACAATCGCTTCGCGCTGCCGCCACCAAGGCCGCGCGTTCACTTATATCATGACAAAAAAACTCGCTCTCCTTTTCTCAGGCCAGGGTGCCCAATCCGTCGGGATGGGCAAAGACCTTGCCGCGGAATTCCCCGTTGCCGCAGCCCTTTTCAAGCAGGCGGATGAAATCCTCGGCTACCCGCTTTCGCAAATCGCGTTCGAAGGCCCCGCCGAGGAGCTCACCAAAACGTCGGTCTGCCAGCCCGCGCTTTATGTCCACGGGCTCGCTTGCCTGGCCGCGGTGCGGGAGAAGTTTCCCCAGCTGGATTTCCATGCGGCGGCCGGGCTGTCGCTGGGCGAATTCACGGCGCATGCCGCCGCAGGAACATTTGATTTTGCCACCGGGCTCCGGCTTGTGGACAAGCGGGCGCGGGCGATGCAGCTGGCCTGCGATTCCACCGAGGGGGCGATGGCGGCGATCATCGGCGGAGACGAGGACCGCGTGCGCGACCTGGCGTCCGCCGCGGATGTCGATGTCGCCAACCTCAACTCCCCGGGGCAGATCGTCCTCTCCGGCGAATCCTCGAAAATCGCCCTCGCCGTCTCGCTCGCCAAGGAATACGGCGCGCGCAAGGCGGTCGAGCTCACGGTCGCGGGCGCGTTCCATTCGCGCCTGATGGAATCCGCCTACCAGACACTCCAGCAGGCGCTGGAGGAAACACAGATGTCCGCCGCGCGCGTGCCCGTCGTCTCGAATGTCGATGCCACCGCCGTGGGCGACGCGGAAAATATCCGGCGCACGCTAGCCGATCAGGTCACCGGAAGCGTCTGCTGGTCGCAGAGCATCGAATACATGATCGACCATCTGCACATTACAAATTTCCTGGAGCTCGGCCCGGGCGGAGTCATCGCCGGGCTGGTCGGGCGCATCCGCAAGGGAACCCCGGTCGTCTCGATCTCGAACGTCGCGACGCTCGAAGAGGGAGTCGCCCTGCTCGTGGCAGGCTGATCCCGGATCACGCCAGGCTCCGGCAGGCCGCGCATAGCCCGCAGGTGTAGCGTCGCTCTATGACCGTCGCATTATTTTCTTCTCATTCTTCCGACGCTCATAGAGCGCCGCCCGCTACATCCACTATTTCCGAAAAATCGCGCGGATCGGGTGTTCGTCGAGGACATTGGCGCGGATCCCGCCGAGCTTCTGCGGGTTGTAGAGCTGGATGCCGACGTAATAGTAGATCGGCGCGACCGGAACGGCCTGCTGGACGAGGAGGTCTTCCGCCTGCCGCAAAATCCCCAGGCGCTTCGCGGGGTCGACCTCGCGGGATGCCTCCGCGATCAGGCGGTCGTATTCCGGGCTGCTCCAGCCGGTGCGGTTGTTGCCGCCGCCGGTGAGGAACATGTCGAGGAACGTGTTGGGATCCGGATAGTCCCCGACCCAGCTCGAACGCGCGATGTCGTAGTCGAGCAGCGATAGCGAATTCAAATACACCTTCCACTCCTGGCGGACTAGGTTGACGTTCACGCCGAGCGTGTCGCGCCACATGCTCTGCAATTCCACGGCGATCGCCTCGTTCAGTTCGCTCTTGCTGTAGAGGTAATTAATGAGCGGAAATCCCCTCCCCCCGGGAAAACCCGCATCCGCGAGCAACTGTTTGGAGCCTTGCGGATCGTAGGGAAGCCCGTCGGTCCCAGCGTAGTTCGGAATTCCGGGGGGCACGAACCCGGGTGCCGGAAGCTCGCCGGCGCGGGTAATCTTTTCGACGATGCGCTTTTTGTCAACCGCCAGCGAGAACGCGCGGCGGACCCGCTCGTCCTTGAACGGCCCCCGCTCGCAGTTGTAGCGAAGAAAATAGATGCCCAGGAACGGCGCCGCGTGAAACCACGGTTTCGTCTTCAGCTCATCGAGCAGGGCCGGCGGCGCGAGCCCCTTGTCCATCACGAGGTCCGCAAGCCCACTGGCGTAAAAGTTGAACGCCACATTCGCGTCCGAGATCGGAAGGATATCGACGGTCTCCAGCGAAACCTTGCCCCTGTTCCAATAGTGCGGGCTTTTCTTCAGCCGGATCTTGTCGTTGATCCGCCAGGATTCCAGGACATACGCGCCGTTTCCGATGATGTGAGCAGGCTTCACCCAGTCGTCCCCCACCCGCTCGATCAGATCCACGCGAACGGGCTGCAAGGTGGGAAACGCGCAGAGCTCGAGGAAATACGGCGTCGGATTTTCGAGCTCCACGAGCAGGGTCCGGTCATCGGGGGCGCTCACCCCGACTTCGGAAAAATCCTTGATCTTTCCGTCGGCATACGCGCCCGCATTTTTGATCGGGAAAAGCATGTAGTTGTATTGGGCGCCGGTCGCGGGCGTGAGCGTGCGCTTCCACGAGGAAACAAAATCCCCCGCGACCAGCGGACGGCCGTCGCTCCACCTGGCATCCGGCCGGATATGAAACGTGTAGTGTTTGCCATCGGGAGAGATCTCCCATGACTCCGCGACTCCGGGAACCGCCCGCCCGCTCTCATCGTAGGCGCAAAGCCCCTCGAAGAGCGCGTTCACGACCCGGCCCTCGGGCTGACCGGTGATGATCCCGGGATCCAGCGTCTCGGGCTCGGCCCCGTTGATGAACACCAGATCCGCCCGCCGCGACGGCCCGTCGCAGGCCGCAAGAATTGCCATGCAGGCAAGCGCGATCCGGCGTAGGTTCATACCCGTATGAAAACGAAATTCCCACGCGCTGCAATGCTGATCAGCCTTCTCTTCGCGGGCTGCGCCTCCCGGCCCCCGCTGGCCACCGTCCCTTCCGTGGACCTGAGCCGCTACACCGGCAGGTGGTATGAGATCGCCAAGTATCCCAACTTTTTCGAGCGCAACTGCGCGGCCGACACGACCGCCGAGTATTCCGCCAACCCGGACGGCTCGATCAAAGTCGTCAACAAAAGCATCGGAAAGAACGGCAAGCCGATGCAGGTCATCGGCAGGGCGACGGTTGTTCCCGGATCGCAGAACACCAAGCTGAAAGTCAGTTTTGCCGGGCCGTTCTCCGGCGCCTACTGGGTCATCGGGCTGGATGAGAAAAACTATTCCTGGGCGGTCGTCGGGCACCCGTCCCGACAGTTCCTCTGGATCCTGGCGCGCGAGCCGAAACTCCCCGCCGCCACGTATCAGCAGATATTAAAATTGGTCGCGGAGCGCGGATACGACACCTCGCGGATCGAAGCCATGCGCCAGGAGTGATGCCCTTCTCCTGGAAATAACCGGGCTTCGCGGCGCCCAGGGCGCCCGTTTGGGCACTGGCTTTGCAAGCGCAGACGCGTGTCTTTCACAGGCGGGACGCCTTCTCCCTGTCCCGCACTGGCCGCTTATCGTCTTTGTGTCGAGAGATGACCCGGGATCCGGGCAAAAAAATCCCCGCAGGAGCTTTTGGCTCCATGCGGGGATTTTCGTGTGAGGAAGGGTTACAGGCGCGAGATGAGAAGTTCGCGCTGGAAGGTGAGCTCCTTGGGAAGGTGGCTGTAGAGCTTGATGAAGAGCTCGTCCTGCATGATGAGTTCGCGGTGCCACTCGGCGGTGTCGATCTTCATGACCTCGGCAAACTTCTCGGGAGTGATGTCTTTTTCGATCCCGCGCAGGTCGAGGTCCTTGTATTCCGGCACCCAGCCGATCGGGGTCTCGACGGCGTGCATTCCGGCCTGGCAGCGCTGGACGATCCACTTGAGGACGCGCGTGTTGTCGCCGAATCCCGGCCACATGAACTTGCCCTCGGCGCTCTTGCGGAACCAGTTCACATGGAATATGCGCGGCAGGTATTTGACCTCGTGGCGCATGCTCAGCCAATGGGCGAAATAGTCGCCCATGTTGTATCCGCAGAACGGGAGCATCGCCATCGGGTCGCGGCGGACCTGACCGATCGTGCCGGCGGCGGCGGCGGTCATTTCGGAGCCGACCGTGGCGCCGAGATAGACCCCGTGGACCCAGTCGAACGACTGGAAGATGAGCGGCATCGTCGTCGCACGGCGCCCGCCGAACACCATCGCGCTCACGGGAACGCCGGCCGGGTTTTCCCAGTCGGGGTCGATGATCGGGCAGTTCCTCGCCGGTGCGGCGAAGCGGCTGTTCGGATGGCTGGAAAGAACCGGCTTGCCGTCAGCGTCCTTGGTCTCAGGCGTCCAGTCTTTGCCCTTCCAGTCGATGAGGTGCTTGGGCTTCTCCTTGCTCATGCCTTCCCACCAGATGTCTCCGTCGTCGGTGAGGGCGACGTTCGTGAAGATGGTGTCGCGCTTGATCGAATCCATCGCCATCGGATTGCTGTCGTAGGCGGTTCCGGGCGCGACGCCGAAGAACCCGGCCTCCGGGTTGATCGCGCGCAGGTGGCCGTCGGGGCCAGGCTTGATCCAGGCGATGTCGTCACCGACGCAGGAAACCTCCCAGCCCTCGTCCTGGAGCTGCTTCGGCGGGATCAGCATCGCGAAATTCGTCTTGCCGCACGCGCTCGGGAAGGCGGCGGTCACGTAGGTCTTGTTGCCGGCCGGATCCTTGACCCCGAGGATGAGCATGTGCTCGGCCATCCAGCCCTCGTCGCGGGCCATCGCCGAGGCGATGCGCAGCGCGAAACATTTTTTGCCGAGGAGGGCGTTGCCGCCGTAGCCCGAGCCGAAGCTCATGATGAGGCGTTCCTCGGGGAAATGCGTGATGTAGGTATTCTCTGGATTGCACGGCCAGGCGACGTCCTTCGCGCCCGCGGCGAGCGGAGATCCGACCGAGTGGAGGCACTTCACGTAGCTGCCGGTCTTGGCGATCTGATCGTAAACGCCCGATCCCATGCGGGTCATGATGCGCATGCTCGCGACGACATACGGGCTGTCGGACAGCTCGATGCCATACTGGGCGATCGGCGAGCCGATCGGGCCCATGCTGAACGGGATCACATAGAGCGTGCGCCCTTTCATACAGTCTTTGAAGAGGCCGTTCATCTTGGTCTTCATGACGTCCGGCGCTTCCCAGTTGTTGGTGGGGCCGGCATCCTTCTTCGCCTTCGAGCAGATGAACGTGCGCTCCTCGACGCGGGCGACGTCGCGGACATCGCTGCGCACCAGGATGCAGTTCGGGCGGAGCTTTTCGTTGAGCCAGAGGGCGGCGCCCGAGGCCACGATCAGGTCGCGCATGTGCTTGTCCTCGGCCTCGGACCCGTCGCACCAGAAAATGTGGTCGGGTTTCGTCAGGGATGCAATTTCGTCAACCCAGGCGACGATCGAGGTGTTGGTTGGTTTACTGGTTCCGAGTGTGGTTTGTTTACTCATAAAGTGGTATTAGACGAACTAATAATGACACAGCCTTCGCTGCTGGCAAGCAAAACGAGTTCCGCCTTGTGAGATATTTTTTGCCGTCGTAAGATATCCCGATCCAATGATCGCGGACCGAAATTCCGGAAGCACGTCGCCCCTGACATGGGTGGGGTCGTTCCCTGTCTATGCCAGCACCGTCCTTGCCGTCGTGCATGCGGCGACGATGGTCCTGACCGCGATCGCCATGGCGGCCGGGGCGGAGGCATTGATACAATCCTTCGGGTTCTCCAGCCGGGCGGTCCTGGAAAACTACAAGCTCTGGCAGGTGATGACCTACGCTTTTGTCCACCCTCCCGACATCCTGTTTCTGCTGGAAATCTATCTGCTCGTCGTGTTCGGCCGGGAGATCGAATCGTTTCTGGGGCGAAATGCGTTCCTGGGGCTTTATTCGGCGCTTCTCCTGCTGCCGCCGCTGGTTCTGACCTTGGCGGGGCTTGCGGGGTTCCCTTCGATCTACACCGGCTCTTCCGCCCTTCATTTCAGCGTCTTCATCGCGTTCGCCACCCTGTATCCGACCGCGCAGATGTTTTTCAGCATCCAGGCCCGGTGGATCGCCCTGGCTTTGTTCGCGATCTCCGCGCTTCAATATCTTGCCTACGCCATGCGGACCAGCCTCCTGGTGCTGGTGCTGGATTCCGCGGCGGCGATCGTCACGATCCAACTCCTGCGCGGAAGCTGGTCCATTGATTCGCTCCTTCCGCGGAAGCGCTCGCACCTGCGGGTGGTGGAACCGGAAAAGCGGAGCGAGCGGGTGATTCCTCCCGCCTCGATCGACGCGATCCTGGAAAAAAT
>JBAWVC010000112.1:0-8014 GCA_037147455.1 Verrucomicrobiota bacterium | reverse complement strand
AAAATTGTGAGCCTCTGCAAGAGGCGCGGTTTCATTTTTCAATCCTCCGAAATTTACGGCGGGCTGAACGGGTTCTGGGACTACGGTCCGCTCGGGGTTGAGCTGAAGCGGAACCTCAAGGACTTCTGGTGGAAGCGCAACGTCCGCGAGCGCGACGACATGGAGGGCATGGACGGATCGATCATCATGAACCGCGCGGTCTGGAAGGCGTCCGGCCACGAGGAGACATTTTCCGATCCGATGGTGGACTGCCGGGTGTGCAAGGCCCGACATCGCGCGGACCAGCTTCCGGAGAAGGACGGCGTGAAGTTCTGCCCGAACTGCGGCGCGCGCGACCTCACCGAGCCCCGCGCGTTCAACCTCATGTTCAAGAGCTACGCCGGTCCGGTCGAGAGCGACGACAACATGGTCTACCTCCGACCCGAGACCGCGCAGGCGATGTTCGTCCAGTTCCGCAACGTCCTCGACACCTCGCGCCAGAAGCTCCCGTTCGGGATCGCCCAGATCGGCAAGGCGTTCCGCAACGAGATCAACCCGCGGAACTACATCTTCCGCTCGCGCGAGTTCGAGCAGATGGAAATCGAATACTTCTGCCGCCCGGAGGACGGGCTCAAGCTCACCGACTACTGGCTCGAAGAGCGGCTGAAATTTTACGAGGACATCGGAATCCCCCGCTCGAAGATCCACATCAACGACATCCCGGACGGCGACCGCGCGTTCTATTCGAAAAAAACCTACGACCTCGAATACGAGTTCCCGTTCGGGATCAGCGAGCTCGAGGGCATCGCCTACCGGACCGACTACGACCTCTCGAAGCACATCGAGCACAGCGGCAAGCCGCTCGACTACTACGACGAGGCGACGAAGGAGCGCTTCGTCCCGCACGTCGTCGAGCCCAGCGCCGGAGCTGACCGCACTGTGCTGGCCCTGCTCTGCGAGGCGTTCGCAGAGGAGACCGTGACCGACGACAAGGGCAAAGCCGAGACCCGCAACGTCATGCGCTTTCACCCGCGCATGGCCCCGATCAAATGCGGCGTCTTCCCGCTCCTCAAAAACAAACCCGCCCTCGTCGAAACCTCCCGCGCGATCGTCCAGGCGCTGCGCGGGGACATGAATGTATTCTACGACGAGTCCGGCGCCATCGGCCGACGCTACCGCCGGCAGGATGAGGCGGGCACGCCGTTCTGCATCACCGTGGACTTCGACACCGTCGGTGAAAACGGCCCTGAAAAGGAAGGCACCGTCACCCTGCGGCACCGCGATTCCATGCAGCAGGAACGCGTCGCCATCGCCGACCTCAAGCCGTTCCTCCTCGAACGTATCGCGTAAGAATCGCCGGATGCCCGAATTCTGGAAAACCTGGCAGCCGACCGAGCGCGCGACACTTTGCTTCGTCATCCGCGCGGATGAGATCCTTCTCATCCGGAAAAAGCGCGGCTTGGGTGCGGGCAAAATCAACGCGCCCGGCGGACGGTTGGAGCCCGGGGAAACCGCGCGCGATGCCGCGATCCGCGAGACGCAGGAGGAACTCGGAATCACGCCCATGGGCGTCGAGGACCGCGGCGAACTCCACTTTCAATTCGCGGACGGCTACGCGCTCCACTGCGCGGTCTTCGTCGCCTCGGACTGCATCGGCGAACCGTATGAGACCGACGAAGCCGCGCCGCTGTGGACCCCGCTCGACCAAATCCCTTACCACGAGATGTGGGATGACGACATCCATTGGCTGCCCGGCGTGATTTCCGGCGGGCATTTCCGCGGTTTTTTTCACTTCGACGGCGATAAAATGCTTTCATATGACGTGATTTGGTCAAATAATTCCTGACGCAACATGCTGCTGATTCGCATCATGCAAAAACAATGCGCGTTTTTTCAAAATATATCTTGCGTTCTGCTGGCGGCGTATTACTTTCGTCGCATTGAAGATTGTTCTGGGGGGAACAACAGCCCGTCGTAGCATTCGCTGCGGCGGGCTGTATCTTTTTCGGGATTGAGCGATTCTGTTTTCGGGATTAGTTTTTTTTTATGCCGATCCCAGACGGTGAATTCTTCCGGACGATGATTGCGCGGATTTCTCCGGACGACATCGTTCTGTATGCCAACGGGGCGATGGCCTCGTATCTGCGAGCCAAGAAATCCGATCTGGTCGGCGCGCCCCTGGATGTTCTTGCGGCTCGCACGCGGGGCGAAATCTCCGGCTGCTTCCAGCGGCCCGAGGCCGGGCGGGCCGCCAACCGGCTGGTGACCGATGACGGGGGGCGGGTCTTTGAGGTCAAGACCTACAGCGATGGAGGGGTGCTGGACATCGTCCTCGACGAGGTGACGACGGCGGATTCGGTGAACCGCGACCTGCGCCACGTGAGCGGGACTTCGGTGGATTTGCTCAACGAGGAGGAGCTCCGGACGGCACGGCAGCCCGAGCGGAGATTCATGACCGTTTCGCACGTGCGCCTCAACGGCATCGCTCACCTCGCGGAACGGTTGGCCCCGATGGAGACGCGGCTGATGCTGAACTCGTTTGTCGAGGAATCCGCCGACGCCATCCTCGAGACCGGCTGCACGTATTACCAGTCCTCGGGCGAGGCGGTCGTCGGGCTGTTCGGGGCGCCCCGGTATTTTGCGGACCACGCCCTGCGGGCGGTCCGGGCCGCTTGCAACCAAATCGAAAAATCCTCGGAGCTTCGCTCGGGGCTTTTCCGGCAGGGCAAGGAGATGCCGCCGATGTCGTGCGGGATCTGGACCGGCGAGACATTCGTCGGCTCGCTCGGGAGTTCCGCCACGCAGCAATACTCGGCGATCGGGGTCACCGTGGAACTCGCCGCCGAGCTGTGCCGGCTCGCGCGGCCGGGAGAAATCCTGATGTCGGAAATGTCGCTGCGCAACATCATTCATACGCTTCCGGATGGATGGCAGGCGATCCGCGCGGAGAGCGAATCGGATCCGGATTTGAGCGACTTCCAATGGAGCGGAGACGAGATCCTGCCGCTGCCTGCGGAGTATGTGCGCGGAGTCTGGCTGATCGGTCCCGGGATCGAGGAGGACGCCTCGCGGGCGGAATTTTACGCCGACTACCTCTACTCGATCAAAACCCGCGGGCTGGACGAGGCGGTGCCGGTCCTGAGGGTGGTTCGTCCGGCGCTGATCGGCGACTCACTTGAACTCAGCACCGAGAATGTCGTCGCCCCGCAGTTTTCCCAGATGCTGGGGAAATACAAATTGGTCAAGGTCATCGGCGCCGGCGGCATGGGCAAGGTTTGGAAAGGCCAGGACCGCTATGGAAATGCGGTTGCGATCAAGGTGATGCATACGACGGAAGCGACCACAGACGCGCAGCTGAAGCGCTTCCAGCGCGAGGCGGAGGTGATGTCCCGGCTGCCTCACCGGAACATCTGCCGGGTTTTTGAGATGAGCGAGTTCGAGGGGATCCAATACCTCGTCATGGAATACGTCGACGGCCTCACGCTCGCGGATCTTCTTTACGAACGCGCGGAGGTCGAGTCGAGCGGCAGCAGGGCCGGTGTGCTCCCCGACCTCAAATCCTTGATCCACGCCCTGCGGGAAGAGCGGTCCTCCCGCGACGAATCGCCACCTGAGGCGGATGAACCCGCCGCCCGCGCGAAGGAAACCCGGATCCTCCCTGTCGAGCAGACCTTGAACATGTTCCTGAAGGTTTGCGAGGCGGTGCAGTTCGCTCACGAACACGGCGTCCTTCACCGCGATTTGAAACCCGGCAACATCCTTCTCCGCGAAGACGGCGAGCCGCTCGTTGCGGATTTCGGGCTGGCAAAAATTAACTCCGGCGACTCCGGCCAATCGCTCTCGATCAGCGGCCACGTGGTGGGGACGCTCGAAAACATGTCTCCCGAGCAGGCGGAGTCGAGCAAGGAAGTGGACGAGCGGGCCGACGTCTATGCGCTCGGCACCATCCTGTTCCAGATGCTCACCGGCCGCCGGCATTTCGAGGCCACGGGGAATATCGTGACCGATGCGCAGGCGCTGCAAACCCACGAGCCCCCGCGCCCGAGGTCCCTCAACCCCAAGCTCGACAGCGACCTGGAAGTTATTCTCCTAAAAGCCCTGCGCAACTCGCCCGTCGAACGCTACCGCAGCGTGAAGGCCTTGGAGGCGGATCTCGAGCACTACCGCAAAGGCGAGCCCATCACCGCGAGGCCGGTCTCGGCGGTGGATCTGTTGCGGAAACTCGTCCTGCGCAACCGCGCGGTTACCGCGGTCATCGCGGGATCCCTCCTGGTCTTCATCGCGGGCTCGGTCGCCGCATTTTGGAAGATCACCGAACGCGCCAAAGTCGCCGAGGACGCCGCCAAGGTCGCGGAGGACGCGCTGGCCGAGGCGCGGACGCAAAAAGACCTCGCAGAAAAAAACGAGCTTCTTGCCAAAAAGAACGAGCAGGAAGCCAGGGCTAAAGAGGAGGAAGTGAGGAAGGCTTACGGGGCCCTGGATGTTGCCCGCAAAGACAAGGCGAAAGCCGAAGAGCAGGTGTCTTCCGCCCAGAACGAGACCGAGCTGGAGAAACAGAAACGCCTCGAAGAGCAGAAGAAGGCTGAGTCACTGATCGCCGGGGCCGTTCAAAAAGGAACCGAGGCCGAGGAGAGGTTCAACGCGCTTCAGGCCGCGAGGGCGCAGCAGCCGGAGACCGACCGCAGGCCGCTGTTCCGGCATGAGCAGCCTTCGGAAGACGAGATGGCGATGCAGCAGGCGAGGCAGATGACCCAGGAGGCTCTCATGCAGTTTCACGGCGACTTGAACACCGAGCAGCTTGCCCTCCGCGAACGCAATCCCGAATACATTCTCGCAAAGATCAGCAGTGGCCTGGAAAAGGTGTCCGGGGCCCTTCTTGCTAATTCCACTTTTGCTCCCGCGTGGCAACTGAAGGGCTTTTATCACCTTTCCTGCATGGAGGTGACCCAGGCAAAAGAAGCTTTTGTCGCTGCGACTAAATGCGCTCAGGGGGGGCAGTTGCTGGACAGGCTGGATCCTCTCGGGCGCGATAATCCCGCCGATCTGGCCACGCTCTGCGACCAAATGGCAAAAATGAGCGGCGACCGGTTTAAAAATGCGGCGAAGCTATTGAAAAATGCGGGCTCTCCCGCGGAACAGATCGCCGCCGGGGTCATCGATTTTTTTCAAGACAAATCGATCGCTAGAAAATCGGTGTTCGGGCCGAGCCCCACGGAGCGACCCCCGGGACAGGCGGAAATTGCCGTGGACCTGATCACGGCCAACGGCGGGACCGGCCGCGTGAAATTTCAGGCCGGCGGCCGGGATCTTTCGATTTCGGGGATCGCCGAACTCACCAACCTGGCCCCGATCAAAAAGCTCAACCCCGTCCCGACCCGCCTGCGGATCGAAGGGGTTTCGAATTTGGACTGGACGAACCTCGCCTCCCTTCCCCTGGAGTCACTCGATTTGAGCGGATGCCGGGTGTCCGCGATTCCCGCGACCGCGCCATCGTTCCAGCGCCTCAGGAACCTCGTCCTGAAAGACACGGAGTTCTCCGAGCTGTCGTGCGTGCGGAAGATGCCGACGCTGGCGAGCCTCGACATTTCCGGCACCCGGGTCGCCGATCTTACGCCGCTCGCCTATTGCCGCATGCTGCAGTCGCTTGATGCCGCCAAACTTTCCGTCGAAAACCTCCGGGCCATCGGATACCTGCCGCTCGCCCGTTTGACCATCAGCCCGATGATGGTCTCGGATAAGGCGGCCCTCAACGGATTGCGGAACCTGAAGCAGATCCTCTTTCTCCGCGCCCCCGGAGATCCTGCCGACCAACCGGCGGCGGCATTCTGGCGGAAGCTGGACTCCGGAGGTTACGACACCGGAGAGTGAGCGCAGAAGCTCACAAAAGGACAACTTCCCAGGTGACGGTTCCCGCGGGAGAGACCGTCAGCCAGGCGTAGCCCGGGGGAACGCCCTTGCGGATTTCCTTTTGTTACAGGTTGCGGAGGGAAAAGGGAAATAGTATGAGCTTGAAGTTCATGGCCTCTTCTTCGACGTCCAATCTTCCCCGCTGGTTCGGCACGATCCTCTGGGGGAACTCCGTCGCCCTGTCCTGGATGTGGGGGCTGGGCCTGTTTTTCTCGGTCCAGTTCACCACGCAGTTCGGGGTCTTCGGCCTGCTGACGTTTGCGATCCCGAACTTTCTGGGGCTGCTTTGCTTCGGCCTGGTGACCCACCACCTGGCGCGGCGGCAGCAGGGGTCGGATTCGCTCGCGCAGTTCTTCTCGTCCTGGTCGCGGCCGTTCCGGCTGGTCTTTTTCCTCTACCAGATCCTGGCGATCACGCTGACGATCTTCGCGTTTCTTCGCTACGTCTGGCAGCCGCTGGGCCTCGAGCCGTGGTTGCTCTACCTGCCTCTGACGCTACTGGTTGTTCTGGCGGCCTCTATTCTTTTCGGGGAGGAGTTCGACATCAAGCGCATCAAGTTCAGCCACGGGGTCATGTTTCTTCTCGTGGCTCCGGCGGTCGCCTTCCTGATCATCCATGCGGCCATGAAGGGGACCGGCCCGCTGTCATTTCCCAAGCTGCCGACGAACGACTGGAACTACTGGGGATACGCGGTCCCGATCATCATCGGGTTTCTCGTGGGCCCGTGGCTGGACCTCCAGCAATGGCAGCGCGCGATCCAGATGCACCGCGAGAGGGTTTCGATCGCGGCGGGATACTGGATCGGCTCGGTCCTGTTTTTCCTCCTGCTCATGTTTCACGGGCTGATGACCGTCTGGGCGCTGAACTGGGGGGCCGCGCAGGAGTATCCGATCCGCGTCGGGATCACCGGGTATCAATACGGCGAGGAAATCCTGATGCGGTATTTCTCGCAGGCCGGCCCGTGGACGTTCGCGGCCTACGGGATCTTTGTCTCCGTCTGCGTGCTCTCCACGCTCGACAGCGGCTACATCGCTCTGCGCTGGTTCCTCCAGTCGAATGCGAAGACGAGCAACCACCCGATCTTTTCGCTCGTCTCCCCGAAGCTCCTCACATCGCCGATCCCGGTCTTTCTGCTCTGCGGCCTCGTCGCCCTGGCGGGGACGCTGCTCAAGTTCGAGCTCGAGTTTTTCATGATCTTCTACGCGACGTTTTTTGTCGGCTACTCGACGCTCGCGATCGTTCGCTGCTACCTCGTGAGCCGGGCGAACGCGATCCCGCAGATCAAGATGTTCTGCATCGGGAGCCTCGCCGTGGTGATCTTTTCCTACGGCTATTTCCTCCGCTCGCCGTTCTTCCAGATCCTCGGCTCGCTGCTGCCGCTCGGGTATGTGCTGTGGCTGCTGGTCAAGCCGAGCTCCTCGGAGGAATTCCTGAGCGACAAGGACGAGCTGGAAGCGCCGGTCTCCGGGGACGCGGCCAGCGCCGGGGCGGTGATGGGCCCTCCGTCCGGCGACGCGGGCCCCACGCACGTGATCCCCACTGCCGACGATATCGCCGCGTTCACGCACAGCCTCGGGGGTCACTTCGAAGGCAAATGGTTCGTGCATTCGTTCGTGGCGACATACGGGGACACCAACTCGGTCGGCAACGTCTATTTTGGCATGTATGCGATGTGGGTCGGAAAAACCCGCGAGCTCTTCTTCAACCGCCTGATGCCGAAGTTCAACCTGAAGAGCACGCCGTATTACATCCTGACGCGTTCGTTCGAGCACAAGTTCGTGCGTGAGACGCGCGAGTTCGAGACCGTGAGCGTGAAGATCCGCGTGGCCGGCTACAACCGGAAGTTCGCGACGCTCGAACACGAGATCTTCGACTCCGCCGGGCACGTTCTTGGCCGCGGAAAACAGACTTTGCTCTTCGTGTCATCCAGCGATTACAAAATGTTGGACATCCCGCCGGATGTGTATTCGGCATTCATCGCGCACACCTGACCGGGCGGTGTGATGCATGGCGATTGAGCTTGTTTTGTGGCGCTGGCCGACTCCATTGTTCAGCCCATGTCCGAGGAGAAATCCCACCATTCCCACGACCGGATTTTCCGGCATGCGATGTCCCTGCCACTGGTCGC
>JBAWVC010000111.1:0-8141 GCA_037147455.1 Verrucomicrobiota bacterium | reverse complement strand
AACTGGGTCACCTGCCCGTGGCCGCCGGACTTTTTGGAAGTACTCGAATGGCAGTGGGACAAGGTGGCGATCCCCTATTGGAAGAAGCAGGCGGCGTTCGCCAAGCCGCTCGGCGTGAAGATCGCATTCGAGGCGCATCCGGGGTTCCTGGTTTACAACCCCGAGACGATGCTGAAAATGCGCGCGGCGTGCGGGCCTGTGATCGGCGCGAATTTCGACCCGAGCCATTTCTTCTGGCAGGGGATCGATCCGGTGAAGGCGGTCCGCGCGCTGGCCGGGGCAATCCACCACGTCCACGCGAAGGATACCGGCCTCTACCCGGTGAACGCCGACGTGAACGGCTACCTCGATACCAAGCATTACGGCGACGAGATGAACCGGTCGTGGATATTCCGCACCGTCGGCTACGGGCACGGGGCGGATTTCTGGTGCGACTTCGTCAGCACGCTCCGGCTCTGCGGATACGACGGCACGCTCTCGATGGAGCACGAAGACAGCCTGATGTCCCCCGCCGAAGGGCTGAGCAAGGGCGTGGAGTTTTTGAAATCGGTCGTCATCCGCGAGAAAAAAGGCAAGGTCACCTGGGCGTGAAGCCGCCTTGCCTGTGCAAACAGCCGGTGTGTTGTAGAGGCGGTTGTGCCAGCCGCCTGATCCCGCGTTGGGCGGTTGGCACAACCGCCCTCACAAAATGATCCGCAACGTGATCCTCGACTGGTCGGGCACGCTGGCGGACGATCTGTCCGCCGTGCTCGTTGCCACAAACGCGATCTTCCGGGAATTCGGGCGGAAGGAATTCACGCGCGAGGAATTCCGGGAGCATTTCCGCCTGCCGTTTTCGGGCTTCTACGCGGAGTTTCTTCCGGAGGCTACCTCCGAGGGGCTGGAGGCGCTTTACGAACGGTTTTTTCTCGGGCTCCAGGACGAGATTCCGCTGCTGCCCGGGGCGCTTGAGTTTCTGGAATACTGCCGGGAGACCGGGCGGCGGACGTTTTTGCTCAGCACCATCAAGGCCTCGCATTTTGACCAGCAGGCGGGCCGGCTCGACGTCAAACGGTTCTTCGAGCACTGCTACGTCGAGATCATGGACAAGCGCGAGAAGATCCGCGAAATCCTGGCCACGCACGGCCTGGACCCGAAGGAGACGATGTTTGTCGGGGACATGGTGCACGATATCGAGACCGCCCGGCACGGCGGGGTTCTGGATGTCGCGGTCTTGACGGGTTTTGATCCCGCAGATAAGTTGCTTGGTGCGCACCCGACAGTGGTCATGCGAGACATGGCCGCCTTGCGTAGGATGTTATGAATGAAATCTGGATCAAAGGACTAAAAGTGCGCTCGCTCGTGGGGGTCGTCGCGGAAGAGCGCGAGCAGGAGCAGGAACTTCATGTCGATCTCTGCATCCAGCCGCCAACACCGTTCGCCTACATGAGCGACGACATCATGCGGTCGATCGATTACGATGCCGTGGCCCGTAGGGTTCAGGGGCTGGCAGGCGAGGGGCCGCGCCACCTGATCGAAACGCTCGCCGCCGACATTGCCCGCCTGCTTGTCGATGAGTTCCACGCGGTGGCTGTCTCGGTCGAGGTCCGGAAGTTCGTCCTTCCCGATGCCGACTACGTCGCGGCGCGCTGCCGGCTCGAACGTTGACCCCGGCAAAATGTCATCGCCTGAAGCCCCATCTCCTCCGCTCCCGCTCGCGTTGAACGACCTGCAGCGGCTCCCTTTGGACCAACTGATCGCCCGGGCCGCGGAGGTCGACCTGCGCGTGCGACCCGATGCGATGCGGCATCATCTCGTTCTCGACCAGGCCCGCCACCAGCTCCACCAGGGCGGCGTCCTGACCGGAAAAGGCCTGCTGGAAAAAAGCGGCGACGCTGGCGTGATCCGCTGGGCGGCCTTCGACCTGAGGCCCGGGCCGGAGGATATCTTCGTTCCGGCGTCGGTGGTGCGGCAATACCGGCTGCAGCCAGGCCTGATGTTGGAATTCACGATCCGTCTGCCCAGGGATCGCGAACGCGGGCTCACGGTGGATTTGCTGCAAAACATCGAGGGCATCCCGGTTGCCGATTGGAAAGTTCCCGTGGAGTTTGAAAAACTCACGCCGCTTTTCCCGAACCGCCGGATCCTCCTCGAAACGGCGGTCAACCCCGAGGTGGCGGCCCGCGCCGTGGATCTCGTCGCCCCGCTGGGGATGGGGCAGCGGGGGCTCATCGCCTCGCCGCCCCGCGCCGGAAAAACCCTCCTGCTCCAGACGCTTGCCCGGTCGATCCGGACAAACCACCCCGATGCCGCGCTCATCCTGCTGCTGGTTGACGAGCGGCCGGAGGAGGTAACCGACATGCGGCGGGCGCTGGATTGCGAAATCTATGCCTCGACGTTCGACGAGCCGGTCACCCGCCACGTCCAGATCTGCGAGGCCGTCTCCGACCGCTCGCAGCGGCTGGTCGAGCTGGGAAAAGATGTCATCATCCTCCTCGATTCCATCACCCGCATGGCCCGCGCCTATAACAACCTCCAGCCGAAAAAAGGCCGGACAATGAGCGGCGGCGTCGATGCCAAGGCGCTCGCCGCACCCAGAAGGTTTTTCGGGTCGGCCCGCAACGTGGAGGAAGGCGGGAGCCTGACCATCCTCGGGACCGCCCTCATTGAGACCTACAGCCGGATGGACGACCTCATCTTCGAGGAATTCAAAGGAACCGGAAACATGGAACTCCACCTCGACAAGTCGATCGCCGAACTCCGGATCTTCCCCGCCATCCACATCGTGAAATCCGGAACTCGCCGCGAGGAGCTCCTTTTCCACCCCGAGGAATACGAGCGCGTCGTTCAACTCCGCAGGCAGCTTTCCGAACTTCCCTCTGCCGAGGCCATGGAAATCCTCTCCTCCAACCTCGTGCATACGCGATCGAACGCGGAGCTGCTCCTGACCGGACTCCGGGGAGTCTGACATGTGCCGCAAGCTCGCCTGGATTTTGTTGCCCGTCTGCGGGCTCCTCATCTGGGGAGCGTTCCGCATGGATGCGCCCGTGCGCGCCGCAGTCGTCGCCTCGCATGGCAAGAACTGGAAGAAGTCCGCAGATTTCAGGTTCCAGTCGTCGGTGCGGGTCTTCGGGGACTGGCCGCCGCTGATGGCGGGCTGCGTGGCCGCGCTGATTCTGGCGAGGCTGCTGAAAAGCCGCCGGTGGATGCGGGTGATCGCCGCCGCGATGATCGCCTCGACGCTTTCAGGAATCGTGGCCAATGCTTCGCGGCTCACGACCGGACGCACGAGGCCGAAGGAAAGCCCGAAAATCGAACAGGGATTTTACGGCCCATGGCATGATGGGCGCCTGCTCGTCGGCCAACCGGCCTACAATTCCTTTCCCTCCGGGCACACCGCAACGGCATTCGGATTGGCGGCCGCCATCGTCTTTGCCGCACCCGCTGCGGGAGTTTTCGCCCTTGCCGGAGCGGGTCTCGTTGCTTGGTCGAGCATCGTCACGGGGAACCACCATCCCTCGGACATCACCGTCTCCGTGATTCTCTCGTTCGCTGTCGCATGGTTCGTCTGGCGGTGGATGAGCGGCCCCGGCGGCCGATGGATCGAGAAGCTGATGCGCCTTTCTTGACCGCATTTAAATTATAGGCCTGACCCCGTTCGAGACTACCCCGGAGTTTTTCGTCCTTCCTCCCCGCGGGCCGGCGCTGTAGGTTCTGCCGCCTATGCTCAGAGCCGGAATCGTCGGGCTGCCCAATGTCGGCAAGTCCACACTCTTCAACGCAGTCACCCGCACGCGCAAGGCGCAGGCGGCCAACTTTCCATTTTGCACGATCGAGCCGAATGTCGGGATCGTCAGCGTGCCGGACGACCGGCTGGAGAAGCTGGCCGCGATTTCCAAGTCGGAGAAGATCCTGCCGGCGGCGATCGAGTTCGTGGACATCGCCGGGCTTGTGGCCGGGGCGAGCGAGGGGGAGGGGCTGGGCAATCAGTTCCTGAGCCACATCCGCGAGGTCGATGCCATCATCCAGGTCGTGCGGTGTTTCGAAAACGACGACATCCACCATGTCACCGGGTCGGTGGATCCGGTCCGCGATATCGAGATCATCAACACGGAGCTCATCCTCGCCGACATGGCTTCGGTGAAAAAGCGCGCCGAGCGCTCGCAGAAAGGCGCCCGGGCCGGAGACAAGGAAGCCAAGGCGGAGATGGCGCTGGCCGAAAAACTTCTTCCGCACCTCGACGCCGGGCGTCCGGCCCTGACCGCCGACCTTGGCCCCGAGGAAAAGGCCCTGCTCAAAGGGTTCTTCCTGCTCTCCTCAAAGCCGACCCTCTTTGCCTGCAACGTCGGGGAGAACGACCTCGCTGGCGATTCGCCGGCCGCAAAATTTGTGCAGGCGGTCCGGGAATACGCCGCCGCCCACCTCGGCAGCGAGGCGGTGGTCATCAGCGCCCAGATCGAAAGCGAGCTCGCCGATCTGCCGCCCGAGGAGGCCAAAGAATTTCTGGCCGGCCTGGGAGTCACGGACAGCGGCGTGAGCCAGCTCATCCGCGCCGCCTACCATCTGCTCGGCCTGCGGACCTACCTGACGACCGGGCCAAAAGAAACCCGCGCGTGGACGATCCACGCCGGCGACAAGGCTCCTGCTGCCGCGGGCGTGATCCACAGCGATTTTGAGCGCGGATTCATCGCCGCCCAGATCATCGCCTTCGACGACCTCATGGCTTTCGGCTCGGAAGCCAAAGCGAAGGAAGCCGGCAAGCTCCGCCTCGAGGGAAAAGAATACGTCGTCCAGGATGGCGATGTCGTCGAATTCCGGTTCAACGTCTAGCCCGCAATCACAGTAGGCTAGACGATCTGGACCGCGCGGAGCTCGACGTCTCCGATCTCCAGGCCGAGCGCTTTTTCCGCAGTTCGCAAAAAGCCTTCGGTCGAATCGGTCAGTGCCACATGGAGGCGGCCCAGATTTTCCGGCGGGGCGGCGATGCGGTGGGTAGCGAGGAGTTCCTTGACGGCGAGCGCGCAGTTCCTTGCCGAATCCACCAGCGCGACGCCGGGTCCGGCCGCGCGGGCGATGGCCTCACGGAGCAGGGGGTAGTGGGTGCATCCCAGCACCAACGTGTCGATGCCCCGGCCGAGCAATGGCGCGAGGTAGCGGGCGAGCAGCTGGTCGGTCACCGGGTCGTCGAACATCCCCTCCTCGATCAGCGGGACCAGGAGCGGGCAGGCTTCGCTGAAGACCAGTGCTTCCGGATCCTGCGTGGAAATCGCGTGCTCGTAGGCGCCGCTGGCGATCGTGGCGCGGGTCCCAATGACTCCGATGCGCTTGGTTTTTGTGGCTTTGACCGCTGCGGCGGCTCCCGGGGTGACCACGCCCTGCACGGGGACTTTGAAAAGCTCCTTCATCCTGGGCACGGCCAGCGCGGAGGCCGTGTTGCAGGCGACGACGAGGATCTTGGCCTGCTCCGCGAGCAGGAGCCCGCCAATCTCGATGCTGTAGCGCTCGACGGTCTTCCGGCTCTTGCCGCCATACGGGACGCGCGCCGTGTCCCCGATGTAAAAAATCGTTTCGGAGGGCAGCAGATCCTGGAGCGCGGCGGCGACGGTGAGCCCGCCGATTCCGGAATCGAAGACGCCGATCGGGTCGAGGTTGGGTTGGTTTACTTCCGGCATATCGGCGGGTTCAGGGAGGGGTGGACAGCGCGCTGGCGGCCTGGTTGACGGATTGACCGATGTCGGTTTTGGATCCGACAGGAGGCGGGGCCTCTTTCTTGATGGGCGGCGCGGTGGTGGGATCCGTGGCGGCAATCACCGCCGAGGGTTTGAAATACTGCATCTGTCCGGCCACGGCGCTCCTGTAGCGGTTGACTCCCTCGAGGATCGCGCGGGCGAAGGCGTCGCGGTAGGCAACGCCCGCGATCTGCCGCGAATCGAAGGGGTGGTTCATGAACCCACCTTCGAGCAAAACGCCGGGAATGACAATATCCCGGATCACCAGAAAGCGGGCGCGCTTGATCCCGCGATCGTAAAGCCGCAGGTGGCGCAGCAGCGAGGAATGCATGGCGGTGGCGAGCGCGGTGTTCTCGGAGTCCCGCTGGTGGCCGGGGTAGGCTTTGTAATCGCTGTAGCTGAGGTGCTCCTCGTCCATCGAGGGCACCCCCCTCGGCGCGAGCGCATACGTCTCGATGCCGGAGGCGCCCCCCACGTTGCTCTTGTTGAAATGCACGCTCACAAAAATTGCGTTCGGGTATTTGTTCGCCATGGCCGGGCGGTTTTCCAGCGGGATGAAGACATCGGTCATGCGGGTCATGCGGACGTTGTAACCGCTTTCTTCGAGGAGTTTTTTTGCGTGGAGGACCACGTCCAGCGCGGCGTCCTTCTCGGATCCGAGCTGGCCCTTCGCTCCGCTGTCGTGCCCGCCGTGACCGGCATCGAGGATCACCGTGCGCACGGCGGTCGCATCCTTGATTTTTCCTGGCCGCATCACGGGCTCGATGATCTTGGTCACGTCCATCGCCGAAATCAGGAACTTTCCGCCTTTGGTCACCATGTCGAAGCAGAGGACGTATTTGACGTTGTTGATGAGCACCTCCCGGCCGCCGGCGCTTCCCCGGATCGTCCGCCCCTGGCCGGTCAGGGTGAACGTGTTGCCTTCGATCTGCGGCGGGTTCAGCTTGTAAAATGTGGTCACGTCCTCGATTTGGACATAGCGCCGCCCCTCGTGCAGGGTGATGTTCCACTGCGCGGAGGCCGCCGGGATGGCGGCGCACAAAATCAAAAATATCGCGATCGGAGTGCGCACCGCCGCCGAACGTGCTGGCGGGCGGGCGCGGGCGCAAGGGATTTTTCATGCGAAAGCCGATTGAATCCGCCGCCGATTCCGGCACAATGCGCGGTCCGATGTCCGAACTTTCCAAAGCTTACGAACCCGGTCTGGTGGAAGATAAATGGTATTCCTGGTGGCTCGACCGGGGCCTCTTCCACGCCGACCCCACGTCCCCGAAGCCCGGCTACTCGATGGTCATTCCGCCGCCGAACGTCACCGGCGTCCTCACGCTCGGCCATGTGCTGAACAACACGATCCAGGACATCCTCGCCCGCCACGCCCGCCAGACCGGCCACGAGGTCCTGTGGCTTCCGGGCACCGACCACGCCGGCATCGCCACGCAGACAGTCGTCGAGCGGAGGCTCCGCAAGGAGGAAAAGAAAACCCGCCACGACCTCGGCCGCGAGGAATTCCTCAAGCGCGTCTGGGAATGGAAGGAAAAGCACGGCGGCATCATCATCAACCAGCTCAAAAAGCTCGGCTGCTCGTGCGACTGGGAGCGCGAGCGGTTCACGATGGACGCGGCTTACACACGCAGGGTGGAGGAGGTTTTTGTGGACCTCTACAACAAGGGGTTCATCTACCGCGGGAAGCGGATGGTGAACTGGTGCCCGGTCTCGCTCACCGCGCTCAGCGACGAGGAGGTCATCCCGAAACCCCAGAAAGGCTACCTCTACCATTTTAAAGTCGAGATCGTGGAGAAACCGGGAACATTTTTGGAAATTGCCACCACGCGGCCCGAGACGATCATGGGCGACACCGCGGTCGCCGTGAACCCTAAGGACCCGCGCTACAAGGAATTCATCGGCCTCCACGTCCGCCGGCCGCTCCCGCTGGACGATCCTGCGATCATCCCCATCATCGGCGACGAGGCGGTGGAATTCGAGTTTGGCACCGGCGTCCTCAAGGTCACCCCCGCGCACGACAAGACCGACTACGAGATCGGCCTCCGCCACAACCTCCCGCTCATCGACATCATGAACCCGGACGGCACGCTGAACGATCTCGCTGGCGAGGACTTCGCCGGACTCGACCGTTTCGAGGCGCGTGTCGAGGCCGTCGACAAGCTCCGCGAGCTCGGGATTCTCGTCAAAGAGGAGCCGCACGAAAACCACGTCGGCTTCAGCGAGCGCGCCGACGTGCCGGTCGAACCGCGCCTCTCGGAACAGTGGTTCCTCAAATACCCGAAGACTGCCGAGGCCCGCGCCGCCGTGCGCGACCGCCTGATCCGGTTTTTCCCCGACCGCTGGGAAAAAGTTTACGACCACTGGCTCGAAAACATCCAGGACTGGTGCATCTCCCGCCAGCTCTGGTGGGGGCACCGGATCCCGGTGTGG
>JBAWVC010000110.1:0-8190 GCA_037147455.1 Verrucomicrobiota bacterium | reverse complement strand
GGTCCGGATTCCTGGCGCGGGCACCCCGTGAAAGCCAGCATGATGGCTGCCAAAAAATACAGCCCCGATGCCTTTCCCGAAAAAGAAACCATGCCAGTAGGGAAACCTAGCAGCGGCAGGGAGACAGCAAAGCGCAAAAATCGCCGCGGCCACCGTCGGACAAACGATCACCAAAGCCATCGCCGTCCCCGGCAAGCTCGTCAACATCGTCGCGAAGCCGGGCTGAAATGGCCCTCCGCATTCCGGAATTGATTTTTCCGGCGGGGGGGCGAGATTGGCCGGGATGCACGATCCGCGCTGCGACAAACTGGCCGATGTCCTGACCCGCCACTCCACCAAACTCGAAAAGGGGGAGAATGTCCTGATCGAGATTTTCGATGCGCCGGATGAGATCGCGGTGTCGCTGATCCGCTCCGCGAGGTCGGCGGGTGCCGTGCCGTTCGTGAACGTCCACCACTCGCGCATCGCGAGGGAACTTTCCCTCGGCGCGACGGAATCGCAGCTCGCCGTGTCGAGCGGGGTCGAGCTCCTCCGCATGAAAAAAATGAACGCCTACATCGCGGTGCGGGGAAGCCACAACATCACGGAGATGGCGGACGTTCCGGACGAGACAATGCGCCTCATCACCGGAAAAATGCGGCCCGTGATGGACTGGCGGATCAACAAAACGAAATGGGTCGTCCTCCGCTGGCCGACCCCGGCGATGGCCCAGCAGGCGCAGATGAGCACCCCCGCGTTCGAGGACTTCTTCTTCAAGGTCTGCACGCTGGACTACTCGCGCATGACCCCGGGTATGGACGCGCTCAAGGCACTGATGGACAAAACCGATCGCGTCCATATCAAAGGCCCGGAAACCGACCTCCGGTTTTCCATCAAGGACATCGGCTCGGTGACCTGCGGAGGCGACCGGAACATCCCGGACGGCGAGGTTTTTTCCTGCCCGGTGAAGACCAGCGTCGAGGGGCATGTCTCGTTCAATGTCCCCAGCATTTATCAGGGCCAGGCGTTCGACAGCGTGCGCCTGGAATTTTCCAAGGGCCGCATCGTGAACGCCACGGCCAACAACACGCCGGCCCTCAACAAGATCCTCGACAGCGACGACGGCGCGCGGTTCATCGGCGAGTTCAGCCTGGGGTTCAACCCGCACATCCTGCACCCGATGCGGGACATTCTGTTCGACGAGAAAATCGCGGGCTCGTTCCATTTCACGCCCGGGCAGGCCTACAAGATCGCCGGCAACGGCAACACGAGCCGCATCCACTGGGACATGGTTTGCATCCAGCGCCCGGAGTGCGGCGGCGGCGAGGTCTGGTTCGATGGCAAGCTGATCCGCAAGGACGGGATCTTCACGCTGTCGGCGTTGAAAAATTTGAACCCCGACCACCTTCTCGGGAAGCGGGCATGCTGACCTCCTCGATCATGAACCCGCTGGAAGAGCGGATGGGATACAAATTCCGCAATGCCCTCCTGCTGGCCGAGGCGCTTACTCATCCGAGCATCTCGCTCGAGCGAAAAGATTACCCTTTCGACAACCAGCGGCTGGAATTTCTCGGCGACGCGGTGATCCAGGTCGTCGTCACCGAACACCTGTTCCAGATGTTCAAGGACGCCAGCGAGGGGCGGATGACGAAGCTCCGCACCCGGATCGTTTCGCGGACGGCGCTCCGCGAGCGGGCGCTCGCGCTGGGCCTCGGCAGCTTCCTGATGATGGGGCGCGGCGAGGAGTCGAGCGGGGGACGCGAGCGGGCCTCGAACATCGCCGATGCTTTCGAGGCGGTCGTCGGGGCGATTTATCTCGACGGGGGGTTCGAGGCGTCCAGAATTTTCCTGCTCCGCCAGATGGAGGAGGTCTTCGCCGACCTCGCCAGCCAGCCCGAGGAGATCAACCCGAAAGGCATCCTGCAGGAGAAGCTCCAGTCCATCACCCCGAATGCGCCAGAATACGAACTCCTCTCCCAGACCGGCCCCGAACATTCCAAGCGGTTCGCCTGCCGCGTGATGTGGAACGGGCAGGAACTCGGCCGCGGCGAGGGGCTCAGCAAAAAGGAAGCCCAGGTCGCCGCCGCCGTGAGCGCCCTCGAACAACGCCCGTGGGAAAAGCGCCGCAAGGCAACAACCGCATGATCTATCACCTTACCCTTCAAACCACCGGCCTCGCGGCGGGTCTCCTCCTCATCGTCACCCATGTCTTCGCGCTGGGGCGCCCGGACCAGACCGTCGCGTGGACAATAGCCTTTCCCCGTTCGCGGGGCGCAGCAACAGCGCTCGTCGCGGTTGCCGCCGTCTGGAGCTTTCTCCTGGTGCAATCGATCGACCTCGGCGAGTTTTCGCCGCTCAGGAACATCATGCTGCTGGCGATCGTGGCGGGCGCGATCCTCTCGTGGATCTACGTCCCGGAATTTCTGGCCGTGCGGGCGCTGGGAATGATCCTCCTCCTCGCCGCCGAGCCGCTGCTGGAGTCCGCCGTGCTCCGGCACGAACCCTCGCGGCTCCTGCTCGTCGTCCTCGCCTACGCATGGGTGATCGCCGGGCTGTTCTTCGTCGGCATGCCTTATGTCCTGCGCGATGCGGTCCAATGGGTGACCTCCGTCCGGAACCGCCTCCAAGCCGGCGCCGTGGCGGGCACGGTTTACGGGCTCGCCCTCGTCGTCTGCGCCCTGTTCTTTTGGTAGGCTGAACGCATGTCGGATTTGCTTCGGCATTTTCTCACCGCCCTGGGCTTGGAAGATAGCCGCGACAAGCGCGTGCGCCGGCCTGGGGAACCCGCCGGGCATCGCGTCATTTCGACCAACCGCAGCACGACCGTCTTCGCCGGAGAATCTGCGGAATGGCTGGATTACCTGCGGCGGCCGTGGAGCTCGCGGCCGGATGGTGTGATCGAGATGGAGATCCAGATCCATGCCAGGCGGCGGATCGAGTTTGCCGCACGGAACCAGCGTTCCGCGCGCTGGGCGGGAGCCCTCACGCACGCGTTCCGCGAAATCCAGCAGCGCTTGGAAAGCCGCCCCACAGCCGCCCGGGTTTTCCAGGAGATGGTTTTCGGAAATGCGGCCAATTCGGTGCCGGGGTTCGCATTGAATTCCTGCTCAGTCCTCCCGGTCATCGCGACCCGGGAGGCGCGAGTGAACGACGACATGTCGCCTGCGGAATCAAGAATCCTGGTGCGGACGCGGATGCTTGAGGAATTCGAGCCCCTGTTGGACCAGCCGGGCAGCCCGATGGAGCGGCTCGGAAAAATCTGGGAAGTGGTCCGGCACATTCTCCTGCAACTCGGCCACGAGAGCTATCCGAGGGACCGGTTCACCGAGCGGATCAAGCTGACGACGGACTGGGCGCTGGTGAATCTCCACGTGCTCTACGAGGGAAAAAAGGACGGGCGACTCCAGGCGAACGAAGCCGGAGAGGCCTTCGAGATCCTATCCGCGAAGCGGGAGAACATTGAGCGCCGCGAGCTCTTTGTGCGGGAGCCGTTCTTCCGGCTGCTTTCCGACGTGTCGTTCCTGCTGCGCGACCGCAACGTCGCGGATTTGTGGGATACGGCCGCGGTCATCGCGCGCGATTACCTGGACTCCCGCTACCTGAGGCTCAGCATCGCGGGCCTCATGCCGGAAAAGCCAGCCTGGCAGGAGGCGATGCCGGTCGAGTGGAAAGGGCCGCGGAAAATCAAGACCCCCAAGCCGGAAATCGGCCGCTACGGGATCATTGACGACGAGGACGAGGATGCTTGGAAGCAGGTGCGCGGGCCGCTCGAGGACATCGGATACCTGATCATCGGCCAGCTCGGCATGGGGCAGTTCGGGCGCGTTTACGAGGCGATCAACGTGACCAACGGCAGCATTCCGGCCCGGGTCGCCGTGAAGGTGGACCGCATCCGGAAGGGGCACAAAAAAGAAGCCATCGAGGCGGCGGATACGATCATGGCCATCGCTGGCGGGCTCGCGAAGTCGCCGCACGTCATCCGGATCTTCGACGCGGGCTTCCTGAAAAAAATCCGCTCGAACTACCACATCCTGCAGATCGTCGAGGGGGACACTCTGGACCACCTGATCGGCGTCGCAGGGATCGAACACGCCAGCATCCTGCGCCCGAAATCCGGGCGCTCGTCGAAGGATGAGACCAGTCGGGAATTTCTGAAATCCCTGAGCGGGAGCGCCAGCGAGGCCTGGCGGCGGGACCGGAAATCGCCGCCGTTTGTCGCGCCACCGGGGCTGGGCCACATCATGGATCTGCTCACGAGCACGGCCCTCTGGGTCGAGGAGGTCCACGGCCTCGGGTTCGCGGTCAACGACCTGAAAAACGGAAACGTGATGATGAGCCACCGCGGGCAGTTCAAGGCGATCGACCTCGACTCCTACAGCCGGGTCTTCTCCCACCTCGACAAGCTGCCGGACTTCTTCTTTCTCGCCGTCTCGTCGCTGCAGCTCGTCACCCGCGGGTGCGCCTGGGAAAAATCGGCGACCGCCTCCGAAATCAAGGAACTCCTCGCGGATCCGGGCGCGGTGGAACGGCGGCTTCTCGAGATCTGGCCATACGGCGACCTCGCCGCGCAGAGCGGCGGGCGCGTCGCGACCGGCGACGTCACGGGCTTTTTTGCGAAGTTCATCGACGACGCGCGATCGGGCCTGTTCGCCGAAGATCCCGCGAAGTTCACCGCCTCGATCGACGCCCTGATCTTCCTGAAGCGCCGGCTCTCGACCGAGGAAATGGTGCTCCAGTAGGGAATCTGCAAGTCAGCAGGGCAGATTGACGGCTGCGGGCAAAGTCGGCAAAGTCACGTTTCTTATGTGGAACTCCGCTCATCAACACATCCGCGACCTTGTTGCCTACGAGCCCGGCAAGCCGGTCGAAGAACTGGCCCGCGAAATGGGGCTCGCCGCGTCGGACATCATCAAGCTCGCCTCGAACGAAAACCCGCTCGGCCCGTCCCCCAAGGCGCTCGCGGCGATGCGCGAGACGCTGGATCGCGCGCACTTTTACCCGGATGGCGGGGGATGGGCGCTGCGCAACGCGATCGCCGGCAGGCTCGGGCTCGACCGGGAAAACGTGGTCCTCGGCAACGGCTCGAACGAGATCATCGAATTCATCGGGCACGCGTTTCTGCGGCCCGGCGACGAGGTCGTGACCGCGAAACACGCGTTCGCCGTTTACGGCTTGATGGCCCAACTTTTCGGTGCGAAGACCGTCGAGGTGCCCGACCCGGGCTACACCCACGACCTGGACGCGATGCTAGCCGCGATCACCCCGCAGACCCGGCAGGTCTTTGTCGCCAACCCCAACAACCCGACCGGAACGATGGTCGGGCAGGAGGAGATCGACCGCTTTATGGAGCGCGTGCCGGATCATGTGATGGTCGTTATTGACGAGGCCTACCTCGAGTTTCTCGACAGCCCGCCGGACGTCATCCGCCATGTTCGCGCAGGCCGGAATGTCGTCGTCATGCGCACGTTCTCGAAGATCCAGGGCCTCGCGAATCTCCGCATCGGTTACGGGCTCGCGTCGGAGAAAGTGGCCGCCGTCCTGCAAAAGACCCGCCAGCCGTTCAACGCGAACGGCATCGCTCAGGCCGGAGCGCTCGCCGGGCTCGACGACGACGATCACATGCGCCGCACGCGTCAGCTCACGCACGAGGGGCGGAATTATCTCCAGGCGGAATTTTCGGAGATGGGTCTCGAGTTTGTTCCGAGCGTGGCGAATTTTGTGCTCGTCCATGTCGGCGACGGCGACGCGGTCTTCCAGGCGCTCCTGCGCCGCGGCGTGATCATCCGGGCGATGCGGAGCTACAAGCTTCCTGCCTGGGTCCGGGTATCCGTCGGGACGATGGACCAGAACCGGCGCTTCATCTCCGAGCTCAAAGCCCTCGATGACGCCGGGAAACTTCCGCGAGGTCCGGTCGCGGTTGCATGATCCCATGCGTGCCGGGGATACGATAGCCGCCGTTTCCACGCCTCCGGGCGAGGGCGCGGTTGCGCTGATCCGGATCTCGGGGCCGCAGGCGGTTTCCATCCTGGAAAAAATCTTTGAGCCCGTGTCGAAGCGGCCGGCGCCGCGCCGGGCGACCCACGGCCGGATCATCGAGAACGGTGTGACGGTGGACCGGGTTCTCGCCACGGTGTTCCGCGCCCCGGCGAGCTATACCGGAGAAGACATGGTCGAGATCGGATGCCACGGCGGGATCCTGCTGTCCGCGCATATTTTGGAGATGGTGCTCCGCCTGGGTGCCCGCGCCGCGGAGCCCGGAGAATTCACGCAGCGCGCATTTTTGAATGGCAAGCTCGACCTCACCCAGGCCGAGGCGGTCATGGACCTCATCAGCGCCAAAACCCCGCTGGCGATGCGGGCCGCGGCGGAGCAGTTGCAGGGGCGGCTCGGCGACGAGATCTCCGGCATCCGGGCGGATATTTTGGAATCGGTCGCCCACCTCGAGGCATACATCGATTTTCCCGAGGAAGGCATCGACCCCGCCACGGGAACCCTGCTCCTCGAGAAAATGTCAGCCTGCATTTCGCGGATCGAAGCTCTTGTCTCCACCGCGGAAAGCGGGCGGGTCCTGCGCGAAGGAGTGAGGGTGGCGATCGTCGGACGCCCGAACGTCGGCAAGTCGAGCTTGCTCAACCGGCTGCTAGGCATGGAGCGCGCGATCGTGAGCCCGGTCCCCGGCACCACGCGCGATACGATCGAAGAATCCGCCTGCCTGCGCGGGATTCTCTTCCGGCTCACCGACACGGCGGGCCTGCGCGAGACCGGCGATCCGGTCGAGCGCGAGGGCGTCGACCGCGCACTTCAGGTCATTGAGCGGGCGGACCTCGTCCTTCACATCCTTGATGCCTCGGCGGAGTTCGACGAACCCGAACTGCGCAAACGGGAAATCCTTGTCGCGAACAAAACCGACCTGTCTCCGCGCGATGCCCGCCTGCCCGCCAACGCCGTGCGCGTCTCCGCGAAAACCGGCGCGGGATTTCCGGAGCTCGTCGAGACGATGATCCGCGAAACCTGCGGCCAGCATCTCACCGCCGGGCCATCGCTCGCCGCTGTCAACTCGCGTCATAAAACTCTTCTCGAATCCGCCTCAGCATCTCTCGGAGCCGCCGCCGCCCTTGTCCGCGCCGGGGAACCTCCCGAACTCGCGGCCATCGAGCTCCGCGCCGCCCTCGACAGCGTCGGCCAAATCATCGGAACCGCCGGCACCGAGGAAATCCTCGGCGAGATTTTCGGCCGGTTCTGCATCGGCAAGTAGATCAGCCGACCTGCAGTCGTTCGACACGCTGCATGATCCCTGCGGGAAGCGGTGCCGGGTTGTCGGCAGCCTTCAAATAGTCTTCCAGATGCGCCAGCGAGGCTGTGCCGCCGATTGTGGTCCGGATCGCGGGCTCGCTGGCCGCAAGGCGCAGATTGAAATCCGTCGCATCCCGGCAGCCGGCGGCGGCGATCAGTTCGGCGAGGGCCGTGGATTTCGCGCGGCTCCGTTCATCGGATGGCCCGCCGCCCAGCGTGCGCAGGGCGAGTGCCGGAATTCCCTTTTGCCGGATCGCGGCCCACGCCGTGTCGCTGCAGTCGCGCTGGCAGGCGTTCCAATACAGGATCACCCCCTCGATCAGCCCGCACTTCATCGCTTCCACCGCGGCATCGGAATTCTGCGGCGTCAGGAACAGCACCGCCTGCCGGATCAGCCCTCGCGCCCGGAGCGAGGCGAGTTCATCCGCCAGCGGACCACCGCTACCGCGCAGCTGGTCCACGAGGTTGCCGGGTGCCGGATCCATGGAAACGAGCTGCGCCACGTCGATGCCATCGAGCCCGAGCCGGCGGCAGCTGTCCTCGACCTCGAATCGCATGAGCGGCACCGAGGCATCACGGACTTTGATCACCATCCGCGGCACCCGCGTCCGGTCTTCATCGAAGGCCTGGCGGAGGACCATGAATGTGAAACCCTGATTGTAAGTTGGGCTGGAGTGAAACCAAACCCCTGCCTCGAGCGCCCGGCGGGCAACGGCCAGATCGTTCGTGATGTCGGCGGGATCCCGGCCCAGAGACATGCTGCCGAAAGTAAACCAGGAGAATGTGTTCATAGCTCGCAGGAATGATCGTTCGCTGGCTGTTTGTCGAATGCGGAATTGTGACACGGGCTTTCCAGCAGGGCCAATTCACGAGAGACTGGAAAAGGAAGGGAGTGAGGCTGAGAGGGAACGGATGGCG
>JBAWVC010000109.1:0-8223 GCA_037147455.1 Verrucomicrobiota bacterium | reverse complement strand
CCGTCGCCGGCCCCCTGTTCGACGAGGGTGAATCCAGCGGGCCGTCCGAGCGCCTGCCACATCTCGACAAACTGCCCGGCGAGAACCTCGCCATAAACCGGTCCGATGCTAACATTCGTGAAATAGTCGCCGCGCTTGCCGATGGCGCATTTCCCGGAGGCGTAATACCCGGCCTCGGGATCGTAGAGCGCCCGCCGCATGAAGCGATCGAAAGGGATCGGCCCGGAATCCGCGATCTCCGCCGCGAGGCGTCCCTCAAGGCTTGGTGACTTCGCGGACATAGACATTCACCTGCCCGTCGGCACCCTCGCGAACATCCATGATCTGGAACGGGCGCCGCGCATCGCGGGAAAATGTCGCACCCTCAGCCGGCGGGCGGGCACCGGCCGGAAACTCGACGATCACGCGCACCTTTCCGGTCTTGCCGCCCAGGCCGATCGCCTCGGTGATCGCTCCCTGCGTCCGGAGGACCGCGCGGTTCTGGCCCGACGCAGTCACCACAAAATTTCCCTGGAGATAAACCCGCTCGCTGCTGACTTCAGACCCCGCCATGGTTGGAACATCTTTGACATTCAGGAGACGCCCCCTTGGCATCTGCCCGGGCTCATACGTCGGCCATCCGCCGGTCGTGGATGCAGCGATGGAGCCGGGGGTCGGGCTCGGGGATGGAGAAGTCTGCGGGGTCGGCGAGGCGGCAGCCACCGGGGCATTCGCGGCGGCAACCACGGGAGCATTCGGCGAAACAGGCACGGGGATGGCCTCGGGCTTGACCGGGATCGCCGGAGGCACGGACCGGACGTCGGCGTTGGCGGGAACCGGCGTTGGTGTCGGCGCGCCGGGGGGTCCCTGGGGAGTGTTGACAGCAATGGGGCGCTCGACGCGCATGAGCCGGTTCTGAGGAAGAGCTTCCTGCGCGGGCTCCCCGACGCCGGCGCGCTTGCGGAAGCTCGTATATTTTTTATCCGCATCCTCCTGCCGGCGGCCGGTGATGACAGGCAGACCGGCGGCAACATTCAGCACCTGCGGGGGGTCGAGCGTGAACGTCCCGGAGGCCGTCGCGGATTCGTAGCTCGGATAGAGGATCGAAATCGCCGTGGCCTTGATCCGCCCGTCGGAAAGCCTCTCGACATGGATGATGGTCGAAAGGTCGTTTTCCCGCTTGAGGTCGATATCCAGGCCGGTGAGAAGCGTCCGGTGGAGGGCCGGAACGACTTTCGGGTCGGCGGAAAAAACCTGCTCGAGGAGAACGCGCGGCGACTCTTTGGACTGCGCGAGCGCCACGACACCCGACCCGATAAAATCCCCGCCCGTCAGCTCGTAGGAATCGAGGATGTTGTAGGTGCCGACAACATAAGGCACGAGATCCTGGCTGAGTTTGAAATTCCGGAGGTAGTTCCGCAGGAGGGCCTCGTTCGTGTGCGCCAGCTCGCGCGGAGTCAGCTTGGCGTAGCGATCATAGATCTGCGGCGCCTTCAAAAACTCGCCGCGCGGCGCCGCCGTCAGCTCAAATCGCTTGGGCGGATCCAGTTTTTTCAGCTTGTTGAGAATCCCGTAGCTGAACGGCAATTCCGGGTGCCCGAAGACGTAGAAGCTGAAAATCCAGCAGAAAATGGAAAAGCCGGTCAGGAGGAGGATGACGATCGTCCAGATGAAGAGGCTGCCTCCCTTTGCGGGGCGATCATCGTCCTCCACGTCAAACTCGCTTCCGGAAAACTGCGAGGGAATCTTCTTTTTGAGGCGCGGGTCGAGCGGCATGGGCGGGTCAGGAGACGGCGGGATGAATCGGGGTCGCTGTGATCACGTTCTTTTCTTATGAACGAATCCATGCGAAGTCAAATGGCATGGGAAAGATTCGAATGCTTTCGGACGAGGTCGCCAGCCAGGTCGCGGCGGGCGAAGTCGTCGAACGCCCGGCCTCGGTCGTGAAAGAACTCGTGGAAAACAGCGTGGACGCCGGCGCCGGACGGATCACCGTGGAATTCGTCCGCGGCGGCACGCGCTTGATCCGCGTGGTGGATGACGGATCCGGGATGGACCGCGAGGACGCCCTGCTCTCGCTGGAACGCCACGCCACGAGCAAAATCCGGAGGGCTGAGGATCTGGCGGCAGTGACTACGATGGGGTTTCGCGGAGAGGCGGTCCCGAGCATCGCCAGCGTCTCGCGGTTCCGCATGGTCACCCGGCCTCCCGGAACTGGCGCGGGCACCGAGATCGTGGTCGCCGGGGGAAAAATCGAATCCGTGGCCGACTGCGGCGAACCCCAGGGGACATCAATCGAGGTCCGCGCACTCTTTTTCAACCTTCCCGCCAGGAGAAAATTCCTCCGCGGCGAGGAGACCGAATCCGCCCACATTGTCCACCAGATGGAGGCGCTCGCGCTGGCCCATCCGGATGTGGCCATGACCCTTGTCCGCGAGGGAAAAAAGCTCTGGCAGGCCGCGGCCACTGCGGATCTTGGCGTGCGGCTCCGCGATCTTTTCGGGGAGGACTTTTTGCGGCGCATGCTGCCGCTGGAACCCGGCGAAGACAACGGCGTCAAAATCTCGGGCTACCTCTCGAGACCCGGCGAGGGCCGCCCAGACCGCGACCAGCAGTTCGTGATCCTGAACGGGCGGGTCGTCCAATGCCCGGCGATCTTCCAGCCTCTGCGCGAGGCCTACTCGGAGGCCCTGCCGCGGGGCCGCCATCCGCTCGCGGTCCTGAACATCTCGATGGATCCCCTCGCCTTCGACTGCAATGTCCACCCCGCCAAACGCGAGATCCGCCTCCACCGGCCCGACCTGGTCCGGCAAGCGGTCTTTCTCGCGGCGAAGCGGTTGCTGGAGCGCTTGAGAAAACCGTCCATCAGCGTCACTCCCCCCGCCCAGCAGCCCGTGCCTCAGTCCGCCGATCAATCAACGCCTCATTCCGCCCCGCAAACCTCCCCGCCAGCGCAACGCTTGCCGGCACAACCCTCCGAACCGGTTGATCCCGCACCTCCCGCCCCGGCGGTGGCCGCAGCCTTCCATCCGCCTTCGCAGGAGGGATTGCATTTCGAAAAGCGTCCGGACGCGGAGGACGCGTTCCAGCTGATCGGCGGGCTCGACAACCGCTGGATCCTGATGCAGAGCAACGATGGACTCGTTTTGCTGAACATCCGCGCAGCCTCGGAGAGAATCCTTTTTGAAAATCTGCGGCGCGAGATGGAGTCCGGCACGGTTCCCGCGCAGCGGCTGCTGATCCCGGAGGTCATCGAGCTCCCGCTCAAGGATGTCGTCTGGATTTCCGAAAACCTGCCCTCGCTGCAGGCCGCCGGATTCGTGCTCGAGCCGTTCGGCGGAAACACCTTCAAAATCGAAGCCCTCCCCGCGGCCCTCGCGGGACGGGATGCCCGCGCCACGCTCCTGGACATCTGCGAATCGCTCCGCGCGTCCGGATCGCTCGGCAACCACTCGCTGGCGGCCGATTCGCTCGCCAGGTCGGTATCCGCCCTCGCCGCCACCGCCGGGTTTGCCTACGACGAAAACCGCGCGGGCCAACTCGTCCGGGAACTTCTCCGCTGCGAGCTCCCCTACGCCGGCCCCCGCGGCCACCCGACCATGATCCAATGGTCGTTCTCCGAGCTGGAAAGAAAGTTCGGCTGAGAGTTTGTTTCCGGACGCCCATGGAATTGATCGGCGTCCATGAGCCGACAACTGGATGCAATATTTAACTTTATACGTTTGCCCGGGTCCGGCTAGTTTGCGACATTCATACGATTTTTGAATCGCATGCCACCGCAGAGTTCATTCCTATGGGCACTTCTCATCCCCGTTGCGGGTTGTGTCTTTTTGGCGGGATATTTTTCCGGGTGGGTGACGCGTGGAAAACGCTTTCTTTCCCGGAGCAGGCAGCTTCAAAGCGCCCTCACCAGAAAGCAGGAACAGTTTCAATTCATCTTCGACTCCGTCCCAGTTGGAATCTCCATGTATATTCAGGAGGAAGAAGAGATCCAGATCTGGCATATCAACGACTACTACCTCAAGATTTCCGGCATCAGCCGCGAGGAGCTTGAAGCCGACAAAAACTACGCCCTCTTCAGCGAACGCACGCACCCCGACGACAGGGATTCCCAGCGGCTCCGTGAGCGGCAGATCAGCGACAGCCACAGCGGAGAGTATGAGCTTCAGAAGCGCTTTGTTCACAAGGATGGGCGCGTTGTCTGGGTGGCTTTCACGACGATGCGCCAGCGGCTGTCAAGCGGGCAGCGCGTTTCACTTCATACCGTGAAGGACATCACCCCGCTCAAAAAGGCAGAGGAGGAACTCCTCCTGGCCAAGGAAGCCGCGGAACGCGCCAACCAATCGAAGGACGCGTTCCTTGCGATGATCAGCCACGAAATCCGCACCCCCCTCTCGGCCATCCTAGGCTATGCGGACCTGTTGGCCAACCTTCCGCCCGGTGAAACCCGGAAAGAGTATGTCAAAACCATCTCGGAGTCCGGCGAACTGCTCCTCCATCTGATTGGAGACATCCTGGACCTGTCGAAAATTGAAGCTGGCCGAATGGAAATCGCATCCGAGACTTTTGCACTGCACGATTGTGTGCAGGGAGCGGTCTATCTGCTGCGCGCGTCCGCAAGGGCAAAAAATCTCGCGCTTGATTGCGTGATCGACGGGGCGGTTCCCCTGCACGTGGTCGGCGACAGTTCCCGGCTGCGCCAGACGCTCGTCAACCTCGTCGGTAATGCCGTCAAATTCACCGACGCCGGAAGCGTCCGCGTGGACGTCGGGGCCGTGAAAGAACCGGGCGGTGTGAGGCTGGAATTTCAGATCGCAGATACCGGCATCGGTATCGCACCGGAGGTCCTGCCGAGATTGTTCGATGCCTATCGCCAGGGAGATGCGAACATTTCAAAAAAGTTCGGAGGAACCGGACTCGGACTCGCCATCACGAAGCAGATCGTCGGGCTGATGGGTGGGAGCATCCGTGCAGAAAGCACCCCGGGGAAAGGCTCCCTCTTTTCCTTCTCGATGCCCGTGCGCCTGCCCGGAGACTTTTCGGATTAATGAAAGGCGAGATCCACACAGGCTGGATTTACCGGGAGACTCGGAAAACTCCACGTCTATGCCGCATCCACGAGATAATGCACAGGCCTTCTCCAGTTTGACATTGCCTCACAGTGGACTTGACACCGTCTTGTCCGTCCCGTTTGTGTTTGATGCTGATGAACGATTGTTTTCCGGCAGCTATTGATTTATGGGCATGAGATTCCTCGCCGCCTTTCCCTTGGAGCAGACCCTCGCGCTGGATCTGCCGCCGTTCCTGCTCGGGGTGGTCTGCATTCTCCTTCCGGCCGTTCTCGCGTTTTTCGGGCTGCTGCTGACGCGGAAGCTGATTCCCCACCATTTTCTGAGCCAGCACCACGAGGTGACCGGCGCGATTTTCGGCGCCTTGGGAACCATTTACGGAATTTTTCTCGCGTTCATTGTTGCCACCACCTGGCAGTTTTATTCCACGACCGGATCCAACCTTGTCCAGGAAGCCCGGTGCCTCGGGGATCTCTACTCCAACGCCCAGGCGTTTCCTCCGGAATTTCGCGACCTGGTCCGCCGGATCATGCTGGACTATCGCGAGGCAGTGGTTGACCGGGAATGGAAGAGCCTCGAGAGAGGAATGGCCGATCCCCGGACTGCACAACTCCTCGGCCAACTCACCAGCTCGTATGCTGGCCACAAGGTGGACAGCCTCGCGGAGGGGGCGTTTTTCCTGGAATCCGTCAGCAATCTCAACCACATGAAGGAACTCAGGACCTCGCGCATTGACGATGCCTCGTCCGGGCTCATCCCCTTCCTCTGGTGCATCCTGATCGCTGGAGCCGTGACCACCGTCGGATTCTCGTTTCTTTTTGCCCCCCGGAACTTCTCCGCCCAGGCGATCATGACCATGCTGCTCACCGGGGTCATCTGCCTGACGCTTTACACGATCGTCAACCTCGACTTCCCGTTTTCCGGCCTCGTCGCCATTTCGCCGTCCCCGCTCCAGAAACTGGAGATGAAATAGGCGTCAGGGGAGCCGCAAGCGCGCTTGCTCCCGCGACTTTCTTTTGGCTCACAAAGGAATTTCATGTATGCTCTTTCCCATGAACACCTGCCCCTGCATCGAATCCGTCAAAACGCTCATCACCACCGGTAAATGGGAGGGCGGCTGCTGCGAATGCGGAAAGAAGATCCCCCTCAGCCATCTGCTCATCGCCGGTGCGGCTGGCCTGCTGCTGGCCGTGTTGGTGGGTGCGCTCGTGTCACGGCGGCGGTGAAACCTACAAAGGATTGGAACAGGGAGGACAGCGCGCGCACCGGAAGCTTCGTGGCCGGGTCCATCTACGGGGGCATTATTTTCGATTTCCAGAAGGGCAAAGTCAGCCAGATCTTCCTCGGGGCTGCGGCCGAGTAAACGGAATCCCTGCCTGCGGTTCGTCCCCTTTCCTGTAGCGATGGAACATGTTTCTAACGGCGACTTTGACTCCATTGCCTTTGCCGGAGGCTATTACTCCGGCACCTGGAACCAGACCGTCGATCTCTGGACCTCGTCGATCACGCAAGGGCAGAGCTTCACATTCAATCAGGAGACAGGAGATCTGGTCGCGTCCGTCCCCGAGTCCCAGACCTGGGCGCTTCTGGCCTTCAGCCTGACAACCGTCATGGTCCTCCGCCGCCGGCGGCGCTAATAAACTGGGAACGGCTGCTTCAGCTGCCGGTGAAATATATCCGGCGACTCAAGTCGCCGCTCCTTGGTTATCCGTGAAATCGGTGGTTCAAATGCATTTTTTAGGATAATTTTACTGCATGCGCGTGGTTGTTGTCGTCTGCGGATTTTTTCTGGCCGGACTTTCGGTTCTAAATGCCGGCGAAGCGTCGAAATCCATCGAGGCCTTTGACGGGACGGCGATCGGCGGATGCAATCCCACCGCGATTTCCTTTTGGAAGTGGTCGCCGGAAGACAAGGGGAACGCGAAGGATTTCAGCCGGCTGGAAATCTGCAAAGGAGAGGGCGCAAATGGCGGCGCACTCAAAATCTCGGTTTTCAAACCGCTTCCCCCCGGGGCGGATTTTTACGCGCTTTGGACGACCGGGCTCGATTATCTTCCGCCCGATGCGATCGCCGTCCGGATGCGCGCGAAGGTGGTTTCCGGAAATTTTTCGCTGACGGTTGGGAGCCCGACCGCGTATTTTGCGAACAGCGATGTATGGGCGCACCCGCAGGTTTTGCAGCCGGGCGGATGGCGGACGGTCGAGTTTTCGCTTGTCTCGAATCTTGAGCGAAATTTCCGGCGCGCGGTTTTCAGCGTGGAGAGCCCGGTGATTTCCTACACGCGATGGATCCAGGAGCCGATGCGGATCATGGTCGGCGCGGATTCCTGCGGCGAATTGTGGCTCGATGACATCGAGCTGGTCCTCTCCGGCAAGGGGAGCACGTTCCCGGTTTATCGCGAGGAGAAAATCCGCCCGCTCGCCGAAGCCGACCTCGGGCGCGCGTTTACGTTTTCCACGGATGACAAGGAATTCGATCTTGCCCGGACGCCTGGAAAAACTGCCGTGCGCAAACCCGCGGTTCTGAATCCACCCCGAGTCAAGGGCGAGCCGCTCGAAGCCAGCCAGCGCGGGCTCGAGGAAATGTCATTCATCGGGATCCCGGTTTCGTGCCCGGAGGGTGCAAACGCTTTTCGAGTGACGGTGAAGATGTCCCACCGAAGCCGTCTCGACGGGCTGGCGGTGGACTTTTTGGCGCTGGTTTCACAGGGCGGCCTCTTTCCGTGGACGAAGCCGGTGGCGGGCGAACCCGCCGGAGGCTTCGATCTCTGCCTGTCTCCCGCTCGCACCAAAGGAATGTCTTGGGGTTTCTACCATGCTCGGCGGATCGTGCCGAACGGGGATTGGGCAACGCTCGTGATTCCCCTCGAGGATTTTGTCTGCGCCTACGGCTCGGGAGAACTCCGCGACCGGCACCAGCTCCAGCAACCACTCGCGGCAGGCGAGGTGGTCGCCCTCGCGATCGTTTCACCGTTCCGCCAGGCTGCCGCAGACACGTATTTCACGATCCGGTCGGTCGAGGCTGTTCGGCTGGAGGATGACCCCGCTCTCAAGGTTTCATTCCCGAAAGCCGTCCCGTGAGAGATTATCAGCAGAGTGTCCTCAGGCGGAGTCGAACCGCCATCTGAGCTTTAGGAGAGCCCTGCTCTATCCACTTGAGCTATGAGGACGTTGA
>JBAWVC010000108.1:0-8237 GCA_037147455.1 Verrucomicrobiota bacterium | reverse complement strand
TGGCGGCGAAGCCGCGAGCCCGCCTCAGCAGAGTGAGGCGACTACAACGGGCCCACAGCGCCGCTGGCACGCTGGCGCTGTAGCCACGGCACTCTGCTGCCGTGTTCGCCGCACCGCGCAAAGCGCGATCGCTGGATCCTGCTGCATGACTTCATGCCATCAGATCTCGGGAAAGGCGTGTTGTCAGGCACATCAATATCTGATGTTCTTTTTGGGAGCATGAATTTCATTCGGACGGCTTTTCTCTCCCTTGCCGGGTTGGTTGCGTTCGGTGCGTCGGGGGTGTTTCTCGGCGGGTGCCATCCGTCGCAGGGCGGCTCGTATGAAGGTTATGTGGTGGGGGAATACGTGCTGGTGGCATCGCCGGTAGCCGGGCGTTTGATCCGGCTTCCGGTTTCACGGGGAACACGGGTCGAAGCGGGGGCGGAGCTTTTTTCGTTGGATCCCAACCCCGAGCAGGATGCGTTCGACGCGGCTTCGTTCAGCCTGGCGGAGGCGCGCGCCACGCTGGAGGATTTGAAAAAGGGCCGGCGGCCAACGGAGATCGACACGCTCGAACACGAACAGAAGGCGGCCTTCGCGGCGCAGACCTACACCGATATCCAGCTCAAGCGATCGAAGGACCTTTACCGCACGAAGGTCGTGGCCGAGGAGAACCTGAACCTCTACCAGAGCGCGGATATCGCCCTGATGGAAATTGCCGCCGCCCTCGACGCTTCGATCCAGACGGCCCGCCTCGGGGGACGCGAGGATCAGGTGGCCGCCGCGAAGGCGCGCGCCGACGCTGCCGGCGCGCAACTCGACCACGCCCGGTGGACGCTCGAACAAAAGGTCCAGCACGCCCCCGCGAAGGCGCTCGTGTTCGACACTCTCTTCCGCTGCGGGGAATGGGTTCCGGCCGGCCAGGCGGTGGTGAGCCTGCTGCCGCCGGAGGGGATTAAGGTCCGGTGCTTTGTGCCGGAGGCTGCGCTGGCCTCGCTCAAGACCGGCGACCAGGTCACGGTGTCCGCCGACGGGGCCGCGCCGCTCGCCGGACGCATCTCGTTCGTTTCGCCGGCCGCCGAATATTCCCCGCCGGTGATCTTCAGCCGGGAGAGCCGCGGGAAGCTGGTTTTCATGGTGGAGGTTTCCTTTGATCCGGCGAAGGCTGCGGGGCTGCATCCGGGCCAACCGATCCAGGTGAGCAGGGGATCGCAGTGAGCGCTGTTCCGGCGATCGACGTGCGCGGGGTCACGAAGCGCTTCGATGGAAAAACCGTTGTCGATGGCGTGGCGCTGCGGGTCGAGCAGGGGGAGATCTACGGGTTTCTCGGCCCGAACGGCAGCGGCAAGACGACGTTCATCCGCATGCTCTGCGGGCTCCTGAAAGCCGACGGCGGCGAGGGGACGTGCCTCGGGCACGATTTTCTTACCGGGAGCCGGGAGATCAAAAACCAGGTAGGATACATGACCCAGCGGTTCAGCTTTTACGAGGATTTGACGGTCTGGGAGAACCTCGATTTTGTGGCGCGCGTTTACGGGATTTCCGACCGCCGGAGCGCGCTGGAAAAAATCCTGGACGAGCACGGGCTGGGCGGCCGCCGCCACCAACTGGCCGGCGGGCTTTCCGGCGGATGGAAGCAGCGCCTCGCGCTCGCGGCCTGCATGTTGCACAGCCCGATGCTTCTCCTCCTCGACGAACCGACCGCGGGCGTTGACCCGAAAGCGCGGCGCGATTTTTGGGAGTCCATCCACCGCCTGGCCGCCGAGGGTCTGACCGTCCTCATCACCACGCATTACATGGATGAGGCCGAGCGATGCCACCGGATCGGGTATCTTTCCTACGGGCGGCTCCTCACGACCGGCACGGTCGGAGAAGTCGTGGCGGGGTCCGGCCTGCACACCTGGTCGGTATCCGGAGCGGATCTGCAGGGGATCGTGTCGCGGCTCACCGGCCGGCCGGGAGTCGAGCAGCTCGTGCCGTTCGGCACCACTCTTCACATCAGCGGGATCGATCCCGCGAAGCTCGAGGAGGCGATCCGGCCGGAGCGGGCGCCCGGAACCGAGTGGAAGAAAATTCCCTCGAGCCTCGAAGACGTCTTCATCCACCTCATGGAATCCTCACGCGATAATTTCCCATGAAGTTCTTCAGCATCCACCGCCTGTCCGCGGTCGTCATCAAGGAGTTCATCCAGATGCGGAGGGACCGGCTGACATTCGGCATGATGGTCGGCATCCCGCTCATCCAGCTCACGCTGTTCGGATTCGCGATCAATTCGAATCCGAAGAACCTGCCGACCGCGGTTGTCCTCGGCGACAACGGGCCTTACGTGCAAACGCTGCTGCAGGGGATGAAGAACAGCGGGTATTTTGAGATCCGCGGGTGCCTCGATGAATCCGCCGCGCGCGACGCGCTCACGCTGGGCAGCGTCCAGTTTGTCCTCAACATCCCGCCGGATTTCTCCCGCTCGCTCCTCCGCGGCGACCGCCCGGACCTATTGCTCGAGGCCGACGCGACCGACCCGGCGGCGACCAGCAACGCGATCTCGACGGTGCAGCAATTGGTGTGGAGCATCTGGGACCGCGATCTTGGCGGGCCGCTGGCCGCGCTCCGGGGAAAGCCAGGCCCCGTCAACCTCATCGTCCACGCGAAGTTCAACCCCGAGGCGATTACCCAATACAATATCGTCCCCGGCCTGATGGGCGTCGTTCTGACGATGACGATGGTGATGATCACGGCGCTCGCCATCACGCGCGAGCGGGAGCGCGGCACGATGGAAAACCTCCTCTCGATGCCGACCCGCCCGATCGAGGTGATGATCGGGAAAATCCTCCCCTACATCCTGGTCGGCTACATCCAGGTGGGCCTGATCCTCCTGGCCGCCGCGCTGATCTTTCATGTCCCGATGATGGGAAGCCTCACCCTCCTGCTGGCTGTCTCATTCGTCTTCATCGCGGCCAATCTCGCCGTCGGGGTCACGTTCTCAAGCATGGCCAGAAACCAGCTCCAGGCGATGCAGATGTCGTTTTTCTTTTTTCTGCCATCGCTCATGCTTTCCGGGTTCATGTTTCCGTTCCGGGGCATGCCGGCCTGGGCGCAATACCTCGGCGAGGTTTTTCCCCTCACGCATTTTCTCCGGATCGTGCGCGGCATCCTCCTCAAAGGAAACGGGCTTGGCCCGACGATGGTCGAACTCGGCCCGATCGCCCTCTTCCTCCTTGTCGCGCTGATCGTGGGCGTCGGACGCTACCGGCAGACGCTCGACTGATCGGGGTCATAGGGCGCCGCGACATCTCGCCCGGAAGCGAGGCGCGCTCAGACTATGGCTCAGGTTCTCCGCCGGTGAGTTCCAGGTAGAACCTCCGCAGGGCTGCCTCGGCAGCATCTGGCGGGGTGAGGGCGGCGAGCTTCTCCTGTCCGGCGGCGCTGGCGAGCCACGCGCGGGTTCTTTGCAGGGCGGCTTTCTCGGCGGGCGGCACGATCTGGCTCGCGGGCTTGATGTCCGGCCGCTTGGAAAACAGCGGCTTGGCACCACTCTCTTCGGCCGGCTTTTCGACTCCGCCCCCGAGCCATTCCTGAAGTTCGGGAAGGATGTCGGCCGGCGTCTGGAACCGCTGCCAGACGCTCTCATCATAGTCCGGGTCGATGGATGCGATGAACTCGGTCGCGAGGCTATAGGACGTGTTGGCCCGGATGAACTCCTTGCATTTGTCGGAGTGCATCTTGATGCGGCCCTTCGTTCCGGTGCTGTATTTTTTTGGTTCCATTCCCATAGTTAACGTTCGATCAAGCGGGGATTCAGGACTCGACGAGCAGGACGGTGAGGCGCTTCGGGCCGTGGGCGCCGAGAACGAGAATGCGCTCGATGTCGCCGGTGCGGCTCGGCCCGGTGATGAAAGACGCGAAGGCGGGCACGGATCCTTCGGTTTTTCTGAGCAGGGCAAATGCGTCCGCGAGGTCGCCGACCATCTGGCTGGCCGAGGCGATGACAACGTGGTGCGGGGGCAGGACGGATAACACCCTTCCGCCCGCGGAGGCCGACGTGACGAGGATGCCGCCGGTTTGCGCGACGAGGCATTCGCAGCCGCTGATCCCTGCGTCGCAGCGCTCGAGGGATGCAGTCTCATACGGTGCGTCGGTGAAAACCACGGGAAGCCCCAGCGCGGACACCGCATCATTTCCCAGGGAAAAGCGATGGGTTCCGACGGATTTCCAACCGTTGTCCCGGGCGAGGGACGCGAGCACCTTGGCGGCCGCCGCGGCATCGGCGCAGCGCCGGACCTCGGTCTTCAGATCGGCGGAGTTCTTTTCGAAGAGCGCGATCAGATCGGCCCGCGAAGAAGGGACGGGCGGAAGCCAGTCCTGCGGTGAGTGCCCGGATTGATGCGCGCCCACCAGGTGGCGGGCGGGAGCCTTCACCGAAAGCGCCTCGCGGATCCTCCGGAGGATTTTTTCGCGGCTATCGTTTGGCATGGCGGGCCCTCCAGTATTCTTTGAACGACTGCGGCGGCACAGGCGGCAGATCGCGCGTCCGGGTCCACATGCTGGCCGGGTCGATGTCCATTCCCCGGATCGCGCGCATCACCGGCTCGAAGAGACGAAGCATCGGGGCCGCGAAGCGGTAGAGCGCCGGGCGCCGCATGAACCACGCGAAGCCGGCGAAGATCGGCATCTCCCACCAGACCGGCTTTTGTGCGATCGCGTTCCGGCGGTTTTGGAGAAGGTGGTGGTGGAGGTCGATCTTGACCGGGCACGTCTCCCCGCAAGCCCCGCAAAGCGAGGAGGAAAACGACAGGTGCTTCCAGGATTGGAGCCCGCGGAGATGCGGGGTGATGACTGAGCCGATCGGCCCCTGGTAGGTGGTGCCATACGAGTGGCCACCGATGTTTTTGAAGATCGGGCAGACGTTCAGGCAGGCCCCGCAGCGGATGCAGTGGAGCGCGTCCCTCTGCTCCGGATCGGCGAGGAGCGCGGTGCGCCGGTTGTCAAGGAGCACGACATGAAACTCCAGCGGGCCATCGGTCTCGCCCGGCTGCCTGGGTCCGCCGAGAAGCGTGTTGTAGCAGGTCATGTTCTGCGCCGCGCCCGCCGTGGCGAGCATCGGGTGGAGGGTCGCGAGGTCGTCCAGCTTGGGCACGATTTTTTCGATGCCCACGATGCTCACCAGAATTTTCGGCAGCGACGTGCTGAGCCGGGCGTTGCCCTCGTTCTCGGTGATCGAAATATGACCGGTCTCCGCGACGGCGAAATTCGCCCCGCTGATCCCCATGTCGGCCTCGCAATATTTTTGCCGCATCACATCCCGCGCGATCATGGTCAGCTCCTCCGGGGTGTCCGCGTGCGCGCTGCCGAGCTTCTTTTGAAAGGTTTCGCCAATCTCGCCGCGCGTGAGGTGCATCGAGGGAAACACGATGTGATACGGCGGCTCCCCGCGCAGCTGGACGATAAACTCCCCGAGGTCGCTCTCGACGACTTCGAGGCCGGCCTTCTCGAGCGCCTGAGGCAGGTGGATCTCCTCGCCGGTCATCGTCTTGGATTTGATGATCCGCTTCACGCCGGCATCCCGCGCCACCGAGGCGATGTATTCCGCCGCCTCCGCGCCGTCCGCCGCCCAGAAAACTTTCGTGCCCCGCGCGGCCAGCTTGTCGGACAGCTCGACCAGGTATTTGTCGAGGTGGTTGACCGCCTCGTATTTTGCGGCGGCCGCCGTCGCCCGCGCCTGCTGCCAGTCGGTGTATTTCGCCTTTTGCTCGTCGCGCTTGACGTAGTAGCCGCCGAGGGCCTTCTGGATCCACGCGCGGTGGCGCAGGTCGTGCGTGAGACGGTCCGCGTCGCGGTGGAATTGGACGGATTCCGTGGACATATCTAAAAATGGGCGAGCACCTCGGCGAGGTGCATGCTTTTGATTTTATGGCCCTGCCGGTCGGCCAGGCCCTGGATCTGCATCAGGCAGCTCGAATCGTTCGAGATCACGAGTTCGGCCCCGGTCTCGAGAATCGACGCGCATTTCCCCTCGCCCATCGCCGTGGAGATTTCGGGGAACTTCACCGAGAACGTGCCGCCGAACCCACAGCATGTCTCCGCCTCGCGCATTTCGACGAGCTCGAGCCCGCGAACGTGCCTCAGCAATTCCCTTGGCTCCCGCTTGATCCCGAGCTCGCGCAGCCCGTGGCATCCGTCGTGGAATGTCGCCTTCGCCGCAAAGCTCGCGCCGAGGTCCCCCACCCCCAGAACATTCACGAGAAACGACGAGAGCTCGTGCGTCTTCGCGGCGAGCGCCTTCGCCTCCGCCTCGCGGGCCTGACCGTGAAACAGCTCCGGATAAAAAACTTTGAGCATCGCCCCGCACGACCCCGAGCACCCGACCACCACCTCCGCATCCCGGAACGCGTCCAGCATCGTCTCCGCGACCGCACGGGCCTCGTCCCAATACCCCGAGTTAAACGCCGGCTGCCCGCAGCACGTCTGCGATTCCGGATACTCCACCGTGTGCCCGAGCTTCTCCAGGATCTTCACCATTCCGATCCCCGCTCCGGGATAATACTGGTCGATGAAACACGGGATGAAGAGGGTGATTTTCACAAGAAAAGAGCCTCACATCATTTTCGGTCCATTCCTCTTTGGCAAGACAATCGCGACAGACAATCGCCAACGTTCCAACTTTCCTCGTTTTCAAATTGCCATAAAACCATATTTTCTGTATATTTATGGCAATGAAAACGACGCTTGAGCTCCCCGATGAGCTTTATCGGCAGGCGAAAACCCGCGCGGCCTCGCAAAACCGAAAAATCAAAGACGTGGTATCCGAGGGCTTACGGGTGGTGCTGGCGGCGCATCCCTCGACCGATTCCGATGACAAAAAAGAAACGAGTCGGGTCTTGGACGCGTTGGATGACATCCTTCGCTGTCCGCCACTGGCTGCAGGACGAATCGCCGGACTACAAGCCGAAGCCCGCAGGCTGCGATCCGAGGGATGGAGCCGGGAGGCGGCGGATTCGTGAGCAGGCTTCTCCATCTCGATACAAATGCCCTCATCGCACTGGCCGATCCGGCGGGCGAAGTCGTGAAGCTTGTGCGGGAGCGCGTCCAATCAGGCATTCTCCCCGCAGCCAGCGCGGTGGCCTGGCATGAATTTGTGAGAGGCCCGCTGATGCCGGATGAACTTCTGCGCGTCGAGCGGGTGGTCGGCGCCCGGGTTCAGCCCGTGAGCCGGAGCACGTCAGAATTGGCGGCGCGCCTGTTCAACGCCACAGGCCGGCGGCGCGCATCGACGGCCGATTGTTTCATTGCGGCTAACGCCATCGAGCAGGACGCGGAATTACTCACGGCCGATGGAGACGACTTCAAACTCTTCACGCAACTCGGACTCAAACTGGCTTCCAGATAGACTCGCTGGCAACTTCCGCCGGAATACCGGAGTGGAGGGATGGCCGCCGTGCCGTCCCATATTTTTGCTCGAGAGCAGTGTGAATCGGCGCTGACGGAGCAGCGCCCTCCAGTCCTTTTTGGCAGCAGCCGGTTGTTTTTTATGGGCCGGCAGGCTTGTGCTTCGGGCGCTGGCGGGGGGCTGGTTCGCGCATGAGCAACTCCCAGAGCGGACCGGAGTGATTGCCCATCCGCTTGAGCATCTGGATGGTGCTTTCGAAAGTATCCGGCGGGTAAACGATGTGGCGGATGGAGCGGAAGGCCTCCTCCAGAGTTTGGTTCAGCCAGGCCTGCTCGACCAATGGCGAGATATAATAGACCGGAGTGATGAGATCGTGATCCGGCGCGATCAGCCCATCCCGGAGGGCAAGATTCAGCAGCGGGGTGCCGGGCAGGATGCGGATTCCGAGAAAGACAAAGACCGGGGCCTTTCGGAGCGCCTTGATATTGGCGATACCATCCAGAGCGGTTTCGCGGGTTTCGCCCGGGCCGCCAAACATGATGTAATGGGCGACGGAAATGCCGTGGTCGAGGAGCAGGTTGTTCGTCGCATCCACCTCCGCCCAGGTGAAGCTTTTGCCTAGCTGTTTGAGGGTGGTGTTTGTCGAGGCATCGGTTCCGAGTTCGGCCGCCTGGAGCCCGGTGCGCTTCATGAGGGCGACGATCTCCGCGTTGAGATTGCCGGGCTTGAAAAACGCGGTCCACGGGGTGGAGAGACCCCGGCGGGCCAGTTCCTCGACCACCGCGCGGTAGAGGCCTTCGTCGTCGTTGAAAACGGAATCGGTGAAGTGAAATTGCGGGGCGTGAAAATCGGAGATCAGCGTCTCGATTTC
>JBAWVC010000107.1:0-8279 GCA_037147455.1 Verrucomicrobiota bacterium | reverse complement strand
TGTGCCTCACACGGGCGGGACGCCCATGCCCCCTGGGAAGATCCGCGAAGTTGCATCGGAGATGCGCCCTCGCCGCGCGGGTCAAGGCCCCTGCCAAACGCCAGCCCGAGAAAGCGTTCCTTCCACAGCGTGTCATTCGCTTGGCATTCGTGGAGCCCCTGTCCGTTCTCTTAGAAATAGCACTGGACACGAAAAGCCGCCTGGAGTTGATATACAAGATATACCCGAGGGTTTCGGGAGCATGGCATCTGGTTGTCTGCCCCATTGAACAATTATTTGAATATGACATCCGCAAAAATGCCCGGACACAAATCCATGCCGTTTTGCAGTTCCACTTCGACGTTCACCCTCTGCCGGATGACTGGCGAGTGACCGGATAATGGACTCTATAGACACAGTAGCCTCCGGCACCAGTCGCACGCCACTCCCGATGGGTAGCCTCGCCTTGGACGACATGCTTCGGGCGCTCATGACGAGCATGCCCGACGACATCTATTTCAAGGACCGCGACAGCCGGTTCATTCTGGTGAACCAGCGGATCGCGGCGGCGCTGGGCCTGAAGGATCCTTCCGAGGCCTGCGGGAAATCCGATTTTGATTTGAGTTCCGAAAAGCATGCGCGCAAGACATTTGCCGAGGAGCAGCGGATTATCGCCACCGGCGAACCTCTCATAGCGGTGGAGGAAAGCGAGGCCTGGCCGAATGGAACCGTGACCTGGGCCTCCACCACAAAAATCCCCCTGCGCACGAAGGGCGGCGACATTGTCGGCATCGTGGGAATCACGCGTGATATTACGGCGCACAAAAATGCCGAAGCGGCGCTGCGCAAGAGCGAGCTCCAGATTGTCGAGTCGGAAAAAATGGCGCTTCTCGGGCAATTGATCGCTGGGGTGGCTCACGAGGTCAACACCCCTCTCGGCGCCATCGGTGCCGCGGTGGGAAACATCTCGTCCACTCTCAAGGGGATCATGAATTTCCTCCCCTCCTTTTTCCGCGCGATGCCGGAGGAGCTTCAGGAGACCTTCATGCTCCTTCTCCGCAGATCCGCTTCCCAGGGTCCGGCCCTTTCCGCCAAGGAAGAAAGAACCTGCCGCTCGGCTTTGAGGAAGGATCTTGCCGAAAAGGAAATCGCCGGCGCAGACCGGATCGCGGAGACGCTCGTGATGATGGGCATCCACGACCGGCCCGACGGGTTCCTCCCCCTGCTGCGCCACCCGGATGGCCCGGCCTACCTTGACATGGCCTACAAGCTTTCCGGCCTCGGGCGCAGCGCGGCGATCATCACGACAGCGGCCGACCGGGCGGGAAAAATTGTTTTTGCGCTGAAGAACTACGCGCACTTTGACCGGAGCGGTGAGTTCGTCCGGTCCGGGGTCACCGACGGGATCGAGACCGTGCTGACCCTCTACTACAACCAGCTCAAACGCGGGGTCGTGGTGAAGAGGGAATACGAACCCGTACCGGAAATTCACTGCCGGCCGGACGAGCTCAACCAGGTCTGGACAAATCTCATCCATAACGCGATCCACGCCATGGGGCACAAGGGGACCCTGACCATCTCTGTCGGCCCCCACGAACATGGCGTCCGGGTTTCCGTGAGCGATTCTGGACACGGGGTCCCCCACGAGCTCCGCGGGAAAATTTTCGAGCCGTTTTTTACGACGAAGTCGGCCGGAGAAGGGAGCGGGCTCGGCCTGCACATTGTGCGCCAGATCGTCGAGAGCCACGGAGGAACCGTCAACATCTGCGACAATGCCGGCGGGGGGGCGCGCTTCGAGGTCGTCCTTCCGGTTACGCCGCCACCCGAGAAGCAGCATCCATGAAAAAGAAAATCATCCTGTGTGTCGATGATGAGAAGATCGTTCTGGACTCGCTCCGCACGCAGCTGACCAACCACTACGGTCACGCCTACCAGTGCGAGATCGCCGAGAGCGCGGAGGACGCGCTCGAGCTCCTCGGGGAATTCCAGCTGGACGATCTCAGCGTCATCATTGTCGTTTCCGACTGGCTCATGCCCGGCATCCGGGGAGACGAATTCCTCGTCCGCGTCCACAAGCAGTTCCCGGGCATCGTGAAGGTCATGCTCACCGGGCAGGCGACGGCGGAGGCCATCGAGCGGACGACGCGCGAGGCGGACCTCCACCGCTGCCTGCACAAGCCCTGGAAGGAAAGCGATCTGATCGAAACCATTGACAGCGGGCTCGCGAAGCTATGAGCAAGCCGGTCATCGTTTGTGTGGACGACGAGAAATTCGTTCTGGACACCCTGCGGACGACTCTCTCGCAGACATTCGGCGACGATTACCTGATCGAGATCGCCGAAGACGGCCCTGAGGCGCTGGAACTGGTCAGGGAACTGCTCGCCAACGGCCAGGAAGTGCCGGTCATCATCTCCGACTACGTCATGCCCCGGATGAGGGGAGACGAGTTGCTCCAGCACATCCAGATCATCTCCCAGAAGACCCTGAAGATCATGTTGACCGGCCAGGCCAACATCGAGGGGGTCACCAACGCGGTCAACGAGGCGGACCTCTACCGGTTCATTTCGAAGCCCTGGAACAACGCGCAGCTGGTCCAGGTCGTCCAGAAGGCGGTGAAGGATTACTTCCTTGAAAAGGAAAAGGAGGACCGGAGCCGGGCGCTGCTCGATGTGACTCCCGACCTCGTGCTTTTCGTCCGCCGGGATGGACTGGTGCTGGATTACCGTCGCTCCATCGGCCAGGGCAATGAACCGGAAGAGTATTCCGGCAAGCGGCTCGAGGATATTTTCCCGCAGGAAATCGCGGCGATGTTTTCGGAAAAAATCAGCGAGCTCCCGGTCCACGGCGGGTGCGTCTCTTTCGAATATAACCTGAAGTCCGGAGATCTGTGGCGCCATTTCGAAACCCGGCTGACGTCCTGCGGGAAGGATGCGGTTCTTGCCGTTGCCCGGGATGTTTCGCCGAGCAAGGAGACCGAGCGCGCCCTGCGTGCCGCTATCGTCGAGGCGGAGCAGGCGAACCGTGCCAAGTCCTCCTTCCTCGCCGCCATGAGCCATGAGATCCGCACGCCGCTCAACGCCGTGGTCGGGTTTTCAAGCCTGATGATGGATACCCCGCTCGACGCGGAGCAGCGGGAATTCGCCGACACCATCCACAGGAGCGCGGACTCCCTGCTCTCGGTGGTCAACGACATCCTCGACTTCTCGAAAATTGAAGCCGGCCGGATCGATCTGGAAAAATCCTCCTTTGATCTGCACGAGGCGGTCGAGGACTGCCTGGAAATGGTGGCTCCTGAGGCGCACCGCAAAGGCATCGAGATCTGCAGCCTGATCGACGACAAATGCCCCGGGCATGTCATCGGGGATGTCACGCGTCTCCGGCAGGTTTTGACGAACCTGCTGGTCAATGCGGTGAAGTTCACCGAGCGGGGAGAAGTGGATGTCTCGGTCGAGGTCGTCGAACCGGCCGGGCCCGCCGGTATGCCGGTGCGGTTCCGCGTGCGCGACACCGGCATCGGCATGTCGGAAGACCAGCAAAAAAGAGTTTTTGAGCCCTTCATCCAGGCGGATGCCAGCACGACGCGCCGCTTTGGCGGAACCGGGCTCGGGCTCGCGATTTCCGGGCGTCTGATCGAATTGATGGGTGGCTCGCTCCATGTCGTCAGCCGACAGCGGGAAGGGAGCACGTTTTCTTTCACCATTCCCTTGGAGCCGGATCCCGCCGCCGCCGCATCTCATCTTCACGAAGACCTCCAGCACCTGCTGTCTGGAATCCGTGTGGCGGTTGTGGACGACAACGCCACGAACAGGCGCTATCTCGGTCTCAGGTTGAAATCGTGGGGAGCCGAGTGCCTGCCCTTCGAAACCGGCCCGGCTTTCCTCAAATTTCTTGAAGACGGGAGCCGGTGCGATCTGGTTCTCCTGGATTACCATATGCCGGAGATGGATGGCCTGGCTGTCGCACAGGCGCTGCGGGGGATTCCACAACTCGGCCAGGTTCCGATCGTGCTTCTTTCTTCCGGCGGGCTGGATTCTCTGACGTTTCCGGCGGGCCAGTTTGCGAGGGTGTTCACCAAGCCTGCAAATCCGCGGCTGCTCCGGAATGCGCTGGCACTTCTTGCCGGGACCGGGAAGCCCGAAAGTCGCTCCGATCTGCCGGGCAACATGGCGGCCCATCACCCGTTGCGCATCCTCCTTGCCGAGGACAACAGATCCAACCAAAAACTGCTCTGCCACGTGCTTGGCCATCTGGGCTATCAGGCGTCTGTCGCTTCAAATGGTAGCGAGGTCCTCGAAGCCCTGCGCCTGCATCCCTACGATGTCATCCTCATGGACATCCAAATGCCGGAGCTGGACGGCATTCAAGCCACGAGAATGATCCGGGCCGGATTTCCTGCAGAACTCCAACCCGCTATCATCGCCCTGACAGCCCATGCGACCGAAGAGGACCGGTTGCACTGCATGGAGGCCGGGATGGATGGTTACCTCACGAAACCTCTGAGGCGCAATCTTCTGGAAGAGACCCTCCTTCGGACCCACGAGCGCCGTTGCTCCGGAACGCAGAATACTCCGATCAGCGGTTTTTCTGAAGGGTGAGATATCCGAGCTATGCCGCCTTGCGCTTGGTCCGTCTCCGGGATGGCTCCTGGTGCCCCGGCGGTTTGCGTAGCGTGTGGCCGCTGACCCACTGGCTCTCGATCATCATGCACTTCGGGCGGTCAGGGATCCCGGTCTCATTGCGGTGGAGCTGTCCGATGACGAGGTCCACGGCGAAGGCCCCGATGACTTCGTTGTTCTGGTGCATGCCGCTCCAGCCATCGAGTTCGGGCGTGAGGTCGAGGTGGGCGAGGCCGATGTCCTTCGGGCATTCGAGCCCGAGCGCTTCCACCCAATCGCGGATTTCCGGGTGGGTGCAGACGATAGCGTCCGGCCGATGCTTGTGCATCCAGTCCGCAAAATTCCTCTGCGCCCTGGGGTGGAAGTCGAAAACGGGGATCCGGCTTTTCAGATCCTCCAGCGTCCGGCCCGCATAAAATCCGGCGGCGAAGCGGTGGTCGATATTTTCCTCGATCGCGGGTTCGATGGCCAATCCCGGCCGCGTGTAGCCGAGCCGGTCGAGTTCCCAGGCGGTGTGCATCGCGGTCGAGAACTGGTCGTTGCAGGCAAAGTGAAGTGCGGGCCGCTCCGGCCGGATCCCCAGCACCACGCAGGCGAGATCCTGCCACAGGATATCGAATTCCGGCGGCAGGTCCCGGTGATCGATCGCCGCGATGATCACCCCCCGAATGTTCCGGGCCTGGAGGATCTGCCGGAGGCGTTCCGGGCTGACTCCCGGCTCGTGGAGCCAGAACTCGTCCGCGCCGTAGCCGAGCTCGCTGCAATGGGCGCGCAGCCCGTGTGTCCAACCGCGGAATGTGTTATTTTTTTGCAGGCTGTCGCGGGTGGTGGAGGCGTTGAGGATCCCGATGGTGGACTGGTATTTCGGGTTTCTGCTCGCCCGGAGCTGGGCCATGAGGTTGGACACGACCGCGTTAGCCCGGTAGCCCATGCGGTCGGCCACGGCCTGGATCCGCCGCCGGGTTTCGGGCCTCAGCCGGGGATCGTTGCGCAGCGCCAGAGAGACGGTGGCCTTCCCAACCCCGGCCTTCTTGGCGATTGCTGACATGTTCGGGTTCGACATGAGATTTCCTCGATTTATTGAACTGTATAATGATATTCCGTTTGTGCAATAGGGAATCTCGATTAGCGTTGATAATGAACACAAAGCGCGGCTGGCGTGTCTAACAACTTTGAAGCTGGATGCAGGCAGTAGTTGTCACTGCTATCCGTTTCACCCCACCACATGCAGCCACACCGAAATAGAATATGGAGAGGAGCCCTCGCAGGCGCTCTTGTGGCATTGGGGTGCTGCGGGCAGGCGCGCGCCGAGGCGATGCTGCAGCTCTTCAATGTGTCGTGGGCGGAGATCACGCGCAAGATGCCGGAGCTTGCGGAGGCGGGTTACGGTTCGATGTGGCTGCCCCCTCCCACCAAAGGTTCCGGTGGTCTGTCGGTGGGATACGACATGTGGGACCCGTTTGACCTTGGTTCCAAATACCAACGCGACACGATCAGCACGCGATACGGCACCGAGGCCGAGCTGCTGAAGATGATCGAGACGGCCCACCGCTTTGGCATCCGGATCTACTTCGACAACATCATGAACCACCGGGCGTTCGACGTGCCCGGCTACAACGAGAACACGTCCATCAATGTCTATCCGGGCATGGTGCCGGAGGATTTCCACCTGCGGAAGACGGAGGACGGGTTTTACCGGAAGTGGGACAACTGCCGGGACTGGAGCAGCGCCTGGCAGGTCCAGAACCTCGGGCTGGCGGACCTGATCGACATCGCCCATGAGTCGCCGAATGCGAACTTCGGAACGACCGAGGGCTCGACCCACCCGAAATATTCGTTCGTCCGCGACCTCGAGCGCCCGGCCCAATACGACAAGGACGCCGCCGGCAACACGGTCTATTTCGGATGGCTGATCGACCGCGCCCGCGCGACGCTGGGATCGAATGCCACCGCGGAAGAGCTCCGCCTGAACGCGCGGCAATACCTCTCCGACAACGCCGCCACCTACAAGGAGGACGTCGGCGCCTACCTCATCCGCGCCGTCCGCTGGGAGATGGACCGCACCAGGGCCGACGGCCTGCGGCTCGACGCGGTCAAGCACGTGCCGGATTACTTCTTCGGCAAGCAATCGGGCGCGGACAAGGACAGCAGCGCCGACGGCTACCTCGGCGGGATCCAGTGGCAGTTCAACCGGACGCGCGGGTTCAGCGATACAAACCAGAGGGACTCGGTCTTTGATGAAAAGAAGGGCCGCGACGACGCCATGGTCTTCGGCGAGCACCTCGGCTCGCCTCCGGGTTACAGCGGTTACTGGGATGCCGGCATGCGCTTGGTGGACAATGAACTTCGCAGCAAGCTTAATGGCACGCTTGGCAACATGTGGGGGACGCTCAGCGGCCTCGATTCCTCGGGCGGCGGCGGATTTACTTCAAGCCTCGGGGTGATGCACGCGACCAGCCACGACAATGACTACGCCGCGCAGATCACGTGGCAGCATGCGTTCTACATGCTGCGCGAAGGCTTGGGGCTGATTTATTCCGACGGCTACTACCAGGCCGCGACGCTCGGGGAATCCGGCGGCGCCTTCCCGCGCCACGCCAACACGCAATATCTCGGCGAATACTCCGACCCGCGCATCCCGAACATTCTCAAAATCCACAATGACTTCGCGCGCGGGCTCCAGCAGGGCCGCTGGGGTGATGCCGACTACCTCGCCTTCGAGCGCCGCGACAACTGCGACAAATTCGGCAACGCGCGCAGCGGCACGGCCGCCGACGAGATCACGATGGTCGCGATGTTCAACGACAACACGGCTCAGGGCCAGGCGCGCTCGATCACCACCAGCTTTCCGTCGGGCGCCTACCTTTGGCAATACGCCGAGGGCCCGAGCGGATCCTATCAGGTTGGCTTTTACAAATATGCATGGGAGCTGGGCAACGTGGTCGTGCCGCCCGGCGGCTACTACGTGTTCGGCTACCGCACGCCAGAGCTGTCCACCCTCTGGCCCGAGTCCGCCGTCACGCTCTACCAAAACGGCCAGGAGGTCCCGCGCATGACCGTGACCCGCAAGGACGGACCGGACGGCGACAAGAGCTTCAACCCCCACAGCCTCACGAACCGCGGCTATCCTGCGGGCACCACCCCGGCCGACTTCAGCTACCAGACGACGATCCCTGTCGTGAAGGGCGGCAGCGGCAATCTCACAATCCTCGCCCGCGCCGACGGCTCGACGGAAAACATCCTGCTCAAACTCGACGGCGGCGTGGACTTGAACGGCGGCGGCTCCCAGCCCGCCAACCGCGATTACCCTCCGGGTATCTACAGCGATGTCTGGGCCGGCTACGAACAGCCGGTGTTCGTTGACCGCCAATACCCGGAGAAATTTGCGGCCAAGGAGACGGTCCACTGCAAGATTGGCTCGCCCGGTGCCGAGACCTACATCAAGATGATCGGCGGTAACGTGACCATCAACATCGGCAATGCCACGAACGCCTTCGCCGCTGACGGCAACAGCACCGTCTCTTGGATCTACCACGATCCAGACCAGACGGTTGGCGGACTTTCCGGAACCGCCGGCGTCGGCGACAAGCAATTCAACGACTCGGGTTCCAACATCGTCATCTGGGCCAAGACCAACTCCGGACTGCTCGGCGGATTCAAGATGTTCGTTTACTACACGACCGA
>JBAWVC010000106.1:0-8324 GCA_037147455.1 Verrucomicrobiota bacterium | reverse complement strand
CCGGTGACGGCGCGGCCGTGGCGGCCGTTGTCGAAGAGCGCGTCCACCGACTCCTGGAGCATGCGCTTTTCGTTGCGGATGATGACCTCCGGGGTCTTGAGCTGGAGGAGCGTGCGGAGACGGTTGTTCCGGTTGATGACGCGGCGGTAGAGATCGTTGAGATCGGACGTCGCGAAACGGCCGCCCTCGAGGGGCACGAGCGGGCGCAGGTCCGGCGGGATGACCGGGAGCACGTTGAGGATCATCCATTCCGGGCGGGTCCTCGACGAGGCGAAGCCCTGCACCAGCTTGAGGCGTTTGGCCAGCTTCTTGCGGAGCTGCTTGCTGCGCGTGGAAACCATGGCGACCTCGATCTCGGTATTCAGCTTGGCGAGGTCGGTCTGCTCGAGGAGCTTCTGAATCGCTTCAGCGCCCATGCCGGCCGTGAATGCTTCACCATACTGGTCTTCCGCCTCGCGGTATTCGGATTCCGTGAGGAGCTGGCAGCGCTGGAGCGGCGTGTTGCCGGGATCGGTGACGATGTAGTCCTCGTAATAGATCACGCGCTCGAGCTGGCGCGACGTCATGTCGAGCATGAGGCCGATGCGCGAAGGCATGCACTTGTAGAACCAGATGTGCGAAACCGGGACGGCAAGGTCGATGTGACCCATCCGTTCCCGGCGGACGCGCGAAAGCGTGACTTCGACGCCGCAGCGGTCGCAGATCACGCCCTTGTGCTTGATACGCTTGTATTTTCCGCACGAGCATTCCCAGTCGCGGGTCGGGCCGAAAATGCGCTCGCAGAAGAGCCCGCCCTTCTCGGGTTTGAATGTGCGGTAGTTGATGGTCTCGGGGTTTTTGACCTCCCCCTTGCTCCAACTGCGCATGGCTTCGGGCGACGAGACGGTGATGGCCACCTCATCAAAACCGACCGGTTTCTGTTCTCCAAATGCTTCGCGGAAATTTACCTCTTTCATGGAATCGATTCTTTATTCAGTTGCGGTTGGATCAGGCGGTATGCGCGAGGGCGGGATCTTTCCCTCCGACACGGACATCGAGGCCGAGGCCCTGCATTTCTTTGATGAGGACGTTGAACGACTCGGGCGTTCCCGCCTCGAGGGAATTGTCGCCTTTGACAATGCTCTCGTAGATGCGGGTGCGGCCGGCGACATCGTCGGATTTGACGGTGAGGAGCTCCTGGAGCGTGTAGGCGGCGCCGTAGGCTTCGAGGGCCCAGACCTCCATCTCTCCGAAGCGCTGGCCGCCATACTGGGCCTTGCCTCCGAGCGGCTGCTGGGTGACGAGGCTGTAAGGTCCGACGGCACGGGCGTGGATCTTGTCGGCGACCAGATGGCCGAGCTTGAGCATGTAGATGTAGCCGACGACGACCTGCTGGTCGAAAGCTTCGCCGGTGCGTCCATCATAGACGGTGGATTTCCCGTTCTCGTTTGTCCACGTGAAGCCCTCCTTCTTCTTCGCCTCCTTGAGGAACTCGCGGATTTTGGTTTCCGGGATGCCGTCGAAGACCGGGGTCGCCACCTTGAAGCCGAGAGCTTTCGCTGCGACACCGAGGTGGGTTTCGAGCACCTGCCCGACGTTCATGCGGCTCGGCACGCCGAGCGGGTTCAGAACGATGTCCACAGGGGTTCCGTCCGCGAGGAACGGCATGTCCTCCTCAGGGACAATCTTGGCGACGACGCCCTTGTTGCCGTGGCGTCCGGCCATCTTGTCGCCGACGCTGAGCTTGCGCTTGCTGGCGATGTAAACCTTGACCTGCTTGATGATGCCGGGATCGACGTCGTCGCCGCTTTCGATGCGGCCGAGGTTCTGGTCGCGCTCGTTGTCGACGTCCACGAACTTGTGTTCGAACTGGCCGATGATCTCGTTGATCTTGTTCCGGATCGGGCTCGGGTCGATCTCGACGTGGTTGTAAACCGCGGCAAGCTTCCGCAGGAGCTGCTTCGTGATCTTGCGGTTCGCCGGGATGATGATCTCGCCGGTCTGCGCGTTGACCACATCGAGCGGGATTTTCTCGTTGAGCAGGATGTTTGACAGCGAGGCCGTGAGCTGCTCGTGCAGGTCCTCTTTGCGCTTCTTGTAATCCTCGAGAATCATCTTCTGCTGGCGCTTCGACTCGGCCGGCGTCATCTTGGTGCGCGCGACTTCCTTTTTGGAAGAAACCTTCACGTCCATGACGATGCCGTAGGTGCCGGAAGGGACCGTGAGCGACGTGTCTTTGACGTCCGCGGCCTTCTCTCCGAAAATTGCGCGCAGCAGGCGCTCCTCCGGGGCTAGCTCGGTTTCGCTCTTGGGAGTGATTTTTCCGACGAGGATGTCGCCCGGCTTGACTTCGGCGCCGATGCGGATGACTCCGTCCGGGCCGAGGTTTTGGAGCGATTCCTCGCTAACGTTCGGGATATCGCGTGTGATTTCCTCGGGGCCGAGCTTCGTGTCGCGGGCGCCGATTTCAAACTCGTCGATGTGGATCGAGGTGTAGATGTCCTCCTTGACCACGCGCTCGGAGATCAGGATCGCGTCCTCGAAGTTGTAGCCGTTCCACGGCATGAATGCCACGAGCACGTTCCTGCCGAGGGCGAGCTCGCCGTTCTCGGTGTTCGGACCATCGGCGATAACGTCGCCTTTTTTGATCGACTGGCCTTTGTGGACTATCGTCTTCTGGTTGATGCAGGTGCTCGCGTTCGAGCGCATGAACTTGCGGAGCTCGTAGACATGAACGCCGTTTTCCGGATCGTGCTTGATCTTCTTTTTTCCTTCGGGAAGCTGGCCGTCCTTGGTGATGATGATGTGGGTGGCTGTCACGGAGGCCACCTTTCCGGACGCTTCGGCGCAGATCACGGCGCGCGAGTCGCGGGCCACGCGCCCTTCGAGACCGGTTCCGACCAGCGGGGCTTCGGAGACGAGCAGGGGAACTCCCTGGCGCTGCATGTTCGATCCCATGAGGGCGCGGTTGGCGTCATCATGTTCAAGGAACGGGATCAACCCGGCTGCCACGGAGACGAGCTGCTTGGGCGAGACGTCCATGTATTGGATCTGGGCCGGCTCGACCTCGACGAAGTCCCCGCGGTATCGCGCGGAAACTTTTTCTCCGGTGAGCTTGTTGTGGCTGTCCACCACGGAATTCGCCTGGGCGATGTAGAAGTTTTCGTCGCGGTCGCCGCTGAGGTATTCGACCTCGTCGGTCACGCGGGCGTTGTGGACCTTGCGGTAGGGAGTCTCGATGAAACCGAACTCATTGATCCTGGCGAACGTGCTCAGGGAGCTGATGAGACCGATGTTCGGGCCTTCCGGCGTCTCGATCGGGCAGATGCGCCCGTAGTGGGACGGATGGACGTCGCGGACTTCGAACCCGGCCCGGTCGCGGCTGAGCCCGCCTGGCCCAAGGGCCGAGAGGCGGCGCTTGTGGGTGAGCTCGGAGAGCGGGTTCGTCTGATCCATGAACTGGCTGAGCTGGCTGCGCCCGAAGAAGTCGCGGACCACGGCGCTAAGCGATTTCGGGTTGATCAGCTTCTGCGGGGTGATCTGGTCAACGCTGGCATCGAACAAGGTCATGCGCTCGCGGACGAGGCGCTCGGTGCGGGCGAGGCCGACGCGGCACTGGTTGGCGAGAAGTTCGCCCACCGTGCGCACCCGGCGGCTGCCGAGATGGTCGATGTCATCGGTCATCCCTTCGCCCCCGCGAAGCAGGACCAAATATTTCATCGCCGCGATAAAATCCTCCTTCGTCAGGATCCGCTCATCCTCGGCGACCTTGAGGCCGAGCTTCTGGTTGATCTTGTGGCGGCCGACGCGGCCGAGATCGTAGCGCTTCGAGTCGAAGAACAGGCGCTTGAGCATCCCGCGGGCATTCTGCACGGTTGGCGGATCGCCGGGGCGCAGTTTGCGATAGATGTCCTTCAAAGCCTCGTCTTCGTCGTGAGCCGGGTCCTTTTTCAGGGATTTGATGATCGTGTCGTCAAGTTTCGTATCAACGACCTGGACGGTTTTATGGCCGAGGCCGATGAGCTGGCGGACCGTCGCGGAAGTCAGCGGCTCGAAAGCGCGGGCGACCGTGATCTCGCCGTCGCGGATGTCGGCGATCAGGACTTTTGTGCTGATCTCCTCCTCCTCGAGCTTCTCGCTGAGCTTGAGGTCCTGGATCGTGTAGAAAAGTTTGATGATGTCCTCGTCGGTCGGGTGGCCCAGAGCGCGAAGGAAGGTCGTGGCGAGAAATTTCCGGCGGCGCTTGCGGCGGTCGAGGTAAACGTAAAGGAGATCGCTGGTGTCAAACTGCACCTCGATCCATGACCCGCGGTCCGGGATGATCCGGAAGCCGTGAAGGATCTTTCCGTTGGTGTGCACCGAGGTCTCAAAGCAGATGCCCGGCGAGCGGTGGAGCTGGGAGACGACGACGCGCTCCGCGCCGTTGATCACAAAAGTCCCCTGCGGAGTCATCAGGGGCAGCTCGCCCATGTAAACTTTTTCCTCCTTCGTGCAGCGTTCGTCCTTGTAGCGGAACGTCACATAAAGCGGGGCGCTGAATGTCTGCCCCTCGCGCTGGGAATCGAGGGACGAGAGCTTCGGCTCCCCGAGATCGTAGCTGACAAAATCGAGCGAGGACTTGTCCTCGAAGCCGAAAATCGGGAAAAACTCCCGGAAGACCGCCTGGAGCCCGACGTTCCGGCGCTTGGCCACCTGGGTGTCTTTTTGGAAAAACTCGTTGTAGGAGTTGATCTGGAGCTCTATGAGATTTGGCGGCTCGATGGCCTCCTGCAATTTGCCGAAATGGATACGTTCAGACATGGTGGTTTCGAGTGGCTTTCCCGGTGAATTGTTGGCGTGCCAACCTGCGTTTTTTCGGCCCCGTGAATCCGGTCAAAATGTCAGAATACAAAACATCCGTGCAGGCAGGCTAGGATTTCCCAGCCCGTCTGTTGACGGATTGATTTCACTCGGACAGATTTGATCGGATAACAGAACCTTGGCTTCCAGCGGAGGTGAGAATTTATAGGGATCCGCAGAGAGATCAAGACTTTTTTTCAAGATCTCTCTGCGGGGTTTAAATGAAGGGTTACTTGATTTCGACTTTGGCGCCGGCGGCTTCGATCTTTTTCTTGATCTCTTCCGCTTCTTCCTTGGTCACACCCTCTTTGAGGGGTTTGGGAGCGCTCTCGACGAGGGCCTTGGCTTCGGCGAGGCCGAGACCGGCCACTGCGGCGCGAACCTCTTTGATGACGGCGATTTTGTTTCCGCCGGCTTCGAGGAGGATGACGTCGAACGCGGTTTTTTCCTCAACCGGTGCGGCGGCGGCTCCCGCGGGGCCTGCTGCGGCGACGGCGACCGGCGCGGCGGCGCTGACGCCCCATTTTTCTTCGAGTTGTTTGACCAGGCCGGCGATCTCCAGGACGGTGAGTCCGCTGAGTTGGTCTACGAGTGCTTGTGTGTCTGCCATTGTGTGTTTTCTATTGTGGTATCGTCGCGCCCGGAAGCCTCAGGGCATTTGAGCCGGACAGCCGTCCGACCGACGAGGAACCGGTTTGTGTTTTGTTGTTGTTTGTCCGGTGCGGCTTCGAAAACACCGGGCAAAATTTTTCAGGCCGCCTCCCCTGCCGCGTCGGCTTTCGCCTGGAGGACGCGGGCCAAGCTTGCGCCCGGCTCGTTGAGGACGCGGACAAATTGGGTTGCCGGGGTCTGCAGGAGGCCGAGGAGCTTGGCCTGCAGGATTCCTTTGCTCGGAAGATCGGCCAGTTCGGCGATCTGCGCCACCGTGAGGGCGGCGTTGTCGAGAACCCCGCCGCGGACGGCCGGCTTCTGGAACTCCGCGTGGAAGGATTTAAGGATTTTTGCGGCGGCGCAGATGTCGGCGTCGCCGGTGACCATGGCGGTCTGGCCGGTGAGCGACCCCTCGAGCTCCGGCATCTTCAGGTCCTGTGCGGCAATTTTCAGGAACGTGTTGCGCACGACGCTGAGGCGGGCGCCGGCGCCGGTCAGCCGGGTGCGGAGCTCCTCAAAATGCGGGACCTTCATGCCGGTATAATCCACCACCAGCAAATACGGAGAGGCTTTCAGTTTTTCGCGGACGTCCGCGACGATCAAAGTTTTCTCGGGTCTCATGGGATTTAGTTTTTCAGGAAGGGGGTCGGGTCAACCGACACGCCCGGGGTCATGGTGGCGCTGAGAGTGATGGTTTCGACGAAGGATCCCTTCGCCGTGGCGGGACGGGCCTTCACGACAGCGTCGATGACCGCTGTTCCGTTTTCAACGAGGGCCTGATCTTCGAAAGAGAATTTGCCGACCGGGACGGCGACATTTCCGTTTTTGTCGAGCTTGAACTCGACGCGGCCCGCCTTGACTTCCTTGACCGCCTTGGCCGTGTCGTCGGTGACGGTGCCGGTCTTGGGGTTCGGCATCAGGCCGCGCGGCCCGAGGACCTTGCCCAGCTTGCGGACTTCCGCCATCGCGGACGGCGTGGCGATCGCGACATCGAAGTCGGAGAAGCCGCCGGTGACTTTTTTGATGAGGTCTTCAAACCCGACAAATTCGGCCCCGGCTTCCCTGGCGGTTTCCGCGGCCTGGCCGGTCGCGAAGACGAGGACCCGGACGTTCTTGCCGCTCCCGTTCGGGAGGGGGCAGGTGCCGCGGACCATCTGGTCGCTCTGCTTGGGATCGACGCCCAGCTTGAACGAGAGGGTGACCGTCTGGTCGAACTTTGTCGGAGGAAGGGTCTTGAGCGTCTTGACCGCCTCGACGAGTTGGTATTTTTTTCCGCCGTCCACTTTTTCAGCGGCGGCGCGGTAACGTTTGCTTCGTTTTTTTTGCATGGTGTTTTGCAGTGCGAGCGACCGGTGAGGTCTCCTGCGTTGGTGGTTTTCCGACTGGATGTCGGGAGCCGGTTAAATTAACGGACGGAACAACCATGTCAAAGAAAAAATGGAAAATAATTTGACAGGGGGGTTGGCGGTTCTATGATCCTCGTCCCGCAGGGGGTAAAAACCTCCCGCCCGCCACGCCATTTCATGAACGCACAACTCCTCGAAGACGCCGCCAAAGTCATCACCGAACCCCAGGTTCTCATCAATGCGGTTTCCCGTCGCGTCCGCCAGCTCACCGCCGGAAGCCGCCCGATGGTCGAGGTCGAGCTCCGCATGGGGCTGGCAGATATCGCCCTGATGGAAATCGCGAAGGGGAAGCTCGCCGTGGCTCCCAAGCCCGCCGCCTGAACTTTCCCGGGATGATCCCCGGAATCCCATGGCCGCAGAGATCACCACGAACCGCAAGGCCCTCCGGGACTATCATATTCTGGAGCGGTTTGAGGCAGGGGTGGAGCTCAAGGGCACCGAGGTAAAATCCATCCGGGGCGGCTTCGTCTCGCTGCAGGGGGCCTTCGCGCGGGTTCACGAAGGAAATTTCTGCCTCTACGAGGCGAGCATCCAGCCCTACGAGCGCGCCAGCCACGAGCAGCACGAAGCCAAGCGCATCCGAAGGCTTCTTCTCCACAAGTCCGAGATCGACAAGCTCTCCGGCGAGATCGAGCGGGCGGGGCGGACGGTCGTGGCCCTGCGCATGTATTGGAAAAAGGGGCTCGTCAAAGTGGAGCTCGGGCTGGGCAAGGGAAAGGACGCGGGCGACAAGCGCTCGGATTTGAAGAAGCGTGTTGCCGACCGCGAGATGGACCGGGCCGTGGCGGATTTTCAGCGGCGCAAGTAGCCGCCCGATATTTTCATGCGGGTTTGGATTGATTTCATCGCCCGCACCGTCCATATGATTGCAGTTCCACGCATGCGTATCTCCCTGTTTTCCCTCCTTTCCCAAGCGGGATGTCTGTTTTTCACCGCGACATTGCTGGCGCAAGCGCCGGCCCCTGCTCCCGCTCCGGCCGCCCCGAAAAACATGATCGGAAACGGGGGGTTCGAGACGGGGTTCCGGCGCGACAACATTTGGGACGGGGTGGATTCCAGCGGCTCGCTTGCCGGCGAAAGAGGAGCTCTGCCGGTCCTGACCACGAGCGGGACGATCGCCGACACCAGCATGCCCGTCTCGGTGTCGGTCGCCGACCTGAACGGGGATGGGGCGCCAGACATCGCCGTGATGGACGTGCTGGGGTATCTCCGGGTCTTTTTCAATGCCGGCACGAAGACCGAGCCGAAGTTCACGGTGGGCGAGCTGGCGGGAATTTTTCTCTCCCGGATCAATCCGCTCGATCCGACGTTGCAGGGCGTGGATGCTCCAACCGCGCGGCAGGGCCAACGGATCCACCTGGGCGACATCAGCCGGTCCGGAAAAAAAGACCTCGTGATCGGAAACTACCTCGGCGAGATCATGCTCATCCCGAATGCCGGTTCCGGGGT
>JBAWVC010000105.1:0-8349 GCA_037147455.1 Verrucomicrobiota bacterium | reverse complement strand
CACGAACTGGATTTTCCCGAAGACCTTGGCCACGTCGGCATTCGGTTTTGCGGTGAGGGCCGAGGCCGGGGCCAGGGCGAGCGCGGCGATGAAACGGCGGCGGTTCACGGCTCGGTTTCCGCTTTGTTGATGGCGTCGAGGAAAAGGCGGATCGAGCCAAAGTCGTGCTTGTCCGGCGTGAGCACGATGCGGGGGAGCCCGGCGAGCTGCTGTTCGTCGCGCTCCTCGGGGAGCGGGGTCGTCTGCACAATCCGGTCTGCGGTGAGGATGCTGGCGAAGCGCTTGTTCAGGTCCTCCAGCGCGGCGGGGGTCAGTTTTTTCAGGATGCGGATGACCATCTTTTCGCGCACCCACCGGTAGGATTGGAAATTTTTGTAGAACTGCGTGATGACGTTCACCGCGTCGTCCGCATCGTGCGTGATGTGGAAGAGGTGGAAGTCGGTCTGCGAGACGAGGCCGTGCGCGAGGAGGTCGTTCACGATGAACCGCCGCCACGTCTCCCAGTAGTGGCCGTTCTGCCGGTCGAGCATGACCACCGGCACGATCGGCATCTTGCCGGTCTGCATGAGGGTCAGGATTTCGCAGCCCTCGTCGTGGGTCCCGAATCCGCCGGGCAGCAGGACAAACGCGCTGGTCTCCTTCGCGAAGTTCAGCTTCCGGGTGAAAAAATAGTTAAAGTTGATGAGCTTCGGGTCGCCGTGGATCGTCTCGTTTGCGCGCTGCTCGAACGGCAGGCGGATGTTGAGCCCGAAGCTGTTTTCCGCGCCAGCGCCAGCCTGCGCCGCCCCCATGATCCCGTCGCCGCCGCCGGTGATGACCATGAACTCTTTGGCCACAATTTTCTGTGCGAACGATTTTGCGAGCTTGTATTCCTCCTCGTCCGGCTTCGTGCGGGCGCTCCCGAAGACGGCAACCTTGCGGATCCCCTGGTAATTGGAAAACACGCGCGCGGCATACCGCATTTCGCGCAGCGCCCGGCTCATGAGCTTGAGTTCGGCGATGCTGGCGCGGTCGGTCCCCAGCTTGAGAGAGGTCTCGACGAGGTCCGCAATCAGCTCCGCCGATTTGCCTGCGGCGACCTCATCCGCCAGCGCCCTGATGCGGGGATCCGTTGTGCGTTCTTTCATTTGCAGGACTACAAATTTACCCGGTTTCGCGCCGCGAACCAGCGGGAAATCACTGGATGAAAACTTCAGGGCCCCGGAGGGGATAAGGATTGGCGTTCTGAAATAGCGCAAAAAACATGTTGATACATTACAATGTGCTCATATAGTTACTTAATCAACAAAGAACGCCGGGGCAAGCCGCGAACCCGATCGGCGTCCCGACACCCGCGGAATTGAAATCAACCCATGTGCCAGACGACCGTTCCCTCTGACTTGCCGATTATGAATCCATCAAAATTTACGGCGCTTGCCTATCTATTGGCGCTCGCGCTTGCTGTCGCCGGCTGCGGAAAGAAGGCTGACTCGATCCGCGAACAGCTGCCGGCTGTTGAGGTGAGCGTTCAGACAATCGAAAGCAAGCCCCATGTCGCCAGCGAGGAAGTTGTCGCGACCGTGAACTCGAAACAGCGATCGGTCATCGAGTCCAAGGTGAGCGGGCGCATCGAAAAGATGCTCGTCACGCCCGGCCAGCAGGTCAAAGCCAGCGAGCTTCTCGCCCAGCTTGATGTGCGCGAGATCCAGGCCAGGCTCGATCAGGCAACCCCGGTCCGGGAGCAGGCGGAAAAGGATTTAAAGCGCTTCACGGACCTGCTGGCCAAGCGGGTGATCACCCAGCAGGAGTTTGAAGGCGCCCAGTCGAAAGCAAGGGTCGCCGGCGCGGCGGTCATCGAAGCGGAGACGATGCTTGGCTACGCAAAAGTCACCGCCCCTTTCAGCGGGGTCATCACTCGCAAACTGGCCGACGTCGGCGACCTTGCCACCCCGGGAAAACCGCTTGTCGAGATGGAGGATCCTGCCGCGCTACGCCTCGAGGCCGCCGTGCCGGAGGCCATCATCGACCGGGTCGCCCTGGGCTCGAAGCTGATGGTCCGCATCGGGCCAAACGCCTTCGAAGGCGTCGTCCGGGAAATGTCACCCACCGCCGATCCGAACAGCCGCACGCTCCTCGTCAAACTCGATCTTCCCGCCACCCCGGGACTGCGGACCGGGCAGTTCGGGCGCGTTGCGGTTCCTGTGGCCGAAACCTCCGTCCTGCGCGTGCCGGCGTCTGCCATTCTGCGGCGCGGGCAGATGGAGTTGGTTTTCATCCGCAACGACAAGCACGCGCAACTGCGAATCGTAAAAACCGGAAAGCCGGTTGGCGGGGAAATCGAAATCGTTTCGGGCGTCAGCGCCGGCGAACAGGTCATCACCGAAGGTGCTGCCGGCCTCGCTGACGGACAACCCATCGAGGTCCGGCCATGAGCGAGCCCATCGGCATCGCCGGGAGGATCGCCCGCGCATTCATCAATTCCAAGCTCACGCCGCTGATCATGGTCACCTCGGTGCTGCTCGGCGTGGCGGCGGTCGCGCTCCTGCCGCGCGAGGAGGAGCCGCAGATCAAGGTCCCGATGATTGATGTGCTCGTTTCCATGCCCGGCACCGGCTCGAAGGAAATCGAGGAACGCGTCACGCGCCCGATGGAGAAGCTGCTCTGGGAAATTCCGGGCGTGGAATACATCTACTCGACCTCCAGCCCCGGCCAGAGCCTGGTCATCGTCCGGTTCGTCGTCGGCTCGGATGCCGGGCAGAGCATCGTCCGCCTCAACCAGAAGCTGCAGTCAAACTTCGACCTCCTTCCGCACGGCGTCTCCCAGCCGCTCATCAAGGTGCGGTCGATCGACGATGTGCCGATCCTGGCGCTGACGCTGCACAGCAAAAACCACGACCATCTGACGCTGCGGAGGCTCGCCGCGGAGGTCGATGACGCGATCAAGCAGGTGCCGATGGTCGCCGAAACGAAGATCCTCGGCGGAGCGCGCCGCGAATTGCGCATCCTCCTCGACCCCACGCGACTGGCCTCCCGCGGCCTGACCCCGGCCGGGCTCATTCCTGTTTTGCAACAGGCCAACCGGCAGTTCACCTCGGGGGGGCTCACGAGTGAAAACCGCGAACTCGTCATCGAAACCGGAGCATTTTTGCAAAGCGCGGAAGATGTGGGCAACGTTGTCGTCGGCGTGTTCCAGGGAACGCCGATCTACCTTCGCGATGTTGCCGTCATCGTGGACGGAGCCGGGGAAGCCACCAACTACGTCTTCTACGGCGACAAGGCAAACCCCGAAGAACAGGCCGTGACGATCACCGTCGCGAAACGTCCGGGCGTGAACGCGATCGACGTCGCCGACGGCGTGTTGAAAAAAGTGGACGCCCTGAAAGGCACGCTCATCCCGCTGGACGTGACGGTGTCCGTTACCCGCGACTACGCGGAGACGGCCGCGGAGAAATCGAACGAGCTTCTCTTCCACATGCTGATCGCGGTCGTCGGCGTTTCGGTGCTGGTCCTGCTGACGCTCGGCTGGCGCGAGTCGGTCATCGTGGGGATCGCGATCCCCTGCACGCTCGCGCTGACGCTGCTGGTGTTCTATCTTTACGGCTACACCCTGAACCGCATCACGCTGTTTGCGCTGATCTTCTCCATCGGCATCCTTGTTGATGATGCCATCGTCGTTGTCGAAAATATCGTCCGCCATTTTCACCTGCCGCACAACAGGGGCCGCAGCGGAGCGGAGGTTGCCATCGAGGCAGTCAACGAGGTCGGCAACCCGACGATCCTGGCGACGTTCGCCGTGATCGCCGCGGTGCTGCCAATGGCATTTGTCGGCGGGCTCATGGGGCCTTACATGCGCCCGATCCCGATCGGGTCGAGCGCCGCCATGTTCTTCTCGCTGGCCATCGCATTCATCGTGACCCCGTGGGCCGCGATCCGGATTCTGAAACGGGCGAAGGGCACTGCGGAACCAGCCGGAATACATATCGCTGACCCAAGCCCCGAAGGGGCAACATCCAATAGCCCGGGGCAAGCGCCCGCGCCGCCCCGGGTCCTGGAAAAAGAAGCGCCCTGCCCTGACGGGGCAGCATCCGCATCGCATTCGCATTTCGAGCACGAGGAGGATTTTTTCACGAGGCTTTACCGCCGGATCATGGGGCCGCTCCTTTCGTGCGCCCGGTGGCGGTGGGCGTTCCTCGCGTCGATCGTCGGGCTCCTGCTCGGTTCGATGGCACTGGTCGGCATCGGGTTCGTGAAGGTGAAAATGCTGCCGTTCGACAACAAGAGCGAATTCCAGATCATCCTGAACATGCCGGAAGGCAGCGCCCTGGAGCGCACGACCCAGGCCGCGCTGGAGATGGCCGCCGCCGTCCGCGACGAACCGGAGATCAAAGATTACCAGGTTTATGCCGGGGTCTCCTCCCCGTTCAATTTCAATGGCCTCGTGCGCCACTACTTCATGCGCGGCGGGGCGAACACCGCTGACATCCAGGTGAACCTCGTCGGCAAGGACGAGCGCAAGGCGAAGAGCCACGACATCGCCAAGCGGATCCGCCCGCGCGTCGCGGCGATCGCGGAGAAATTCGGCGCGCGGGTCGCCGTGGCCGAGGTGCCGCCCGGACCGCCGGTCCTGCAAACGCTGGTCGCAGAAATCTACGGGCCGACCGAAGAATCCCGCCTCAAGATGGCGGACAAGGTGCGCGGGATTTTCAAAGACGTGGACGGCGTGGTCGATGTCGATTGGTATGTCGAAGCCGACCAGCCGAAAGAAAAATTTGTCATAGACAAGGAGAAAGCCTCGCTCAACGGCATCAGCGCCGAGACGATCTCGCAGACGCTCCAGATCGCGGTGGGCGGCCGGTCCATCGATCTGCTCCACCTTCCGCGGGAAAAGGATGACGTGAATATCACGATCGAGCTTCCCCGCTCCGCCCGCGTGACCCCCGAGGAACTTCTCGCCCTCCGGGTGCGCTCCGGCGACGCGAACGCCCTCCCCGAGCCCGGCGCATCCGGCGAAACCCCGCTCGTCCCTCTGCGCGAGCTGGTGTCGATCGAAAAAACGATCGCCGACAAGAGCATCTACCACAAAAACCTGATGCCGGTGACCTACGTCATCGGCGATGTGGCGGGCGCCATCGAAAGCCCGGTTTACGCCATCCTGAAAATGAACAGCGCGCTCGCAAAACTCGACACGCGCGAGTTCGGCGGCAACGGCGCGAAGCTCAACATTTTCAATTCGACCCTTCCCTTCACCGGCGATCTCCCCTCGCTCAAGTGGGACGGCGAGTGGCATATCACCATCGAGGTCTTCCGCGATCTCGGAACGGCTTTTGCCGCCGTGCTGGTCCTGATTTACGTGCTGATGGTCGGATGGTTCCGCTCGTTCGTCACGCCGCTGATCGTGATGGCCGCGATCCCCTTCTCGCTGGTCGGCATCCTGCCCGCGCACGGGCTCCTCGGCGCGTTCTTCACCGCGACCTCGATGATCGGCTTCATGGCCGGCGCCGGCATCGTCGTGCGCAACTCGATCATCCTTGTGGATTTCATCGAGCTTCGCCTCCGCGAAGGGATGCCGCTGGCCGAGGCTGTTGTCGATGCGGGTGCCGTGCGGTTCCGCCCGATGCTCCTCACCGCCATGGCGGTCGTTGTGGGAGCGAGCGTCATCCTCTTCGACCCGATCTTCCAAGGGCTGGCCATATCCCTGATGGCCGGTGAAATCGCCTCGCTGCTCATCAGTCGCATGGCCGTCCCGGTCCTCTACTACGCGGCCTACCGCAAAACCAACGGCCCCCGCTCATGAAACCACTGACCCCCTGTTGCGGCTCCAGCAGTCCCCGCGCATGGCTGAAGGCCGGAGTTTCCAAACGTCAGCCTTGAAGTGCTTATTGACGGCATGGCAAACCAATCGATGCGTGCGGGAATGACCAGGGAAGCGCTGGAGATGATCGCGGCCCGGTTCCGGCTGCTCGGCGAAGCGAGCCGCCTCAAGCTGATCCTTGGCCTGGAAGACGGCGAAAAAAATGTCTCCGCACTGGTCGCCGCAACCGGGCTGGCCCAGGCAAACGTATCGCGCCAGCTTCAGACGCTGACTGATGCCGGCATTCTCGGACGGCGCAAGGTGGGGTTGAATGTTATTTACCACATCGCCGACAAGTCGATCTTCGACATCTGCGACCACGTCTGCGGCAGCCTCCAGCGCCGCATAGAGGGCCAGGCAGGCGCCCTCCTTTCCCTCAGCGTCAAAAAATGTATCCCGGGCGAAACGCGACCTTAGGAGCCGTCAAGAAATTAAGGTGGCAGGATAGCGCAGGATTTTTGGCCTCTGGCAAGGCGCGACGAAGGAGCATAGCCCAAGCACTCTGCGACTGAGGAGCAACGCCGCCAGAGGCCAAAAAGAACAAGCGAGGTTGCTGCCTTTATTTATTGACGGCTCCTCACCCGAGGTAGCCGTGTTTTTTCAGGAACCCTTCGAGCTGGTCAACGTCGAAGTCTCCGAGCGACAGGCCATCCACTTCGATGACCGGCACGGAGGTTTGTCCGCTGAGCTCCACAGCTTTTTGTCGGGCGGCCAAGTCCGTGCCGACGTTGGAAACGGTGAATTTCCAACCGCGCGCGTCTAGCCACTCCTTGGCCTCCTGGCACCAGCCGCAGATCGGCCTCGAATAAAGAGTGATTTCGGCGGGTTGCTTCAGAATCTTCATCGCGGGAATTTACCCCTTAAAAGCTGTTGTGCAAGGCTGTCTCGAGAACTGACGCGTCTTGAACTAAGGCTGACATACTTGAGAAGACGGGCAGCGGCCCCGCGAGAGGGCCGCGCCCGGATGTTGTCTCAGACGTCCGAAACGATTTCTGCGGTCTTCATGAATCCTGCGTCCATCAGGTTCCGGTGGCCACCGCCAGCGCCTGGTCGAGATCGGCGGTGATGTCCGCGATGTTCTCGAGGCCGACCGAAAGGCGGATGTAGTCGGCCGTCACTCCCGTGGCTTCCTGCTCCGAGGGAGTCAGCTGCTGGTGCGTCGTGGACGCGGGATGGATGACGAGGCTCTTGGCGTCGCCGATGTTGGCGAGGTGGGAAAGGAGCTTCACCGAGTTGATGAACTTTTTCCCCGCCTCGAGTCCGCCCTTGATTCCGAATCCGACGATTCCGCCGAATCCTCCCTTCAGGTATTTTGCGGCGATCTTGTGGTTCGGATCGTCCCCGAGCCCCGGATACGTGACCCACGCGACCGACGGATGGGCCTTCAGATATTTCGCCACGGCGAGGGCGTTTTCCGAGTGGCGCTGGATCCTCAACGGCAGGGTTTCTAGCCCTTGGATGAACTGGAACGAATTGAACGGGCTGATCGCCGCGCCAATGTCGCGCAGGAGCTGGACGCGGACCTTGAGGATAAACGCGACGTTCCCGAGCCCGGGAAAATCCCCGAGCGCATCCCAATAGACGAGCCCGTGGTAGCTCGGGTCGGGTTCGGTGAACTCCGGGAACTTCCCGTTGTTCCATTTGAACTTGCCGGAATCCACGATGACTCCGCCGATCGAGGTCCCGTGCCCGCCGATGTATTTCGTTGCCGACAGGACGACGATATCCGCGCCGTGGTCGATCGGCTTCACGAGCCCGACGCCGACCGTGTTATCCACCACGAGCGGGATCCCCGCCTCGTGCGCGATTGCCGAGATTTTTTCAAAATCCGGCACATCGAGCTTCGGGTTGCCGACCGTCTCCGCGTAGATCGCGCGGGTCTTCGGAGTGATCGCCTTGCGGAAAGCCTCGGGATCTTTCGAATCCACAAACTTCACCGTTCGGCCGAGCTTCGGAAACGTGTAGTGAAGGAGCTGGTAGCTGCCGCCATACAGGTTGTTCGCCGCGACGATCTCGTCGCCGACCTGCGTGATGGCCAGCAGCGCGAACGTCGTCGCCGCCTGGCCGGACGCGACCGCGAGAGCGCCGGTGCCCCCCTCGAGCGCGGCGATCCGCTGCTCGAAAACATCGGTCGTCGGGTTCATGAGCCGCGTGTAGATGTTCCCGAATTCCTTCAGCGCGAAAAGATTCGCGGCGTGCTCGGTGCTCTTAAAAACGTAGGACGTCGTCTGGTAGATCGGCACCGCGCGCGAACCGGTGGTCGGATCGGGCACCTGCCCGGCATGGAGCGCGAGCGTTTCAATGTGTTGTTTGGACATGATATTTTGTGGTTGTGAGAGGGAATGCGCCTCCGGGCACCGGCCCCGGAGACGCTACTCTCCCGAATTTTTAGAATTCGTATTTTGCGGTGAAGCCCCAGACGCCAGGGGCGTTCCGGTCTCCGACGTTGCCGAAGTAGCCGTAGCCGCCGGCGATCGTGAGGTGCTTGTTCACGATCCAGGCCAGATCAACCGTCGCCC
>JBAWVC010000104.1:0-8386 GCA_037147455.1 Verrucomicrobiota bacterium | reverse complement strand
AAACGGCATGAGACATTTGTCGTCACGAGAGAGCGGATGTGCGAAGACCGGTTTCCATTTCCGGACCTGGAAATTCTTCCCGCCCCGGCGCAGCCGATCCTGCGGAGGTTTTATTTGAAATTCATCCGGCGCGTGCCGCCGCTTGAATACCGCGGGGAACTCGACCAGATGGCCGCGCTGTTCGCTCGCCGCAACGCGGACCTGATGCACGTGTATTTCGGCCACACCGGCGTCCACCTCCGCCAGTTTCTCCGGGCCTGGGACCGGCCCTCGGTCGTCTCTTTTCACGGGGCCGACGTCATGCTGCGCGAGCACCGTCCGCTCTATGCGGCGCAGATGCGGGAGCTCTTCGGCATCGTCCCGCTGGTTCTTACCCGATCCCGCTCGCTGGCAGACTGCCTCGAAGCCGCCGGTTGCCCGCCGGAAAAAATCCGCCTGAACCGGACCGGCATCCCGCTGAAGGATTTTGGGTTCGTCGAGCGCCATGCGCCGGACAACGGCGCGTGGAAGCTGGTGCAGGCGTGCCGGCTGATCAAAAAAAAGGGCCTCCTCACGGCGTTGCGGGCGTTCGCGCAATTCCGCAGCCGGTTTCCGCAAGCAACCCTGACGATCGCTGGCGAAGGCCCGATGCGGGAGGAACTGGAGGAAGCCGTTGAAAAACTCGGGCTGGCAGGCTCGGTGTCGCTTCCCGGATTCCTTGATGGGAAGGAACTCATGGCCCTTTACGCGGGCTCACATATTTTTCTGCATCCCAGCGAGACAACGGACAAACAGGATCAGGAGGGGATTCCGAATTCGATGCTCGAGGCCATGGCCACGGGTTTGCCGGTCGCAGCCACTCTCCACGGAGGCATCCCCGAAGCCGTCCGAGATGGAGTCTCCGGACTCCTGGTCCCGGAAAAAAATCCGGCCGCTCTCTCGGCCGCGCTGATCCGCCTCGCGTCCTCGCCGGAAACCGCCATGGAAATGGGACGCCACGCCTCGCAGGCGGTGCGGGAAGAATTTGAACAATCCCGCGCCGTCGAAAAACTCGAGTCCATATACGATGAGGCGATCGCGTTTGCGAAGTCCGCACACTCTGCCCAATGAGCTCGCCGGAAAAAAATCCGCCCCTCGCATCCGCGCCCGGCTTCGCCTACCTCTTCGAGCGCTTCCCTTCGTTTACTCAAACCTTCTGCTATCGCGAGGTGGCGGAGATGCGCCGCCTGGGCTGCGCGGCCCCGGTTTATTCGATCCGCAAACCGGATGACATCCCGGGGGATTGCCCGGAAGCGATCGCCTCGGAGGTCCGCTATCTTCCCGATCCCGCGGCTCTCGGGCGCGAGATGAAGACCCTGCGGATGCTGCAGAAGTATCCGTGGCCGGTCATCTGGCAGATCCGCACCTGGGGAAAGCGCCCCTCCAAAGCCCGCCTGCTTGAGGCGGCTTGGCTTGGGCCGCGGCTCCGCCGCCTCGGGATCACCCACGTCCATGCCCACTTTGCAGGAATCGCTGCCCGCACCGCCTGGTGGTTGAAGAAGTTTTACGGCATTTCGTTCAGTTTCACCGGCCATGCCAACGACATGTTTTGCGAGTCCGGCCTGCCGGTTTCTTTGGACGAGCTCGTGCGCGAGGCGGCGTTCGTCATCACCGTCTCCGATTTCTCGCGCGACTGGCTCTGCCGGAAAGTGCCCGGACACGAAGAAAAAATCCACAGGATCTACAACGGCATGGACATCCCAGGATCCCCCGCCGCCGCTCCCGCCGCCGGAAAACCGCGGATCGTCTCCGTCGGCCGCTATGTGGAGAAAAAAGGTTTTCCCGACCTGATCGAGGCGTGCGCGATCCTCCGGGGCCGCGGCCTCGACTTCGAGTGTGCGATCATCGGGGGCGGTCCCCTCGAAGAGCCGCTCCGTGCACGCATCGGGGAGCTGGGCCTGCAGGATTGCGTGAAACTCACTGGGCCTCTGCCTCAGGAAGAGGTCCGCCGCCAGCTCGCCTCGGCGACGCTCTTCGCCCTGCCGTGCGTCACCGAACACGACGGCGGCATGGATACCCTGCCAACGGTGATCGTCGAGGCCATGGCGGCCGGTCTGCCCGTGGTCTCCACCCGCCTGGCCGCCATCCCGGAAATGGTCGGGCATGGGACGACCGGATTTCTGGTGGAGGAAAAGCAGCCGGGCCAGCTCGCGGGAGCCATGGCGGAAATATTGGAAAATCCCCTGTTGGCCGGACGGCTTGGAGCCGAAGGCCACAAAGTCGCGCGCGAGCGGTTCGCTTCAGCGGCCGCCGCGACCAGTCTGAAAGCTCTTCTGGAAAAACCCGGGATGCAGTGCCGGTGAAGAGGGATGCCCCTGTGAATAACTTGCGAAGAAGACCGCGTTTCCCCTTAGGATTATTCACACGGGGATTGTGAATGGCCGACGAATACCGTAGCGGAAGAAAATGACACTGAGCGAAATCCAGCGCACCCTCGAAAAGTGTGAAACCGTTCCCACCCGCAGCCTCGGCCAGAATTTTTTGCATGACCAGAATCTCGCGCGGTGGATTGTCGGATGCCTGCAAATCCAGCCCGGCGACCACATTATCGAAATCGGCCCCGGCCTGGGTGCGCTGACCGAGTTTCTCGCCCCCCACGACATCCGCCTCACGCTGATCGAAAAAGACGGCCGGCTCGTGCGCCACCTCGAGGAGAAATTCCGCAGCCCGACGGTCGAGGTGCTTCACCTCGACGCGCTGGATTATGACCTGCGGCAAGCTTGGGGAAAAGGGCCCGTGAAAGTCGTTGGCAACCTGCCGTATTACGTCTCGACCCCGCTCATCGCAAAATTCACATCCGCCCTCTCACCCGCCTCCCGCCTTGTTCTGACGCTGCAGCTCGAGCTCGCGCGGCGGCTGAACGCGGAGCCTCGGACAAAAGATTACGGGGCCATGACGGTCTGCGTAAACCGCAGATGGGAGGCCTCGTTTCTCCGCAAACTTCCGGCCTCGGTATTTGTTCCGGCACCGAAAGTGGACTCGGCCGTCATCGCCCTCGAACGCCGGCCCGCAGACCGGGTGCGCCCGCTCGATGAATCCCTCTTCGACCCGCTCGTGCGCCGCGGGTTTTCCGAAAGGAGAAAACAGCTCCGCAACCTCGTCCCGGAACTCAAATCCCGCTGGGCGGACGTCGCCGCCGCATTGCAGGTTCCGGAAACCGTCCGGGCCGAGGAACTGTCGCTGGCCCAATGGGAAACCCTGACAGATATCGCGCGCCCTTCGGCGGCCCAGAGCGGGCAAGAAATGTTTGACGTGGTGGACGAATGCGACCGCGTGCTGAGGGCGGAACCGCGCGATATCGTGCATGTGAACAACTTATTGCACCGGGCGGTGCACATGTTGCTCTTCAACAGCCGCGGCGACCTCCTCCTGCAGAAACGCTCGATCTGGAAAGACCGGAACCCCGGCCGCTGGGATGCGTCCGCTGCAGGGCATCTGGACAGCGGGGAAAATTTCCTCGAAGCCGCGCGGCGGGAGCTTCGCGAGGAGCTCGGGGTCGAGGCCCCCGCTTTGGAGCGGATCGGAAAGCTGACCCCCTGCGAGCAGACCGGCTGGGAGTTCATTGAGATATTCCGGGGGGTTCACGACGGGCCGTTTGCGCCGGCCTCGCTCGAGGTCGAAACGGTGGCGTTTTTCAACCGGGAGCACGTGAAGGCCTGGGCGGCAGGTTCGCCGCAGGACTTCAGCCCGGTTTTCCTTCTCTGCCAGGCATTCCTTTGAACGCGACGGGTCTTTGATTGGCAAATCCGGTCTCTCGCGGTAGGCTGCTGGCACCGATCCGATGAGTTCACCTGACGCCGCAATCCAGAACATCCCACTCGTTTTCACCGGGCCAGGATCTCCGGTCCACGATCTCGTCGCGGCCGCAAGGGATGAATCCAGCGATGAGCTCTACCGGTCGATCTGGGCGGATTTTCGCCTGGATCTGCTCGCGCGGCTGGAGTCGCTCGCGGAACGGGATCTGGATGCTAACGCTCTGCGCAACGAGCTTCACTCGATCCGCGGAAGCAGCTCCCAGTTCGGGCTCTTCCTCCTCGAGACCTTCCTGTTTGCCTGGGAAAAAAAAGAGGCCGATCCGGTGGGGGCCTCCTTCAAATATCTGCCCGGATCGATCGCGATCGCCCGCCTGTCACTGGACGCGATCGAAAACGATTTTCCCCATTTGAAATCTCCGCGCGGATGAAACGGAATCCCACGCCCTGCGCTGAAGCGGTCTCTTCATGAATCTCCCGAACAAGCTCACCGCCTCCCGGTTGTGGCTGGCCGCGATTTTTGTGGCGTGTTTCGCCGTGGATGTTCACGGGCGCTTTTCTGTCGCGCTGCTGGTCTTCCTTCTGGCGACGCTGACCGATTACCTCGACGGCGTCCTCGCGAGGAAGCGCTGCCTGATCACCGATTTCGGCAAGCTCATGGATCCGCTTGCCGACAAGATCCTCACGTCTTCCGCATTCATCAGCCTCTGCGCCATCGGATATTTTCCGGCCTGGGCGGTCATCGTCATCATCAGCCGCGATTTTTTGATCACCGGCCTGCGCTCGCTGGCCGCCTCGAAAGGGATCGTGGTTGCGGCGGATCGCCTCGGAAAACACAAGACCGCCTGGCAGATGATCACGATCATCTATCTTCTTGCTCTGCTCTCGATCGGAGAATGGACGACGGCTGCCTGGACCTGCTACGCATGGAATTTCGGGCAATACGGGCTCGTCGCCGTCACCGTGATTCTTACCGTATACTCGGGTCTCGCGTATCTCTGGAAAAACCGCTCCCTCATCGAGACCGGGTGAGACCGGTTCTTGTCAGCAACTTCCCAAACCGGTATTCGTCTGAGCTGTTGAACCCGATCGAATCCCTATTTCTTATTGCCGGCAGCGGCGACTATCCGCGCCTGGTGATCGAATCCGCGCGCGCCGCCGGCGTGCGCCGCATCGCCCTGGTCTCTTTCGAGGGGGAAACCCTGCCGGAGGTGGAAAAGCTCGCGGACGAAGTCCACCGCATGAACGTCGGGCAGCTCGGAAAGCTTTTGGACGCCGCAAAAAAATCCGGTGCCACCAAGGCGCTGATGGCCGGCCAGATCGCCCCGGGAAATCTTTTCGACCTGCGGCCGGACCTCCGCGCGCTCGTCATTCTTGCCCGCCTGAAAGTGCGGAATGCCGAGACCCTGTTCGGGGCCGTGGCCTCGGAGCTGGCCTCGGCCGGGATCGAGCTCCTGCCCGCCACAACCTTCCTCGATGAGCACATCGCGGGCAAGGGCCACCTCGCCGGACCGCTCTTGAAACCGCGCCAAATCGAAGATTTGGAGTTCGGGTTCCGCATCGCCAAAGAAGCCAGCCGGCTCGACATCGGGCAGACGGTCGTCGTCAAAAACGGGACCGTGCTGGCGGTCGAGGCATTTGAAGGCACAAACGAAGCAATCCTCCGCGGGGGCCGGCTCGGCCGGGGCGGCTCGACCATGGTGAAGGTTTCAAAGCCCGGCCAGGACATCCGGTTCGATGTGCCCGTGATCGGAACGCAGACCCTCGAGACCGCCGCGGAGGCAAAGATCCAATCCATCGGCGTCGAGGCGGGCGCGACCCTCCTGCTCGATCGCGCCAAGGTCGCCCAAGCGGCGAACGCGCTCGCCATCGCGATTTACGGATTATGAAAACTCCCTCGTGGAGCAGGCGTCCCGCCTGCTGTTTCTCCGACACACCGGCCGCCGGGACGGCCGCCCCACACACTTCATGAACAACCTCAAAACAGGCGTGGTCGGCGTCGGCCACATGGGCATCAACCACGCGCGGATCTACAGCGAGATCGAGGGGGCGACCCTCGCCGCGGTTTACGATTCCAACAGCTCGACCGCCCGCTCGGTGGCCGCCAAATACCACACCAAAGCCACGACCTCGCTCGAGGAATTCGCCTCGCTGGTCGATGCCGCCACGATCTGCACGCCGACGGTCACCCATTACGAGATCGGAAAAATTCTCCTCTCCAAAGGCAAGCACCTCCTCATCGAAAAGCCCATCGCCGACACGCCGGCCCATGCGCGGGAGCTCGCCGAACTCGCCGCCGCGAACCGCTGCGTCCTGCAGGTCGGCCACGTCGAGCGCTTCAACCCGGTCCTCCACGCGCTCGAGTCCCAGCTGAAAAACCCCAGGTTCCTCGAGGTGACCCGCCTCTCGCCCTACCCGAACCGCAGCACCGACATCGGGGTCGTCCTGGACCTGATGATCCACGACATCGAAATCATCCTCCACCTCGTCCGCTCGCCGGTCACCGGCATCGACCCGGTCGGGATCTCGGTCCTCGGCCGCGGCGAGGACATCGCCAACGTCCGCTTCCATTTCGAAAACGGCTGCGTCGCCAACCTCACCGCCAGCCGGATCAGCCAGGACCGCGTCCGGAAAATCCGCGTGTTCCAGGAAAATGCCTACCTCTCGCTCGACTACAAAAACCAGTCCGGCTACCTCCTGCGCCTCGCCCGCGACGACGAAAAAGAAACGTCCGGAATCGGCAAGCTCATCGGCCTCGCCACCGATTCGAAGATCGTCACCGACTTCAGTGGACACCGGATCGTGCGCGAGCCGGTCCAGGTCGAACAAGGCGAGCCGCTCAAGATCGAACTCGAATCGTTCGTCCAGTGCGCGCGGGAAGGCCTCAAGCCGCGCGTGACCGGGCAGGCCGCCGCTGCCGCCCTCGACATCGCGCTCGAAATCACCCGCCGCATCGAGGAGGCGGACCCCAGAAAATCCGCGTCACCTCTTCTCGGCTGACGCCATGCCTGCCGACTCCCCGACTCTGTGGTTCGTTGCCGGCGAAACCAGCGGGGACTCCCGCGCCGCAGAAGTCATGCGCGCCCTGCGCGCGGCGCGCCCGGACATCCGGTTCTCCGGGGCGGGCGGGCCCCGGATGCAGGAACTCGCCGGCCAGCCGTTCGACAACTGGACCGCGCAGGCGGCCGTGCTCGGCCTCTGGGACGTGCTCCGGAATTACGGGTATTTCAAAAAAAAGTTCCGTCAGATGCTGGCGGATATCAAAGAAACCAAACCGTCTGCGGTCGTGCTGGTCGATTACCCGGGCTTCAACCTCCGCCTCGCCAAGGCGCTTCGGAAGTCCGGCTACCAAGGGAAAATTTTGTATTACATCAGCCCGCAGGTCTGGGCATGGAACCGCGGGCGCATTCCGAAGATGGCCCGGATCCTCGATCTGATGATCTGCGTGTTTCCGTTCGAGGCTCCGATGTATGAAGCGAGCGGCCTCCACACCGTCTTTGTCGGACAACCGCTGTTGGAAGCTCTCGAATCCGAAAAAATCCCCGCACGGCGCGAGTCCGGGCTCGTCGGATTTTTTCCCGGAAGCCGCGAGCGCGAGGTGAAGCGGATTTTTCCCGTGATGATCCAGGCGGCGGAAATTATCCGTCGGGAATTTCCGGACGCGCGCTTCGAGGCCGCTGCGGCGAGCTTGGCCCACGCGGTGCGGATGCAGTCGATGACGGCCGACATTCTTGTCCGGGCTGGCGCCGCCCACTCGCTGATGCGCCGTGCGTCGGCCGGCGTGGTTTGCTCCGGAACCGCAACGCTCGAAGCCGCGTTCTTCGGTCTGCCGTATTGCCTCGTTTACAAGATCGCCTGGCTCACGTTCGAAATCGGAAAACGCCTCGTGGACGTGGATGGGCTCGGAATCGTCAACATCCTCAACAACTACCGGAAAAACCCGCCCGCTGACCCGCGCCTGCCTGCCAAGCCGGCCCCGCATGTCGTCCGCGAGTTCATCCAAAACGACGCCACCCCGGAGTCGCTCGCAAGCGAAGTCCTGCGCCTGCTCCGCGATGAAGCAGCCCGCACGGCCCTCTCGCGCGAACTCCTGCGGATCACCGCAGAGCTGGACGCGCATGGCGCCTCGCAGCGCGCGGCCGCCGCGCTTCTTCAGGCGCTGGAACCGTGATACCGCCCGGTGGTCAAGCGCCGAGCTGCTTCTGCACCTCGCTGCTGAGCGTGCGCCCGTCAATCCGTCCCGCCGCTTTGGCATTGACGATTTTCATGACCGCACCCATCTGCTGGCGAGTGGTCGCTCCGGCTTCGGCGATCGCATCGCGCACCAGCGCCGCGACCTCTTCCGCGCTCGGCGCCGCGGGAAGATACACTGACAGGATCGCCATCTCGGCGCGCTCGTTTTCCGCCATGGCCGGACGTCCGCCCTTTTCAAACCCCTCGATCGAATCCAGGCGCTTCTTGATTTCCTTCCTCACGCTCGCCATCGCATCCGCGTCGTCGAGCGCGCCGCCGGCCCCGTGCTTCTCGATCGCCGAGTTCATGAGCGCCGCCTTGAGCATGCGCAGAACACCGAGTTTCAACGTCTCGCGCGCCAGCATGGCCGCCTTGATTTCCTG
>JBAWVC010000103.1:0-8489 GCA_037147455.1 Verrucomicrobiota bacterium | reverse complement strand
GACACCACCACGAGGAAGTTTCTTTTCCGCCTGGAGGACGGGCAGATGATCGAGACCGTCCTGATTCCCGCGTCCCCCGCCCTCTACGGCGAGGCGTCAGACCGCCGCACGGTCTGCATTTCGAGCCAGGTGGGGTGCGCGTATGGCTGCAAGTTCTGCGCGAGCGGGCTCGACGGATGGAGGCGCGACCTCTCGGCCGGGGAAATCGTGGGGCAGTTCCTCCGCGCCGAGGCGCTGGCGGGCGAGAGGATCAACAACATCGTTTTCATGGGGATGGGCGAGCCGATGGCAAACTACGACAATCTCCTCCGCGCGGTCGGCATCCTGAACGCCGCATGGGGAGTCGGCCTCGGCGCGCGCCACATGACGATCTCGACCTCCGGGCTCGTTCCCGGGATCCGGGCCCTCGCGGCCCAGCCGCTCCAGGTCCGCCTCGCCATTTCGCTTCACGGAGCGACGGACGAGGTCCGCGATAAAATCATGCCGGTAAACCGGAAATACCCGCTCGCCGAACTCCTCGACGCCTGCGGCGATTATGCCCGGCTGAAAAAACAGAAGCTCACGTTCGAGTATCTCCTGATCAAGGATCTCAACGACACCCCCGAACAGGCCCGCCTCCTGGCCGGGCACGCCCGGAAGCTCGGAGCCAAAATTAACCTCATCCCCTACAACACGGTCGTTGGCCTGGACTGGGAGCGCCCGGACGAAGATCGGCAGACAGAGTTTCTCTCCACCGTCCGCCGCGGAGGAGCGGACGCCACCCTGCGCCGCGAAAAAGGCAGCGACATCGCCGCCGCCTGCGGCCAGCTCCGCCTTCAGACGGAAAAATCCTTTGCGCAGCCCCCACCCGTGCACTAACGGTTTACTGATGCCGCACGACGAAGACGATTTTTCCGGTGACGCCTGGGACGAATACCAGTGGGAGCGGTTCCTCCAGGAACAGGACCGGAACACCGAAAAATATTTTGGCCTCATCGAGAAGTTCGCTGACCACCCGGAGCGCGACGAGCTGATCGCCCGGGAGATGGGGTGGGATTCGTGCGCGGATGACAGCGAGATCGAGGAGATCGCCGACCTCATGTGCGGGCAGGAACTCGAGGACTGCGGGGACGAGGAGGTTGGCGAGGGCGAGTTCGACAAGTTCACGAAGTCGCCGATCTACGAGGACACCCTCCGCCTCCACCGCTGGATCAACAACTGGATCGACTCCGACGAAAAGCTCAAAGACCACCCGGAAGCGATGAGGTTCGCCACGCGCTGTGCGGTCTGCGGAGCCAAGCTGGCCGCCGCGCTTTGCGGCGACGAAATCACGGAAATCGGGATGACGATCGCCTATTTGAAGCGGGCTCTCAAAGCCTCGAACGATGCCCTGGATTCCGCCGCGAAGATGGTGGACGCCGGGCTCCTGGACAAACGCCGCGCGGCGGTTGCCAGAAGACATGTTTTCAAAATCCGGAACCGCATCGTGGATTTCATGAGCGAGTTCCGCGCCGAATGGCGCAAACGCCACGGGAGCCGCTGACGTTAAGCCCTGAAGGGGCTGCATCCAACTTGCTTTCAGCGACCAGCGGTCACCGCCGCTACAAGGAGGCGAGGAGGCGCGCGAGGGCCCGGCGGTGAGGGGTTGGCATCGGAGGGAGGCGGGCGGGATCGAAGGATTTCCAGCTCGCCCTAGGGCGGGCGCGGGAAACTTCCATGCGGATGAGGTGCCGCGTGACGACGTAGGCGATCTCGAGAAGGATCTTTCCTTCCTGCGTAGCGGGAGGAAGAAGCCATAGCCCCTTCCAGCGCGGGCCCGGCGAGGGCACGAGAAAGACCCGGCCTTTCGCCCGGGCAAAGACCCGCAGATCCCGCTCGCGGATCATCATTTTGCGCGGGGCTTTGAACGGGATCTTTTCCGGTCTGCCCGCCAGGCAGAACGCCTTCACCGGGCAGGATGGACAGGCGGGCTTTCCGGATTTGCAGACCGTCGCCCCCAACTCCATGAGCGCGGAGGAATGCACGTAACCGCCACGCTTCGGCAGCAGCGATCTCGCGGACTTTTCAAGGAACTGTTTTCCCCTCGCGTCCGCCACGGATTTCCGGAAATCAAACAGGCGCGCGACGACGCGGATGATGTTGGCGTCCAGGACGGGCACGCAGCGGTCAAAAGCAAACGCCGCGACGGCGGAGGCGGTGTAGGGGCCGATGCCTGGCAGTCGGAGAAGTTCCGCCAACTGGTCGGGAATCACTCCCCCGTGCCGGGCGACAATCTCCCCGGCCGCCCGCCGCAGATTCCGCGCACGGGAGTAGTAGCCCAGCCCTTCCCAGAGCTTCAGGACTTCCTCCTCATCCGAGCCGGCAAGTGAAACGATGTCGGGAAACCGCTTCATCCAGCGCTCGTAAAACGGGATCACCGCCGCCACGGTGGTCTGCTGCAACATGAACTCGGAGACCAGAACCGCGTAGGGATCGCGGTTGCGCCGCCACGGCAGGTCGCGGCCATGCCTGGCGAACCAGCCGTGCAGCGAGCGGTGAAATTTCCCAGGGTTCGATATCATCTCGACAGTGAAACGGATTACGCCCTGAATTGCGCCATGTCGTCAGCAAAAACTTTGCATTCCCACACCGCTCCCCTCACCCCGGAGCAGGTGGAGCACCTCCGCAAAGTGCTCGCGGAACAAGGCTTCGAGTTCGAGGAGAAGCCCTACATGCTCTACTCGGCGAGGAAGCTCAAGCTCACCATCGCCGTTTACGAGAAGGGCCCGAAGGCGGTCATCCAGGGCAAAGGGATCGAGGACTTCATCACGTTCGTGCTGGAGCCGGAAATCCTCGGCGAGGCGAAGCTCGGCTACGAAGAGGTCCACTCGCCGGAGCTTTTCGAGCCGCATTTCGGCATCGACGAAAGCGGGAAGGGCGACTTTTTCGGCCCGCTCGTCATCGCCGGCGTCTATGTCGATGCCGCGCTGGCCAGGACGTTCCGCGACGCGGGCGTGCAGGACAGCAAGGCGATCGGGTCGGACAAACGGATCCGTGACCTCGCCTCCGCGATCAGGAAATCCGGCGCGCCGCACAGCATCGTCACGGTCGCCCCGCCCCGTTACAACGAACTCTACCGGAAAATTGGAAACCTCAACCGCCTCCTCGCCTGGGGCCATGCGAGGATCATCGAGAACCTTTGCGAGCTCCGCCCGGATTGCCCGCGCGCCCTCTCGGACAAATTTGCCGACGCGCGCGTCCTCGATCGCGCGCTCATGGAAAATGGGCGGAAACTCCACCTCGACCAGCGGACGAAAGCCGAGTCCGACTTCGCCGTCGCCGCCGCCTCGATCCTCGCCCGCGAGAAATTCATCGGCTGGCTGGAGGACGCCGAAGCATCCGCCGGTCTCAAGCTGCCGAGGGGAGCCTCTGCCGCCGTCAAAGCCTCCGCGCGGGCGCTCGTCGAAAAGTTCGGGCCGGACGCCCTGGAACACCACGCCAAAACCCACTTCAAAACCGCCGCAGAAGTTCTCGCGGGCGCGGGCTGAAACGCGGGCTCAAGCAACCGGGTTCTTCATCGCGCTGAGAAGCGTCTCCCAGGGCAGGGCCGCGCACTTGACGCGCTGGGGAAATTGGTGGACCCCGCTGAGGACCTCGAGCTTTTTCGGCAGATCCGGACCCGCGCCATCCTTGAGCAGCAGACGGAAATTTCCCGCGAGCGCCTGGGCCGCAGCGCACGTGAGGCCTTTGACTTCCCCGGTCATGATCGATGCCGAGGCGGTGCAGATCGCGCAGGCGCTGCCGGTGAATTTGGCTTCGGCCACCGTGTCCCCTTCGAGCCTCAATGCGACGGAGATTTCATCGCCGCAGAGCGCGTTGTGCCCGTCGGCGGCGTGGGTCGCATGTTCCAGCGGCCCGAAGTTCCTCGGCTGCTTCGAGTGCTGCAGGAGCACCGCCTGGTAGAGTTCGTTGTCCATCACCGGAAAAATGCCACAGCCTCGTGCAGGATGCCAACCAATGCGTCGATGTCCGCAGGCTCGTTGTAGAGATAAAAGCTGGCGCGGCTGGACGAGATGCTTCCGAGCTTGCGCATGAGCGGCTGGGCGCAGTGGTGGCCCGCCCGCAGCGCGAGGCCGCGCTCGTTGGCGAAAAACGCGACATCGTGGGCGTGAACGCCCTCGATCGAAAATGCCACGATGCCGGACTGGCGGATCTCCGGGCCGAACACCCGGAGCCCCTCGATTTCCCGGAGCCGCCCGGCCGCGAGGTTCGCGAGCGAAACCGAATGCTCCCGGACCGCATCCAGCCCGGTGTCATTCAAAAATGCGATGGCCTCCGCCCATCCTGCGGCCTCGAGGATCGGGGGGGTGCCCGCCTCGAACCGTGCCGGCGGTTCGCGGAAGGTGGCGGGTTTGTCGTAGTAGGCCCGGTCCACCATTTCGCCGCCGTATTGCCACGGCGGCATCGCGGCGAGAAGTTCGTGGCGTCCCCACAGCGCCCCGATGCCGCTCGGACCACACATCTTGTGCGACGAGCAGGCCAGAAAATCGCACCCCAGCTTTTGCACGTCCACCGGCTGGTGGCCTACGCTCTGCGCGCCGTCCACAAACGTCGTCGTGCCCGACTCCGCCGCCCACCGGCACAGGTCGGCCACGGGATTTTCGAGGCCGAGCGTGTTGGGGATGTGGACAAAGGCAAAAAGTTTCGGACCGGTCGCGAGCAGGCGCCTCGCGGACTCCAGATCGAGCGACGCACCGTTTTCCAGGACGGGCACAAACTCGACCTTGGCCCCGACATCGCCAGCGAGCTTCAGCCAGGGAAGCAAATTGCTGTGGTGCTCCATCTCGGTGAGCAGGATCGTGTCGCCGGAGCGGATGTTTTCCCGGCCCCAGGTATTCGCGACAAGATTGACCGCCTCGGTGGTTCCGCGAGTGAAAATGACTTCCTCCTCGCGCGTGGCGTTCAGCAATTTCGCGACGCTCGTCCGGGCATGTTCATAAGCCGCGGTCGCGCGCTCGCTGAGAAGGTGAATCCCACGGTGCACATTCGCGTATTCGCTTTCCATGAACCGGCTCATGCGCGAGATCACCCGCGACGGCTTCTGCGCGCTCGCCGCATTGTCGAGGTAGATCAACGGTTGTCCGTTGACCGTCTCCTTCAAGAAAGGAAACTGTTCGCGGATCGAGGAAATGTTCAGAGCCATTGCGGGGGCAATATACCGCGATCCGGCCTCAGCGCCAGCCCGCAGAATCGTGTTTCCTGCCACCGGTTTTCTTTGTAACTTTCTATGTTCATGTCCGAAGATGCCGCCATTTACCACCTGCGATGCGACTACGATCGCGAGCCGCTTACGGAGTCCGATCTCGATCCCGACCCGATAAAGCAATTCCGCGCGTGGTTTGAAGACGCCCGGGCCTCGGGGATCCCCGAACCGAACGCGATGACGCTCGGGACGGCCGACAGATCCGGGAACGTGTCCTGCCGCACGGTCCTTCTGAAGGCCTACGACGATCGCGGATTTGTATTCTTCACGAACTACGGGAGCCGCAAGGCCCTCCAGATCGCGGAAAATCCGCGAGCCTCGCTACTGTTCCCGTGGGTCGCGCTGGCACGGCAGGTCGAGATCGCCGGGGCGGTGGAAAAAATCTCGGCCGCCGAATCCCTGGCCTATTTCATGAGCCGCCCGTTCGGCAGCCGCCTCGGGGCTTGGGTTTCGGACCAGAGTTCGGTCATCTCCTCCCGTCAAATTCTCCTCGCGAAATATGAGGAGCTGAAGCGCAAATTCGTGAACGGCGAAGTGCCGAAACCCGAGGGCTGGGGAGGATACCGGGTGGTTCCCGAAAGCCTGGAATTCTGGCAGGGCGGTCAGGACCGGCTTCACGATCGTCTGCTCTACAAAAAGTCCGGCGCGGGCTGGGCTATCTCACGCCTCGCGCCATAGGGATCCGGGTTCCAACACGGAGAGCGCCTCGCCTGCGAGAAACAGCGAACCGGTGATGAGGACCGGCGGTTTTTCCGTCAGGGCGGAGGCGATTGCCGCCGACAGGGAGGGGAAGGCTTGTGCGGGCAGGCGGATGATTTGCAGCAGTTCCTCTGGATCGGAGCTTCTCGCGCTCGCAACGGGCACGAAGAAAAATGATGCGGCGATTTCGGAAAGGATGGCGAGCATTTCGTGGCAGTCCTTGTCTTTCATGGCCCCGAAAATAATCGTGGGCCTTTGAGATCTGAAATGCTCGCGCCAGGTCTGCACAAGGGCCGCTGCGGCATGAGGGTTGTGCGCGCCGTCCAGAACGATCCGTGCACCGATCCTCTGAAAGCGGGCCGGCCAACTGACATCCCTGAGCCCGCACGCAATGGCCGCATCTCCGGGAGAAAATCCGGACTCGCGGATCGCCGAGACCGCCACGGCGGCGTTCCATTTTTGGTGGAAGCCCGCCAATCCGACTTCCCCCGGGTAGGGCGCTTCCACAAAGGTGAGCGGGCTCCCGCATCCGGCGGCAACCGATCGGAGCACCTCAGCGGCATCCACACTCTGCGGAGCGGAAACGACCGGGATTCCGGGCTTGATAATCCCCGCCTTTTCCCCCGCAATTTTTGAAATAGAATCCCCGAGCCATTCAGCGTGATCCATCGCAATCGGCGTGATGATCGAGGCAACCGGCGTGACGGCATTCGTCGCGTCAAGGCTCCCGCCCATGCCCGTCTCGAGGATCACGACATCGCGCCGCTCCCGCGCAAAGTGGGCGAGGGCCAAGGCGGTGGACACCTCGAAAAACGTGGGCGAATGCTCCCACCCTTTGCAACAATCGTGGAGGCTCGTGAGGATCTCCGCTGTGGCTTCCTGGGATATCATGGTTCCGTTGACGAGCACCCGTTCGCGGAAGTCGCAGAGGTGCGGCGAGGTGTAGAGCCCGGATTTGAGGCCGGCCGCGCGGAAGACGGAATCCAGCATCGCGCAGACCGAGCCTTTGCCGTTGGTCCCGGCGACATGAAAAATCCGGAAGTGGCGCTCCGGGTTTCCGAGGTGGCCCAGCAGCCGGCGGGTGTTGTCCAGCCCGAGCTTGATGCCGAAGAGCTGCGTGCCATTGAGCCACGCCAGCGACTCGTCGAACGTCACTTCGCGGAAAAGTAGCCGAGCAGGTCGCCCAGCGTTGAACGCATTTTCGGGCGGGGAACGATGAGGTCGATCAGCCCGCGCTTCTCCAAAAATTCCGCCGTCTGAAAATCCGGCGGGAGCGTCTGGTGGGTGGTCTCGCGGATCACGCGCGGCCCGGCGAACCCGATCATGCTGCCGGGTTCGGCGATGATGATGTCGCCGAGCGAGGCGTAGCTGGCCATGACCCCGGCCGTGGTGGGGTTGGTGAGGACGGCGATGTAGGGAAGCTTCGCCTTGGCGTGGAGGGCGAGCGCCCCGCTGGTCTTGGCCATCTGCATGAGGCTAAGCATCCCCTCATACATGCGCGCTCCGCCGGAGGCGCAGACCAGGACGACCGCCATTTTGTGCTTCGTCGAAAGCTCGATGGCCCGCGTGACTTTTTCGCCGACGACCGATCCCATCGTCGCGGCGAGGAAGTTGAAATCCATGACGCCCAGCCCGAGCGGATGCCCGCCGATGCGCGCCGTGCCGGTGATGATGGCATCAACGAGCCCGGTTTTTTCCTTGTAGCTGACGAGGCGTTCGGCGTAGGTCGCGACGCCCTTGAACTCGAGGGAATCCACCGAGGTGAGCGCGGCGTCGGTTTCCTCGAAGGAATCCGGATCCACGAGGCTGGCGATGCGCTCCCTCGATCCCAGGGTAAAATGGTGGCCGCACTTCGGGCAGACGTGGAGATTTTCGGAGAGGGCCAGGTTGTGGATGACCTCGCCGCAGTCCGGGCACTTCGTCCAGAGCCCTTCCGGCATTTCGCGGTGTTTGCCGATTCGCGCGCGCAGGATGGGTTTTTTGAAAATGGCCATGATAGTTTTCAGCCGCGCGCCGCGGTGATCGCACGAACGGACCGGGCTCCGGCTTCCAGCAGAACAGCCGCGCAGGCATCGAGGGTTGATCCCGTGGTCAGGACATCATCCACCAGCAGGAGGTTCATATTCGTCACGTCCGCATTCTTGCCCGGAATGAACGCATCCCGCAAGTTTTGCCTTCGCCCCCTGCGGTCGAGCTGCGTCTGGGTCGTGGTGTAGCGGCACCGCGCCAGAGGGGAAATGACCCGGATCCCGCTGGTCCGCGAGAGTTCCTGGCAGAGGATTTCCGCCTGGTTGAACTCCCTTTCCCTGAGCCGCCGCGGATGGAGCGGCACGGGCACGAGCGCATCCGGCGTCCAGCCGTGGAGCCGCGGATCGTCGAGCCCCTCCCTCATCCAGGCCGCGAGGATCCTGCCGAGCCAGAGCTCTTTCCCGTATTTCAGGCGGTGGATCATCTCGCGGACGACCCCGCTGCTGCGCACCACCGCGATCGCACAGTCGAAATGGAAGGTGTCGCCCTGGCAGTTCGGACAGGTAAACGTCGGCATAACTCCCCTGTAGGGCTGGGAGCA
>JBAWVC010000102.1:0-8671 GCA_037147455.1 Verrucomicrobiota bacterium | reverse complement strand
TTTGAAGCCCTCAGAGGCCATCTGCGATAGCGGCGCGGATTTCCTTCAACCTCTCTTTGGTGGGCATGATCGCGAACCATTTCATCTTTTCCCTGATATGCACAAGGAACAGCTCCACCAGATTTGGAAGAGAAATCACAGATCACCATAGAAACTTAACGGGCGGGACGCCCCCTGGGCTCTGCAACTTTCGGGAGAGGCACCCATCGCCGGCGGGCCTTTCTCCTCCGCCAGAATCATCTCGCCAGGAATTCGCGCCAGAAGAACACGAGGGACAGCGAAACCCCGATCACCCCGACAAGATTCCGCACCTGCTGCTGGCTGATTTTTTGCGCCATGTGCGAGCCGAGGTAGTAGCCGGCGGTGGCACCGAGCGTCATGACCGCGGCCTGCGGCCAGATGACGAGGCCGGCAAAAATAAAGTAGGTGGCGGCGACGACGTTGATGAGCGCGCCGAGCACGGTCTTGATCGCGTTCATCTCGTGGATGTGGTGGAGCCCGAGAAGCCCCATCGTCGCCAGCATCAGGATCCCGATGCCGGCCCCGAAATATCCCCCGTAAACCGCCACGCCGAACTGCAGGACCAGCGCGGCGGCCGTCCCCGCCGCATGCGGCTTCCCCCCCGCTGCGGACGCCTCGATCCCGGCCAGGCGGCGGAAGACGTTGTTCAGCAGGAAAAGCACGGTCGCGAACAGGATCAGAAACGGCACCAGCTGGTCAAAAAATTTTTCGTTTGTCCGGGTGAGCAGCCACGCGCCGAGAAGCCCGCCCGCGATGCTGACGGGCGCGAAGTTTTTCAGCCAGGGTTTTACGGCGGTGAGGTGGTTCCTGTAACCGTAGAGGCTGCCCATGATCCCCACGAGGAGGGCGAACGTGCTCGTCGCATTCGCCCGGATGGACGGCATGCCAAAGGCCAGGAGCGTGGGAAATGTGAGGATCGTGCCGCCGCCGGCAACCGCGTTCATCGCTCCGGCCAGACACGCGACAGCGAAGAGCGTGAGAGTTTCCGTAAGGCCGGGCATGGGCGTCATTTTGCGGTTCCTTCTTCCGCGGGATTCCGGAGCAGCGCGCGGCATTTCCTGCAGTAATCCACGACATTCGCCGCCTGGAGGATGCCGGAGACGATCACCGCGCGCCGCGCCCCTGCCGCGAGGACGTCCGGCAGGTTTTCCAGCTTGATGCCTCCGATACAAAACACCGGGAGCTCGACCCGTATATGCACCTCGCGGATCTCGTCGAGTCCGACCGGCGCATAATCCGGCTTGGTAGGCGTCGAAAACAACGGCCCGAACCCGATGTAGTCCGGGCCCGATTTCACGGCGGCCACCGCTTGCGCCAGGCTGTGGGTCGAGAGCCCAATGATCGCATCCGGTCCGACAATCTCCCGCACGCGCGTCACCGGCAGGTCATCCTGCCCGACATGAACGCCGTCGGCGCCGGTCAGCGGCACGAGGTCCGGATGGTCGTTCAGAACGAACGGCACCCCGAACTCCCGGCAAACGGGAAGGATGTTTTCCGCAAGCGCTCGGATCGCCCCGGCCGCGAAATTTTTTGCGCGGAGCTGGAGGATGTCAACTCCCCCCTCCAACATCCGCCGCGCCATCGACTCCGCCTCCCCTGCGGCGACATAGCTGAGGTCGAGGATCCCATACAGACGGCAATCGGAAAGAAGTTTCACGAATCGGTTCCTACCAGAGATCGGCGGCGATGCCAATGGTCGGGCCATCGGGATCGCGCCAGAAAGCTGCAAAAATCAGGGAGCGCAGGCGTCCGCCAGCGCGAGGGAGGACGCTGCGCGACGAAGCCGCTGGCATCCTCGTTAAAAAGCATGGCTAAGGCGCCGGCGCGCCGCTCCTCACCCCTCGTCGGGGGAATGATTGAGCGCGGTGGTGTTTCCCCAGGCAAGCCGGCTGGCGATCGCTTCGGTGATGTATGTTTTTGCCATCGAAACCGATTCCTTGAGCGTGAGCCTCCGGGCGAGGCCGGTGGCGATCGCGGCCGAGAATGTGCAGCCGGTTCCGTGCGTGTCGGCCCCGCGGATGAACGGGGCGCAAAATTCCTCGAAGCCTTCTTCTGTCGCGATGATGTCCACCGCCATGCGGGACTTCAGGTGCCCGCCTTTCAGCAGAAACGGCACGCCGAATTTGCGGGCGAGCGCGAGCCCTGCGGCCTTCATCTCATCGAGGTTCCGGCAGGGCATGCCGGAGAGGATGCGGAGCTCATCGAGGTTCGGGGTCACCAGGGTGGCGCGCGGAAAAATGAGCCGCTCGTAAGCGGCGATCGCGGATTTTTTCAAAAGCGGATCTCCGCTTGAGGCGACCATCACCGGATCGACGACCAGCGGAGGCAGCCCGGGAAGCCTGTCAAGTTCAGCGGCGACCGCCCGGATGATGGCCGCCGAATACAGCATGCCGGTCTTGATCGCCGCAACGGGAAACGCCTCGAGGCTGAGCCTCACCTGCCCCGCCACGATGCGCGGCAGTATCGGCTGGATCGCGGAGACCCGCCCGGGGACTTCCGCGACCACGCAGGTGATCGCGGTCTGCGCGTAGCCTCCGAGCGCCGTGATCGTTTTCAGGTCTGCCTGGGCGCCCGCCCCGCACGAATTGTCCGATCCCGCAATCGTGAGGACGACAGGCCGCATCACAGGAAGGAGCAGACGTATTGGCAGATCCCCTCCGGCACGGTGATCGTGAACCCGGAGTTGGCGGGAACCCGGAACTCCGTGCCGGGCCCGTGGGTGGATTTTGATTCCGCGCCGTCGAGAACAACCGTGCAGCCCCCGTCAACGACCTGCATCAGCTCCGCCGCGCCGGTCCCGAAGTGATACGTTCCCGGATAGATGAGCCCGAGCGTGCGCTTGGATCCGTCCGGCGAGAGGATCGTGTGCGAGACGACCCGGCCGTCGAAATAGATGTTGGCTTTTGCGACCGCTGTGACGTTTGGAAATTTCATGCCCTGCAAATGGCGGAGCCGCAGAGCCTTGGCAAGTCAATAAAACCGGCGGGGTGCCATGACCGGCTGGCGGTGCTTCAGGCGCTCGACGAACCGCTCCCACGATGCCTGGCCGGCGAGGATTTCGATTTCCACCCGGAGATAATGGAGCGGGACTTCCGGCTCCATGATGCGAGGGATGCGGACGGCGTCTTTTTCCGTGGTCAGGATGGCGTCGAGCTCGCGGCGGCCACAGCGGCGGATGAACGACTCGATCTCCTTGGAAGAAAACCGGTGGTGGTCGGCGTAGGTTTTCGAGATTTCGATCTCGGCACCGAGCTGCCGCAGCGCGTTCTCGAAACTCTCCGGAACCGCGATCCCGCACAGCGAGCCGATCCGCAGGCCCCGGAGAAATTCGAGCGGCTTGATTTCGCCGGTCACAAGATTCCGGAGGTGCTTCGGGCGGTGGGCGCACTCGATGATGTCGGCGGTCCGGTTGTAACGGCGGATCCGCGCGATGATCGCGCTGTTGTCCGATCCGTCGCACTTCGTGAGAAAAATATGGGTGGCGCGCCGGAGGTTGCGGGGCGGTTCCCGCAGGGTCCCGCGCGGGAGCATGAACTCGTTTCCGAACGGGGCCTGACGGTCCACGAGCACGACCTCCAGCCCGTGGCGCATGCGGATGTATTGGAACCCGTCGTCGAGGATCAGGGTGTCGGATTGAAACTCCTTCACGGCGTAGGAGCCGCTCTTGACGCGGTCGCGGTCCACGAGCACCACGACCCCGCGGAGGTTGTTCGCCAGCATGAACGGCTCGTCGCCGGCCGTCCGCGAATCGAGCAGGAGCGACTGCCCGTCGCACACAACGCGCGGGATGAAGACCGCTTTCTTTTTTGTGATTCTGTCCACGAGCCGCAGGACCAGCGGGCGCGGGACACTCTTGTATCCGCGGCTGAGGATGGCGACGCGGCGGCCGCCTTCCTGCAGCGCGCGGGCCAGGAGCTCGACCACCGGCGTCTTGCCGGTGCCGCCGACGGTCAGGTTCCCGACGCTGATGACGAGGCACCCGTGGAAATGGCTCCGGAAAATCCGGTTTCTGTAGAGCGCGAGCCGGGCTTCGACGATCGCCCGGTAAAGCAGGGACAACATCCAGAGGAACCCGCGCAGCAGGTCGGCGCGGCGGCCATACCGTCGGCCGAGAATGACGTCGATCGCGAAGGATTCAAGCCCCTCGATCCAGCGTCTCATGGGAGGATTCTGACGCCGGAATTGTCGGCGCCCACGACGACCGCGACGGCCGAATCCAGATCCGAGGCGGCCACCATCGCGTCCGCAACTTCTCCCGGAGTTTTCAGGGTCGCGCACGCGATCGTGGATCCCGAGCCGCTCAGCCAGCCCCCGAGCGCCCCCGCTTTGCAGGCGGCCTTGATGACGGGCGAAAGAAACGGGATCAACGGTTCGCGGTAGGGCTGGTGGAGGCGGTCGTCAAAACACCCGGCCAGGTGCTGGTAACTGCCCGTTGCGAACGCCGCCGAGATTGCCGCCGCGCACCCCGCGCTGAAGACCGCATCCAGGAGCGGGATCGCCTCCGGCAGGACATCCCGCGCGGCCGGGGTCGAGATTTCAAACTCGGGAATAAGGAGGGCGAACCGCAGGCTGTTTCCGATTTTGTATCGCTGGAGCCGGCCCGCGGGAGGAGCGATCGTGAAGCCCCCGAACGCGGCGGCGGCGGCGTTGTCCGGATGCCCCTCGAGCCTGGCGCAGAGGCGGAAAAGGTCCGGCCGTCCGAGCGGCCGGCCAGCCAGTTCGTTGAGGCCGAACAGCACGCCGAGCCGGACGGTGACGCTGCTCCCCAGGCCTCGGGATCGCGGCACCAAACCATCCACCCCCCAATGAAACGCAAACCGGCGTATCCCGGACTCGCGGAAAAACAGGGCCGCCGCTTCCTCGGCCATGTCGCCTTTCGCCGGCCCCCGCCCGCGCCGCACGGTCGTCGTGTTGTAGAGCCGGAGGGCAATCCCCAGGCAGTCAAATCCCGGGCCCAGATTCGCCGTCGAGGCGGGAACACGCACGCGCACTTCATTCATCCGGTGGATCATGCCCCAACTCCCCGCGTCCGGAAAAGAACAACCTACATCATTTTTGCGCCCATCCCGGCGAGGATGCCGCGTTCAGTAATCGCCGATCTCAATCGGCTGTTCCTTCTCAACGGCGAGCAGACGTGCTGCCCAGGCGCTGAGGTTGGCCAGCCGTTCATCCTGGGATAGCCGGACAGGGCCATAAACAATGTTGGGCGCCAGCACATCCCATCCGGTGAACCGCAGCATCCCGCGATGGATGGGACGGAGGATGGCATGGATGTCGCCGTTGAACCCGCCCGCCTGATACGCCTCCGCAGGGCCGCCGGTGGTCACGGAAAGCATGGCGCGTTTGCCTTTGAACACGCCGTTCTCATAGAAACGATCACCGCCGTAGGTGCGCCCCATGGCAAAGACCCGGTCAACCCAGCCTTTCAGGATCGCCGGGAGGCCGAACCACCAAAGGGGAAACTGCCAGATCATGAGATCGCACGATTCGGCCTTGCGCAGTTCGGCCTCCACATCCGGCGCGAATCCTCCGACCTCGGTCGCGTGCAGTTCCTCAACCTGCTGCTTGAAATACTCAGCGTTCCTCACCGTCGTAAAGTTGCGGCGGTCGGACACCGGATCAAATTTCATCGCGTAGAGATCGGAGGCCTGGACGGTGTGCCCGGCGGCGATCATCGTCTCGTGTGCTGCCCGGAACATGGCCCCGTTAAAACTTTTAGGCTCGGCGTGGGCGTTGATGATGAAGACATTCATGCGGGCAACAATTATCACACTTCCGGCAAATGAAAACCCCGGTCGTGAAATCCCGACCGGGCGGTCAGCGGACCTTCAGGAGCTCGACTTCGAAGATCAGCGTCTCGTCCGGCCCGATGGCGCCGCCGGCTCCGCGGGATCCGTAGGCGAGGTTCGGCGGGATGAAGAGCCGGACTTTTCCACCTTCCTTGATGAGCTGGACGCCTTCGGTCCAGCCGGGGATCACGCCGTTCAGCGGAAATTCAATCGGCTTGTTCCTTTTGTAGGAGCTGTCGAACTCGGTGCCGTTGAGCAATGTTCCGCGGTAGTTGACGAGAACGGTATCGGTCGCCTTCGGGGCCTTGCCCGCTCCGGGTTCGAGGATTTGATACTGCAGCCCGCTGGGCGTCTGCTTCACGCCCGGTTTGGTTGCGTTGTCGGCAAGGAATGCCTTGCCCTGTTCGAGTGGTGTTTGTGCCATGCTTGTGTGGAGAAGTGTCGACGCGGAAATTCCCGCCGCCAGGATGATGCGTTTCATTGGCGGCAACATATTCCGGCGGCTTTGGAAAGCCAGAGGATTTTCTCCTTGTCCCCGGCGTCCGGCTGCTGCTGCATACCTCGCGGATGAACGAAGCAACAGCGGACATGGCGGTGCCCGGCAAGGTCGGGAAGGCGGGATGGAAGCTTTTTGAATGCGACACGGCGGCCTCGACCAACGACCTCGCGCGCAGCCTCCCCGCCTGGAGCGCCGTGCGGGCGGACACGCAGACCGGCGGGCGCGGGAGGTTCGGGAGAACCTTTGTTTCCGATCGCGGCGGCCTCTGGATTTCGGCCGTCCTTCCGGCGGGCGGCGGCCTGGCAAAGTGGGCCGGATTTTCGCTGATGGTCGGGGTTCATCTGGTGCGGATGCTCGAAGATCTCCGCATCCCTTCGGCGCGGCTTCGCTGGCCGAACGACCTCATGTCCGGCCGGAAAAAACTCGGTGGCCTGCTGATCGAGCAGTCGGCCAAAGACGTGCTCATCGTCGGGTTCGGCCTGAACATTTCGAATGAGCCCTGGACGTTGGATCCCGCTCTGGAAGCGATTTCGACGAGCATCGCCCGCGTCGAGGGCATCTCCGAAAAGTGCAAAAACAGGGGGAACGGGCGTCTCGCCCGTTTGGAGACTGGGCCTCGCATCAAAAACCAGTGCCCACACGGGCGGGACGCCCATGCCCCCTGGTCAGACATCGTCGATCCCGCACTTTTCAGAGATGCGCCCGCCCGCGTCTCGGGGTCCGTGCCCTCGGTACACGAGATGGCTGTCCGGACATTGGGTGCGCTCGCCGAAGCCCACCAGGCGATGGAAGAGGGCGGAATGAAGGCGGCGATCGACGAGCTGAACCTCCGCTGGAGCCGCCCGGTCCCGGTGAAAATTTCCCTCGCCGGAGGAAAATCGGTTTCCGGGCGGTTCGCCGGCCTCGATCCCCTGGGAAATCTCAGGCTCCTCGATGAAAGGGAATGCGAATTTCTTGTCGGACATCAAAGTATTGAGAAACTGTCCGAGTTAGACTGACCGGCTTTACCACAACCAAAAATCCACAAACCAAACGTAATATCCATGGCACTCAGGGACAAATTTATGACCGCGGAGGAAGCGGCCTCACTCATCAACCACAACGACACGATCGGCTTCAGCGGGTTCACGCCGGCCGGTGCCGCGAAGGCGATTCCGACGGCTCTCGCCAAGCGCGCCAAGGTCGAGCACGAGGCCGGACGCCCGCTCCAGATCGGCGTCGTCACCGGAGCCTCGACCGGCCAGTCCCTAGACGGCGAGCTCGCCCTTGCCGAAGCCATCGCCTGGCGCACCCCCTACCAGTCGAACAAGCACCTCCGCGCGGCGATCAACAGCGGGCGCACGCGTTTCTTCGACATGCATCTCTCCACGCTTCCGCAGCAGGTCCGCTACGGGTTTCTGGGCAAATTCAACTGGGCGGTCGTCGAGGCCTGCGACGTGACCGAGGATGGCGAGATTGTTCCGACCACGTCGGTGGGGGCCGCGCCGACATTCTGCGCGGTCGCCGACAAGATCCTTGTCGAGCTCAACCACAACCATCCCGCCGCGCTGCGCGGCCTGCACGACATCTACCAGCCGCTGGACCCGCCGCACCGGAAACCCATCCCGCTCACGGACTGCTCCTCCCGGATCGGAACTCCGTATATCAAAGTCGATCCGGCCAGGATCGCGGGGATCGTCGAAACCAACCTCCCGGATGAGGTCGCCGCCTTTGACCCCTCGGATGAAACCACGCAGAAGATCGGCCAGAACGTCGCCGAGTTTCTGGCGGCGGAGATCCGGGCCGGCCGGATCCCGAAGGAATTCCTCCCGCTCCAATCCGGCGTCGGCAACATCGCGAATGCGGTTCTGGCCGCGCTCGGAGAAAACGCCGACATCCCGGCCTTTGAGATGTTCTCCGAGGTGATCCAGGACTCGGTGATCGCCCTCATCAAAAAAGGGAAATGCAAATTCGTCACAGGGACCTCGCTCACCGTCAGCCCCGCCCTGCTGAAGGAGGTCTATGCGGATCTGGAATTCTACAAAAAGCACATCTGCCTGCGCCCGCAGGAAATCACGAACAACCCGGAAATGGTCCGCCGCCTCGGCATCATCACGATCAACACGGCGATCGAGGTCGACCTCTTCGGCAACGTGAACTCCACGCACGTCATGGGGTCGAACATGATGAACGGCATCGGGGGCTCGGGAGATTTCACGCGGAACGGCTACATCTCGATCTTCACCTGCCCCTCGCTCGCGAAGGGCGGCAAGATCAGCCCGATCGTCCCGCTCGTCAGCCACATGGACCACAGCGAGCATTCGGTGCAGGTCGTCGTCACGGAAAACGGGGTCGCCGACCTCCGCTGCAAAACCCCGCACGA
>JBAWVC010000101.1:0-8710 GCA_037147455.1 Verrucomicrobiota bacterium | reverse complement strand
TCCTTGCAATCCTCCGTGTTGCCGGTATTGTTTCCGCCCTTTCATTGACCGATATGAGCAAGAGCATTTTGGATCCGTCCCGGTGGGAATCCGTGGAATTCAGCAACGATGAGATCGCGCGATATTCGCGGCATCTCATCATGCCCGAAGTGACGATCGAGGGGCAGCGCAGGATCAAGGCGGCCAAGGTTCTTTGCATCGGGGCGGGCGGTCTGGGATCGCCGATCGGGCTTTACCTCGCCGCCGCAGGGATCGGCACGATCGGCCTCGTGGATTTTGATGTTGTCGATTACTCGAACCTCCAGCGGCAGATCCTTCATGGCACGAAGGATGTCGGGCGGAAAAAGATCAACAGCGCCCGCGACCGGATCAAGGAGATCAACCCGAACGTGCAGGTCAACCTTCACGACGCGTTCTTCACCTCGGAAAATGCGGAGGAGCTGGTCGTGGACTACGATATTGTGATCGACGGGACCGATAATTTCCCCACGCGCTATCTTTCCAACGACATCTGCGTCTTTTTGAAAAAGCCGAACATTTACGGTTCGATCTTCCGGTTCGATGGTCAGTGCACCGTCTTTGCCCCGCACCTCGGAGGACCTTGTTACAGATGCCTCTATCCGGAGCCCCCGCCTCCCGGGATGGTCCCAAGCTGCGCCGAAGGCGGCGTCCTGGGCGTCCTGCCGGGCGTCATCGGCGTGATGCAGGCCATCGAGGCGATCAAGCTGGTCGTGGGGATCGGCGAACCGCTCGTCGGACGGCTCGTGCATTTCGACGCGCTGAAAATGAAATTCCGCGAGTTCAAGGTGCGCAGGGATCCGAAGTGCCCGGTCTGCTCGGAGAATCCGACGATCACCGGGCTCATCGACTACGAGCAGTTCTGCGGGATCCCGCAGGCGAAGGAAGCCGAGGAGGCCGAGCCGCCGGTGCCGGAGATCTCCGCCACGGAACTCAAGTCCCGCCTCGACCGAGGGGACAAGCTCGTTCTCGTTGATGTCCGCGAGACATTTGAGTGGGATATCGCCCGGATCCCCGGCTCGAGATTGATTCCGCTCGGTGAGCTGGCGTCCAGGATGAGCGAACTCGATTCTGCGGACGAGATGGTTTTCATCTGCAAACTCGGCCCGCGCAGCGGGACAGCCGTCCGCGAACTCCAGAAAGCCGGTTTCAAGAAGACCTTCAACCTGGCAGGCGGGCTCCGCGAATGGTGGGAGAAGGTGGACCCTTCGATGCCGAAATACTGAGCTGAGGAAGGGCCCCGATCCTCTTGAAGGGTTTTCTTGACTCTACAATCTGAGCCGCCTCCCTGAGGTTTATCCTGGCTAAAGCGCGGAACCGCCGCGGGCCAGCCCGGCCCGCAGCCGGGCGGGGGCGAGTGCTGCCGGCGCGCATCCCGCCTCCAAGGCCAGTGCGGCGGCGACCCCGGCGGCCTCGCCGGTCTGGTTCATGTTGACCATCACACGCACGGCGCCGAAGGCGATCGGGTCCACATCGAGCATGCGGCCGGCAACGAGGACGTTGCCGGGCCCGTTCAAGGGCAGGAGCGAACGGAAGGGGATCTGGTAGAATGTCGGGTTGGCGGGAGTTTCCGGGCGCCAGCGGCTGAGGGCGCCCGGGTGGCCCGGGCAGCAGTATTCCTCCCGGCCGTCGAGGTAGCGCAGCGTGATGCCGGGCTTGTCCTGGTGATGGACATCAACGCGGTAGCTGCCCAGGGCGATGGAGTCGTCGAACGCGCGGCCCGACAGGACGTCGTCGCCTGTGAGCTGATACGGGGAGCGGATGTGGCGCGACTCCCGCAGCCCGAGCCGCGACGGCAGGGCTTCCAGTGCGATGCGGGATTCCGGCGCGGCTTCGCGGAGGATGTTCATGATCGCGCGGACCTGCCGCCGGCCTTCGATTTCGCCGCGGGTGAGGTCGTCGGCGAGCGCGGGGTTGATGCCGTGGACGCGCGTGGCCGCGAGCATGTAGGTGTCGGAGCCGGGAACCCTGCAGCCCCAGGAAAATGTCGGTGGGACGTCGTGCGCGGGGCCGTGCGCGCGGAGGAGTTCGCCGAGTTCGCCGGCCGTGCCGCCGAGGGTATCCCATCCGCTGAATCGCGTGCAGGCGGTGGCGGGTTGGAGGTCGCTGGCCAAATAGGTTTCGCACCCGACGCGGGCGGCGAGATCGGCATCTCCGGTGGCATCGATGAAGACGCCGGCGCGGATGGCGCCGCGGCCGGATTTATTTTCGACAAAGACGGCGGGGAGGCGGCCGTTTTCGTCCGGCGGGGCGGGGGCGGCGAACTGGGTGTGAAAATAAATTTTGAGCCCGGCCTCGCGCGCGAGTTCGTCCAGCTCGATCTTGAGTTCTTCGGAGTTGAAGGTGAAGCCGATGGACGGATCGGTTTTCTTGTTGCGCCAAAGCGCGCCGCGGCGGTCGAGGCGGTCGATTACCTCCGCGGTCAGTCCGGCGATGATCTGCCTTTTGCCCTCAGTGTCCCAAAGCGAGTGCCACACGTTGACCAGCGCGGTGGTGGCGATGCCGCCGAAGCAGTTGTCTTTTTCGACGATGGCGACACGGGCCCCGAGGCGCGCGGCGCGCACGGCGGCGAAAAGGCCGGTGCAGCTGCCCCCGAGGACACAGACGTCGGCCTCGTGGATGACCGGGATGTCCCGCGCGGGTTCATGCAGCGTTGCCATGCACGGGATTTTGCAGGCCGGGCTGCCGCATGCACGCACAAAAAGAGATGCCATTCCCGGATACCTTTCGTAAGCTACTCCGATGAAAGCGGGTTCTGAAATCGCCAAGGCTCCGGCCGGAGGCGCGGCAAAAAGACCCCGCATCCTGACCGCGGACCGCGAAGCTATTTTCCTTCTCGGTTTGAGGGCGGCCTTTGAACTGCAATGGCGTTTCGAGATCGTTGGCGAGGCCGTCACCAGCCAGCAGCTCCTATCCGGCCTCTCCCGCCACAGGCCGGACATCCTCCTCATGGGGTTCCGGCTGTCCTGCGGGCGCGATGCCCTGGGGCTGGCTTCGGAAATCCACGAGCGCAGCCCGGGCACCGCCACGATCGTCCTGCTCCCCGGCCATGCGGTTTTTCTCACCGGCCGCCTGTTTTCGGCCGGAGTCCGCGGCATTCTGGACCGCAACTCCAGGCCGTCGGCTCTCCTGCCCGCCATCAGAAAAGTTCAAGGCGGTGAGGTCTTTGTGGACCCGGAGCTCTCGGCCTCCCGGCCGCGTCCGGACTCCACGGCTGGCCAGGTGGACCAGGGAGTCCTCACCTCGCGCGAACTCGAAGTCCTCCGCCTGTTCGGCATGGAAAAAACCTACAAGGAAATCGCCTCGCTTCTCGGGCTCAGCATCAAGACCGTCGGAGCCCACCGCGAAAAGATCAAAACCAAACTCCACCTCGGCAACAGCCACGCCTTTTTCCTGGTCGCAAAGGCGCACGTGCTCTGGGAGTCGAGCGGGGTTGACTACTTAATATAAGAACTGCTTATAATCTGACGTATCAAATAGGGAGACGTGCCTATAGACGTCTCCCAGGACAACAGTTAGGAAATTCTCCCGTGAGTTTTGTATCTCCTCCCCCTAGCATGGTGGCATCCGAATGAAAGTTGTGACGTTCGACGAACTGGCGAACCTGCCTCTCCTCCAGCAATACGAGAAAGCGTTTCGTAAAGCCACCGGTGTGTCCTTGCAGCTTCTTCCCCCGGATGAGCAAAAGCGGCGCACCAACCTGCGGCAGAGCGAGAACCCGTTCTGCGCCTTGGTTTCAGGCACGCCGGCCGGCTGCGCGGCCTGCTTGGAAACCCAGCGCTGCATCGAGAAAAGCGCCGCGGCCGATCTTGTCGCGCACCAAGTCTATTGCTTCGCCGGCCTGACGGACATTGCGGTCCCGGTGGTGATCGCGGGGCGACATGTAGGGACCCTGCTCAGCGGGCAGATCTTCCGACGGGAGCCGACCCGGCGGGATTTCGAGGCGATGACGAAAAAAATCGGCGGCTTCCGGGACAAGGCGTGGGAAAAACTGGCGCGCAAGGCCTACTTCCAAACGCCGGTCGTTTCTCCGGATACCCTCGATGCCGTGATCCAGTTGCTCACCGTGTTCGCGCAGCATCTTTCCGACGACATCAGCCGGCACATGATGGCCGCCCGCCCGGACCTCGAGCCCGGCGTGGTCAGCAGCGCCAAGAAATTTGTCGAGTCCCACTCGCAGGATCCCTTCACGCTCGAGGAGGTGCTGAGGCATGTTCATGCGAGCCGTTTTCATTTCTGTAAGACCTTCAAGAAAACCATGGGGATCACCTTCACCGAATACGTGGCTCGCGTCCGCGTGGAGAAGGCGAAGGGGTTGCTTCTGAACCCCGCTCTCCGGGTCTCCGAGGTCGCCTTCACTGTGGGGTTCGGGTCGATCCCGCAATTCAACAGCGTCTTCAAACGCCTGGTGGGAAAGTCGCCGACGGAATTCCGGAGCCGGCTGGAGCAGAGCCCGCAAAGCGCCGAAAGCCGGGCAACGGGCGACGCGAAGAGGTTGTCCGCACGGGCGCTTCCTGCTGCGGAGGAAGCGGATATCCCTGACAACGTGATCCGGGCGGTGCCCTTCCGGCGCGAGGAGGTTCCTGCCGTTCTTCCGGATAACATTATCCGCCCGCGCCTCAAGCAGCATCCCCGGCGAGCCGCGAGGGCGTAAGGGTTTTGGGGTTTACCTGCGCCGGTTTTTCGCTTTGGCTCAGGGATTGCCCGTTTCCAATCACCCAACCGATCCTGTGACGTTTTTTTCAACCCTGTGAAGACCAGTTCCATTCCCGCATCCGATCAACCTGGTGGACCGCCGCCGAGCAGCCGAGATCGCTTCCTTGCCGCGTGCCGGTGTTTGCCCGTGGACCGGGCGCCAGTCTGGCTGATGCGTCAGGCTGGCCGCGCCCTGCCGGAATACCGTGCGCTCAAGGAAAAGCACACGTTTGTCGAGCTCGCCCGGACGCCGGAACTCGCCGCGGAGGTCACGCTGCAGCCGATCCGGCGGTTCGGTTTTGATGCGGCGGTGCTGTTCAGCGACATCCTCGTCGTGCCCGAGGCGATGGGGCAGCCGTATCATTTCCGGGAAAACGGCGGAGGCATCGAAATGGAATTCGCGCTGAGGTCGGCGGAGGACATCCGGCGGCTCGACCACCGCCATGCGGTCGAACGGCTCCAATACGTCGCCGACGCGCTCGCCCTGATCAAGCCCGCGCTGGGCGGACGCACCGCGCTGCTCGGCTTTGCGGGCTCGCCGTGGACGCTCGCGCGCTACATGATCGAGGGCGGCAGCACCGGCGAATCCGACCGGGCGAAGGAGCTGTTTTATTCGGAGCCGGTCCTGTTCGGGGAACTGATGGAAAAGATCACCGCAGCGGTGGCCGGGTTTCTGCAGATGCAGATCGCCTGCGGCGCGGACGCGGTCCAGATTTTTGACAGCAACGGCGACCTTCTCGCCGACAACGCGTTCGAGGCCGCCTCCGGCCGCTGGATCCGCGAGATCATTTCGTCGCTGGGCGGAAAAGTTCCGGTGATCCTGTTTTCCAAAGGCGCGCACGGGAGGCTGGAGTCCCTGGTCTCGACCGGCGCGAACGTGCTGAGCGTGGACTGGACGCAGCCGATGGCCGGGATCCGGGATTTGCTGCCGGACAATGTCGGGGTTCAGGGCAACCTCGATCCCTTCCTGCTCACGACCACGCCGGATCTCGTCGCCGCCGAGACCGCGCGGATCCTGCGCGACATGGCGGGGCGCACCGGCCACGTGTTCAACCTCGGCCACGGCGTGACTCCGTCCGCGAAGCTCGAATGCATCCAGGCGCTCGTGGATACCGTGCAGAGCACCGCACAAGTAGGAAGTATGAAGGAGGAAGTATGAAGTGCCAATCCCTCCGGCTCAGCGCGGTTCTCGTGGCTGCAGGCTCATCCTTCATCCTTCATCCTTCATCCTTCATCCTTTTCTTCCCATGAACACGCTGCATGTCGATCTGGATCTGGTGAAGAAATACAACATCGCCGGGCCGCGCTACACCAGCTACCCGCCGGCGACGAAGTTCACCGACGAGGTGAACTGGAGCGAGCTCGACGCCCGCATCGAGGCGAACAACGCCGCCGCGCGCGACCTCTCGGTGTATTTTCACATCCCGTTTTGCGAGACCCTGTGCTGGTTCTGCGGGTGCACGACCGTGATCACGCTCGACCACGGCAAGGGGGCGGACTACATCGACTATCTCGGGCGCGAGATCGCAAAGATGGCGCCGCGCTTGAACCCCGGACGCAAGGTCGTCCAGCTCCACTTCGGCGGAGGCTCGCCGACGTTTCTGCGGCCGGATGAAATCCGAAACCTCGGCGGAATCATCCACAAGCATTTCACTTTGTCGCCGGAGATCGAAGCGAGCGTCGAGGTTGATCCGCGGCGGCTCACGCGCGACCACCTGGTGGCGCTGCGCGAGATCGGTTTCAACCGGGCCTCGATGGGGGTGCAGGATTTCGACCCGCGGGTCCAGGAGGCGATCCACCGCATCCAGCCGCGCGAGATGACCCGCCAGGCGATGGGGTGGATGCGAGAGCTCGGGTTTGGCTCGATCAACCTCGACCTCATCTACGGGCTGCCGCACCAGACGCCGGAATCGTTCGGCGAAACCCTCGACACGGTCCTCGAAATGGAGCCCGACCGCCTCGCCCTGTTCAGCTACGCGCACGTCCCGTGGATCAAGCCGGCGCAGAAAATTCTCGAGGCCAAAATCCTGCCATCGCCCGAAACAAAGCTGCAGGTTCTCAAGCTGGTGATCGAGAAGCTGACCGCCGGCGGCCGCTACGTCTATATCGGCATGGACCACTTCGCACGACCGGACGACGAGCTCGCTGTCGCGCAGCGGGACAAGCGGCTCCAGCGGAATTTTCAGGGCTACAGCACGCGCTCGGGGTCGGATATCTACGCGTTCGGGATGTCGAGCATCTCGCAGATCCCCGACGCCTACTGGCAGAACGAAAAAGATTTGCCGAAATACCGGGAGGCCGTGGATGCCGGCAGGATGCCGTGGAGCCGCGCGTATCTCGTGACAGACGAAGACAAGATCCGGCGCGAGACGATCATGCGCGTGATGTGCGACCTTTCGCTCGACTTCGCCGCGATGGGCGCCAGGCTCGGCATCAACTTCGAGCAGCATTTTGAAAAGGAACTCGCCTCGCTCGCGCCGTTCGCCGCCGACGGCCTCGTGAAACCCAGCGCCTCGGGTCTGGAAGTGACCGACAGCGGCCGCCTCTTCATCCGCAATATCGCGATGTGCTTCGACAACACGCTCGCTCCCGCAGGCGAGAAGAGGCACTCGAAAACAATTTGATGAAACCCGTCGCGATCATCGGTGCGGGCATCACGGGGCTGACCGCCGCATTTTACCTTAAGCGTGCAGGCATCCCGGTCACGGTTTACGAGTCGGGCGGCCGCGTCGGCGGCGCGATCGAGTCGCTGAGGAAGGACGGCTACCTCGCGGAGTTCGGGCCGAACACGATTCTCCAGACCTCGCCGAAGATCGCGCAGCTCGTCCGCGACGCGGGGCTGGAATCCCGCCGGCTTGAGCCGCCGACAGAAGCGGAGGCGCGATACGTGGTCCGCTACAAGCGCCCGATCGCCATGCCCGGCTCGCCGCTCGGTTTTTTCACGACCGGCCTCTTCACCCTCGGGGCTAAGCTGGCGGTGCTGCGCGAGCCGTTCGTGCCGCCGCGCCGCGACGGCGTTGAGGAGAGTATCGCCGGGTTTGTCGTGCGGCGGCTGGGCCGGGAATTTCTCGACCACGCGATCGACGCGATGGTCGCCGGAGTTTACGCGGGCGACCCGGGCGCGCTGTCCGTCCAGCAGGCGTTCCCCAAGCTCGCGGCGCTCGAAGCCAAATACGGATCGCTCATCAAAGGCCAGATCCTCGGCGCGCGCGCACGCAGGAAATCCGGCGAAATCGCCAAGGACCGCGCGCCGAAGTTTTCCTTCGACGAGGGCCTTCAGGTGCTGCCGGACACTTTGCGCGAGCACCTCGGCGACGCGGTGAGGCTGAACACAGCCGTCACCAGGCTCGCACGGGACGACGGTGGCTGGAGGATCGAATTCCGCACGATGGCCGGCGAATCGCGATCCGACCACAGCGACGTGATTTATGCGGGCACCGCGTTCCAGCTCGCGGAGCTGCAGGTCGGGACGTCGGGCCACCTGCTCGACCTTTCGGCGTTCTCGGAAATCCGGCATCCGCCGGTCGCGAGCGTCGTGCTCGGATTCCGGCGCGAAGATGTCGCGCATCCGTGCCAGGGGTTCGGCGCCCTGATCCCGAACGTCGAGGGTTTCAAAATTCTCGGCACCATTTTTTCCTCGTCGCTGTTTCCGAACCGCGCGCCCGCCGGCCACCTCACGCTCACAAGCTACATCGGCGGCGAGCGGCATCCGGAGCTGGCCGCCCTCCCGCCGGATGAACTCATCGAGCTGACCTTGCGGGACCTGCGCGCGCTCTTCGGCGCCAAAGGCGTGCCGACATTCCGGCATTGCGCGTTCTATCCGAGAGCCATTCCGCAATACAACCTCGGCTACGGACGGTTCCGCGCCCTGATGACCGACATCGAAACCAAATTCCCCGGCCTCTATTTTGCCGGGCATTACCGCGACGGCATTTCTTTGGGAGATTCGATCGTCTCCGGCTGCAACATCGCCGAGCGGGTGGAAAAGTCGCGGCCC
>JBAWVC010000100.1:0-8849 GCA_037147455.1 Verrucomicrobiota bacterium | reverse complement strand
TGGTTGCCAGAGTTGGCGGCTGACCGAGGCATATCCACAGTGATCTGGTGAGGGAAGCTGACAGCTCTGGCGGCCAAATGGTTAGCAAGATGGACTGCCGCTCTGTGATTTATCCGGGTTAGAGACGCGCCCGCGCGATCATGGGCTACGACTGATCGAATTTTTCCGCCGCGTAAAGCGAAACGATGCCGAAGCACATCTTGCGCGGCGGCCGGCAGTGGAACCCGCAGGTCTCGATGAGCGCGGCCATGCCGGAGCCGCGCGGGAACGCCTCGATCGATTCGCCCAGATATTTGTAGGCATCGGCGCGGCCGGTCGTCCAACCCGCGATGCGGGGCAGGAAATGGTGGAGGTAGATCCGGTAGATTTCCCGGAGCGGCCCGCGCGCCGGCAAAGAAAAATCAAGCACGACCAGCAGCCCGCTCGGACGGAGGACCCTGTGCATTTCCGCGAGGGCCTTTTCCCAGGAAGCCATGTTCCGGAGCCCGAATGCCACGGTCACGGCATCGAATGTTTCCGCGCGGAATGGCAGCGCCAGCGCGTCCGCCTGGACGAGGCAGGGCACGTTTTTCCGCCTCGCCTCCTCGAGCATGGGAAGGCAGAAATCCGCCCCGATCACCTGCGCGGACGGGCACGCTTTTTGCAGCGCGATGGCGAGGTCGCCGCTCCCGGTCGCGAGGTCGAGAATGCGCGAGGGCCGCGCGGTCGCGACAAGCCGTGAGACGCGCGAGCGCCAGATAAAATCGAGCCCGCCGCTCAGGAGGTGGTTCGCCAGATCATACCGCCGCGCGATCGACGAAAAGGTCTTTTGGACGAACTCCGGATCTTGTTGTGGCAGCGGGTGAGGCACGGCTTTTCCGGGAAAAGTGGTGCTCACGAGAGGATTCGAACCTCCAAGGGTTACCCCATACGGTCCTGAGCCGTACGCGTCTGCCAGTTCCGCCACGTGAGCGACGTAATGGGGCAGTATTCCTGCAACGCCCGCTCAAGTAAACCCGAAAAAAATTGATTCCCTGCGCTTTTTCGAGCGAACTCGTCTCCATGAGCGATTCCGGGGACCACGAAGAGGCGGAGGTGGATTTTATCCCGGAGGATTTTCCGACCGCCCCGGGTCCGGCGCTCATCCTGCTTCTGGGGGCGGTGGTCGTGGGGGTTCTCACCGGTCTCGTCGGCATCGCGTTTCTTCTTCTCCTGCGAAAGGGGGATGAGCTTCGCGAGATTCTGACCGCCTCACTCCACACATGGCCGCCATTTTTCGGATGGCTGGCGCTGTCCGCGCTCGTCTCCGGCGCTGTTGCCGCCGCCGCATGGATGGTCGAACGGTTTGCCCCCAATGCCAAAGGGAGCGGTATCCCCTATGTTGAAAAAATCCTCCGGGGCAACGGGCAGCCGCGCCATGCGTGGGTCCTTCCCGTCAAATTCCTCGGCGGCTGGCTGGCGTTGTCGGCCGGGCTCGTCCTCGGACGCGAGGGACCCATGGTCCAGATGGGCGCGGTCATCGGAGAAAAGGTCGGGCGCCATTTCCCCGGATTGCGCAGGGCCTGGAAATCCCTCATGGCCGCAGGCGCGGGGGCCGGGCTCGCCAGCGCTTTCAACGCCCCGGTCGGCGGGACGATATTTGTTTTGGAGGAGGTCTTCCGCAAGATCACGCCGCAGACATTCATCCTCACCGCCACCGCGGCTTCGGCCTCTGTCTTTCTCCAGCGCGCGGTCTTTCACATACCGCAGGACTACGCGGTTCCGGTCATTCCCGAGGCCCCGGCTCAGGCGGTCTGGTTGTTTTTTCTTTTCGGGACGGCGGTCGGAATCCTCGGCGTCCTTTACAACCGGCTCCTTCTCGGACTGCTGGCGTTCGGCGGGAGGTTGCGCAAAATCCCGGTTCCGCTGCGCGCCGCAGTCATCGGGTTTCTGATGGGTTCCGTCGCATGGTTTGCGCCGAAGTGGGTGGGGGGAGGCGACGACATCACGCAGGCGATCCTAGCCAGCAGGTCGGAAGTCTGGCTGCTGCTCGGGATCGCGTGCCTCCGGTTTTTTCTCGGCCCGCTGTCGTATTCCGCCGGCACGCCCGGCGGGCTCTTTGCGCCGGTCATCGCGCTCGGAGCCATCGTCGGAGCCGCGGCGGGCGCGCTCAATCACGCCCTGCTGCCCGAACTCGTCCCCTCGCCGCTGGCCTTCGCCGTCGCGGGCATGGCCGCGTTCTTCACCGCCTCGATCCGGGCCCCGCTCACCGGCATCGTCATCTGCCTCGAAATGACCGGCTGCTACCCGCTGTTCTTCCCGATGCTCGCCACCTGCCTCGGCGCCTACCTCATCCCCACGCTCCTCAAAGACGCCCCGATCTACGACGCCCTCGCCGCGCGGGATTAGACAAAATAACGAATCCCCGCCAACGCGTCGGCAAGGGCTCGACCTTCTCGTTTACCCTGCCCGTCGCCGGACAGCGGCGGCCGGCGAAAATTCCGTTAACGCCCCGCCGCTTCCTCGAACTTCCCTTCGTGAAGATTTATGTCCTGCGCCACTTCTTTTGCTTTTGCAGCTTTCGCGGATTGAAGACGGTGCCCATTTGGCATCTACTGCGGGATCATGTCCTCATCCATCCTCATCGTGGACGACGAAAAGAACACCCGCGACGGGCTCCGCAATGCCCTGGATTCGGATTTTGACGTGTATGTCGCGGCGGATGCGGACGGCGCCGTGAAGACGATGGAGACGATGCCGATCGACGTCCTGCTCACGGACCTGAGGCTCGGCGTCGAGGACGGGATGGAGCTGATCGGGCGGGCGCTCGCGCTGGCCAGGCCGCCGGTCTGCATCATGATGACAGCCTACGGGTCGGTGGATTCCGCAGTCGAGGCCATGAAGAAGGGCGCCTACGATTTTGTCACCAAGCCGGTGAACATCGACCGGCTGGAAATCCTGATCAGGCGCGCCTTGAAAGACCGCGCCATCCGGCAGGAAAACAAGGTGCTTCGCGAGCGGGCGGACAAGCAGATGACGATCGGCGGCATGATTGGTCGCTCGCCGGCGATGGTCGAGGTCTTCGACACCATCAGGCAGGTCGCCCCTTCGCGGGCCACGGTGCTCATCCAGGGCGAGAGCGGGACGGGTAAGGAGCTCGCGGCGCACGCGATCCACCACCTCAGCCCGCGCGCCAAAGAAAAATTTCTGGCCGTCCACTGCGCGGCCCTGGCCCCGGAGCTTCTGGCCAGCGAGCTCTTCGGCCACGAAAAGGGCGCCTTCACCGGAGCGTTCGAGCGCAGGATCGGGCGCTTCGAACAGGCCAAAGGCGGCACGCTTTTCCTGGATGAGATCGGAGAAATCGACGCCGGCACGCAGGTGAAAATCCTCCGCGTTCTCGGCGAGAGGAGCTTCGAGCGCGTGGGCGGCAACCAGACCCTGCAGACCGACGTCCGCCTCATCGCCGCGACGAACAAAGATCTCGCCGGGCTCGTGAGGGACGGGAAATTCCGCGAGGACCTGTATTTCCGCCTGCACGTCGTCCCGCTGACGATGCCTCCCCTGCGGGACCGGAAGGAGGACATCCCCCTGCTCGTCGATGCGTTCCTGAAGGAATCCTCGACCGAAAACAGCAAGGACCTCCGCGAGCTGGCCCCCGAGGCCATGACGGCGGTCCTCGACTACGGCTGGCCGGGCAATGTCCGGGAATTGCGCACGGCGATCGAGCACGGGGTGGTGATGTCCTCGTCGTCCAAAATCACCGCGCGCGACCTGCCCGCCTCGGTGCGCGACCGCACCAATGCCCCCGCATCCGCGCCCCCCGGCGGATTAAATTTGCAGGAATCCGAAACGGTGCTTATCCTGCGCGCCTTGGAGGACTGCCGGGGCAATCGCACGGATGCGGCGAGGGTATTGGGGATCAGCCGCCGCACGTTGCACCGACGTCTGAAAAGTCTGAACATCCCGAAACGCAACAACTCCTTATAACCTATGGCAGCAACAGGCGAAGTCGGCGTGCAAACCGCCGTTCACTCACTCGAACAGGGCAAGCTGGCCCCCATTATTCGGGGGGCGATGTTTGCCTTTCTCATCATCGCGCTCACCCTCCTCTATCTGTTCGTGCAGTTCCGCGGGTTCTCGACCATCACGGCGATGGACCAGGCCCAGATCGCCCGCAACATCGCTTCCGGAAAGGGGCTCAGCACCGACTTCATCCGGCCGCTCGCGATCTGGCAGCTGGAAAAATCGGGGAAAGAAATCCCGGCCGACCATTTCCCGGATTTTTACCAGTCCCCCCTGAACCCGATCGTGAACGCGCTGCCCCTGCTGCTCGTGAAATCGGCATGGAAGATGACCCCGACCGACCTGGTCTATGCCGGAGATAAAATCATCGTCACCTTCTCGATCCTCTTTTTTCTGCTGTCCGTGGCGATCTGGTATTCTGTTGGCGCCCGCCTTTTCGACAGCAAGCTTTCGCTGATCGCGTGCTCGATCATCCTGCTGACCGACATGATGTGGCAGTTCTCGCTCTCGGGCCTCCCGCAGATGCTGATGCTGCTCCTGTTTTCCGGAGCGATCTGGCTGACGGTCTTTGCGATGCAGAGGCAGGACCGGCTGGTGACGGTGCTGGTTTCCCTCTTCGGGGCGGGGCTGCTGTTCGGCTTCATGATTCTCGCCCACGGTCTGGCGGTCTGGATTTTTCTGGGCTGGCTGGTATTCGCCGTGGTGTATTTTCCGCCCCGCGGGATCGCCGCGCTGGGGGCCCTGGCGGCGGTGCTCATGGTGACGCTGCCCTGGCTGGTCCGCAATTATTCCGTTTGCGGGAATCCGTTCGGCCTGGCGGTCTATGCGGCCATCAGCGCGGGCGGATCCCCGGAGGAGGGGTATCTCCGGTCCTTGGATGATGCGCCTCCGCTCAGCGGTTCCGGGATCTTGACAAAAATGAAATCCGGGGTCTCGTCGCAGATCGAGGGGTTATTTTCTTTCCTCGGGATGAACCTGGCAGCCGGCGCGTTCTTTTTGGCGCTGCTGCACCCGTTCCGCTCGCCGGTGGTGTCGCTGTTCCGGTGGTGCGTCCTCCTCATGTGGGTGGGGGCGGTCGCCGGGATGGGGATCTTCGGGGTGGGCGGCGTAGTGTCCTCGAACCAGCTCCATGTCCTCCTCCTGCCGCTGTTCGTTTTCTACGGCCTCGCTTTTCTCATGGTGCTCTGGAGCCGGTGGGAGCTCGGCTTCTCGCTGCTGCGGGTGATTTTTTTGAGCGCGGTGGTCTTTCTTTGCTCTCTGCCGATGCTGGCCACGCTGTTCGCGAACCGCGGGGCGGCGATCCAGTGGCCGCCCTACGTGCCGCCGTTCATCGGGATCCTTGGCGAGTGGTATGGGGAAAAGGAAATCATCGCCTCCGACATGCCGTGGGCGGTCGCGTGGTATGCGCAGCGCAAATCGGTCCTGCTGCCCGAGTCTGTGCGCGCCTTCAACCGCCTGAACGACTACCGGGTTCTCGGGGAGCCGCTCTCGGGCCTCTACCTCACGCCGATCACGGGAAACCTGCGCCTCTTCTCGGATATTTACAAAGGCAACTACAAGGAATGGGCGCTGCTCATCACGCGTCCGCCCAAGGTGGACGGGTTCGCCCTGCCGTTTTACACCGCCCTGCCGATCGAGGGGGAGTGCATTATTTTTGCCGATCGGGACCGCTGGAGCAAGCCAACCCAATAAGGGAGGGAGCGAAGGCCATTTCAGCCTTCCAGGCCCCTCACGTAAAAATATTCCGGATTCCTGCTTGCACTCAAACGCAGGCCGCCCATAGTGATCAGTTCCAGTTTTTCAAGCCATGACCACCATTGAGAAGATCGAAAGCGAACAGTTAAAGAAGGACGTGACCGCCTTCAAAGTCGGCGACACCGTCAAAGTCCACACGCGCGTCGTCGAAGGCGACAAGGAGCGTATCCAGATATATTCCGGCATCGTGATCGGGCGCAAAGGCGCGGGCTTGAATGCCAATTTCACCGTCCGCCGCGTTTCCTACGGCGAGGGCGTCGAGCGGGTTTTCCCGCTCCACTCCCCGCGCATCGCGAAAATCGAAGTCGAGCGTCAGGGAGCTGTCCGCCGCTCCAAGCTGAACTTCCTGCGCGACCGCAAGGGCAAGTCGGCGACGACGGTGAAGGAAAAAGCCGAGCGGGCCTAGAATGCCCTGCTCATTCGAGCAGGAAGAACTCCTCTTCTCGCGCGGGATTTTTCCGGTCGCGGGCATCGACGAAGCCGGCCGCGGACCCCTCGCGGGTCCCGTCGTGGCCGCCGCAGTTGTCCTGCCGTTGACCTTCCGCCTGCCGGGCCTGGATGACTCGAAGAAATTGACGGCTGCGAAAAGGGAATCCCTTTACACGACGCTGACCGGGAACCCGGATGTGCGCTGGGCCTCCGCCCATCTGGACAATCTCGAAATCGACCGGTGGAACATCCTGCGCACCACCCACCGGGCGATGCGCCAGGCCTTCCTCTCGCTGGAGCCACATCCGGCCCACGCCCTCATCGACGGGCTGCCTGTCCCGGATTTCCCCTGCCCGCATACCGCCCTCGTCGGGGGGGACGCGCGGAGCCTGAGCATCGCCGCCGCGAGCATCGTCGCCAAGGTCGAGCGGGATCAAGCGATGCTCGAACTCGACCGGAAATACCCGGAATATGGATTTTCCAAACACAAAGGCTATCCAACGCCCGATCATCTTGCCAAACTCCGCGAGCATGGCCCCTGTCCGGTTCATCGCCGAAGCTTTTCGCCGGTTGCGCAAGCAGAGCTCCTCTGAGGCGCCGCACATCCGCCTCGGGCGCGAGGGCGAGGCCATCGCCGCGCGGCATCTGCGCAGGTGCGGCTACAAAATTCTCCGCAGAAATTTCCAGGCCCCGCACGGCGGCGAGGTCGATCTCGTCTGCCGGCACGGCAAAGAGCTCGTCTTCGTCGAAGTGAAGACCCGGTCGTCCGAGGAATTCGGGCGCCCGTTCGACGCGGTCGATCAAAAAAAGCGCCGCCTGATCATCCGGGGAGCGATGAAGTGGCTCCGGATGCTGGAAATGCCGGACATCACATTCCGCTTCGACGTCGTCGAGGTTCTGACCGCCCCGCCCGGCGAGGTGAGGGTCATCGAGAACGCCTTCCAGCTTCCGGACAACTATTCCTACTGATCCGGTTTAAAATCCCCGGCGTGGTAGGAGCTGCGGACGAGCGGGGCGCTGGCCACGAACGTGAAGCCTTTTTTCCGGGCGATCTCGCCGTAGAGCTGGAACGCCTCCGGGCTGACATACTCGACCACGGGCAGATGGTTTGGCGTGGGGCGCAGGTATTGGCCGAGGGTGAGCACTTGCACCCCGGCTTCGCGCAGGTCGTCCATCGCCTCGAACAGCTCGTTCTCGGTCTCCCCGAGCCCGAGCATGACACCGCTCTTGGTAGCGATGCCGGGCTCCATCTCCTTGGCGCGCCGGAGGACCTCCAGCGAGAGGCGGTATTTGGCGCGGGATCGGACGGCCGGGGTGAGCCGCTCGACGGTTTCGAGGTTGTGGTTGAAGATGTCCGGCCCGGCATCGAGCACCCGCCGGATCGAAGCGTCCCTGCCGTTGAAATCCGAAACCAGCACCTCGATGGCCACCTGCGGCATGGCGGCCCGGATGGCTTCGATTGTCCGCCCGAAATGGTCGGCCCCTCCATCGGGCACGTCGTCGCGGGCGACGGCGGTGATCACGACATGCTTGAGCCCGAGGCGCTTCACGCCCTCGGCGACCCGCTGCGGCTCGTCATCCTCGAGCGGGAGCGGCTTCGCCGTGTCCACCGCGCAAAACCCGCAGGCCCGGGTGCAGCGCTCGCCGGCGATCATGAATGTCGCCGTGCCCCCGCTCCAGCATTCCCAGCGGTTCGGGCACTGGGCGCTCTCGCAAACCGTGTGAAGCCGCAGATCCGACACCAGATCCTTGGTCGAGAAGAAAACCGGATTGTTCGGCAGCCGGACCTTGATCCAGTCCGGCTTCTTGCTCTGGTGGAGCTCGGGGGCGATTTTTGGGCTTGCCATGGCCCGGTGATCTTCGCCCTCACCCCCTCGCCTGTCAAATTTTCCGCAACCCCCCAGCGGACGCGGTGTTGAATGCGGGATGCAATCCAACCGAACAACAATCCTGCGCGTTGCGGCAGGGGTGGTTCTTGTCCTCGCGGCTGTCTGGTATTTCTGGCCGGACGGGCTGATCACACTGGATTTCAACAATGCCCCCGTCTCGAAGGTCATCGCATCCGTCGAACGCCAGGGCCATGTCCGCATCGGGACCAATGTCCCCCCGGAAACCCCCGTCACCATCCACATGAAAAAGGTGACGCTGATGGACGCGCTGGAGACGCTTTCGGTCAGGGTCGAGGGCGAGGTGAGGGTGGTTTTTGCGGGGGCTTCCACGAAAGCCCAGGCCTCGGCCGCCCTAGCGGAACTCGCATCCGGAAAACGGTCGGACCAGTGGGCGGTTGCCTGGTTCCCCTCGATGGGAATGCTCGCAGGTGACACCCCGCCGGATCCCCGCTTCCTCGCCGTCAAGCCCGAGGCCGGCGAGAAAAACGACCTGCAGTCCGCACTCCAGCAGGTCGCCATGAAATCCGGCGTGATGACCGCCGTCCCCGCCGACTGGAACCCGGGCGCCAAGATGCCTTCGAAAACCGCGGCCGCCGCCAGCATCGTGAAGCAGCTCATCAGCTCCTCGGGCGGGCAGGTCCAGGAGAGCTTTTTGATCATCGCGCGAGGAGGGCGCGACAGAGCGCAGGGAGGGCCGCCCGATGGCGGAGATCGCGGCGGGCCGTCGGGACAAGCCGGGCCTGGGGCTGGAGATCGCGGCGGACCACCGGGAGGGCAGCGCTCCAACCGCTGGGG